>JANOJN010000045.1:0-2061 GCA_031418775.1 Acidimicrobiia bacterium
TTCAACGCCAAATCGACGCGCTCACCACCCAACTTCGAACACCTCGCACTCTCCAAAACCACCACCCCACCCCGACCCATAAACCGGGCCTTCACCAAGACCGACCGTCCGGAGATCCTTGGTGAGGCAACGAACCAGCCCTCCCGGAGAATTTGACATGAGTCAACAGGCACGGGCTTCCGGCCGGGGACGAGAGCTCTCTCGGCACTCCACAAACGACCCGGCCACGGCGCGTTCAGTCGGTGCTGACCGATCCCGCTTCCCGGTCGAGCCGGGCGAACTCCTCCTCCACCTGACCCCACGTGAGGACGTCCGGATCAGCCAACTCCGCGTGCCCGCCGGACCCCGCAGTGGCCGAAAGGCCGACCGCGCGACCGTCGACCGACATGCCGGCGATGCTCACCCGCGGCGAGCCGCCAACGGCCCGAACGTTGTCGTCGGCGCGACCCGCCTGCGAGTCACGCCACCACAGGATGAACAGGATGCCGATGAGGAGCCACAGGTAGGACCCGGCGCCGAGCTTCATGATGGCCGCGGCGATCTGCTGATCCTCGATGGGGTCGAGCCCGGGGATCAGCCGAGCTGCCTGCTGGTACTTGTCGTAGAGCGGCGTTTCCGAGAACGTCAGGAACGACGCCGGCACCGTCGGGACGATCGACTGGGCGAACAGGTAGACCATTCGCGTCGGCATACGCAAGGTCGGCAGGTACGGCGACGTGTTGATCACCGGGATCCACATGAGCGTCGCGGTGGTGAAGAGCAAGGCGTGGACCGAGAAGTGGAAGAGTTCGTTGCGCAGCGAGAGGTTGACGATCTGAGGGAAGTGCGTCACGGCGATCACGGTGTTGAAGATGAGGAGCGCGAACAAAGGGCGCGAGAGTCGTCGGAGCAACCCGGTCCATGCACGACCGGCCAGGGCCCAGCGCCACAGCCACGGTGGCGCCGACATCAGCAGACATGCCGGCGCCAGCATGGTGAACACGGTGTGCTGGATCATGTGCGCGAGGAAGAGGTAGTCCTCGGCGATGTCGTGGATCGGCCAGTAGGAGAACACGAACACCAGTCCCACGCCGATGACCGCCCAGCGGATGTTTCGGTAGGTGGCGACCGTTTCACCCGGTTCGACCACGCGCGGGCCGAGCCGGGTGAACGCCCACCACAAGAACGTGGCGATGGCCAGCGTGACGACGATCACGTCGGGGTGGCTGTGGAAGCCGACGGTCGGCCGAACGGCGGCGAGGAGCGCAGTCATCACGTCACAGCCTTGCACCGCAGGCTGCGAAACCAACTATCGGAGAGCGGCCCCACGAGTGACGGTTGTCGCAGGCAGGTCCGGCGGAGCAGGGCTCAGTGGGCGGACGGGCCGGCGTCGCCGTGGTCGATGCCCATCACGACGCCATCGTTGCCGCGGAACACCCAGACGACCAGGAGCACAGACGACACCACGAGATACACGATCCAGTGCCCGGCGCCGTTGAACTGGCCGACCGCCGAAAGCACGGCGGAGTAGCAGAACCCGGCGAGGATCGCCCCCATGATGAACAGCCGACGCATGAGCGGCGAGTCGAACTTGAGGTGCATGAAGTAGCCGGCGACGATGACGAACTTGATCATGGCAAGAGCCAGCATCGGCAGCGCAAAGGCGGCCTTCTTGGACTCCAGCGGGGTGTAGGAGAGCCCGACCTCGATGCCGGTGAGGATCAGCAGGATCACGAAGATCTTCAGGTACTGCTTGTCCCGTGCGGTGAAGGCGGGTCCGATGTACTCGCCCTTCTCGTCGAAGTAGTGGGCGGGAAGCTGTTCAGCGCTCATGACGATTCCTCAACGAGAGACTCACGGGATCAGGTAGATCACGGTGAAGATGACGATCCAGACGACGTCGACGAAGTGCCAGTAGAGACCGACGATCTCCACGGTCTCAGCCTTCGCTTGGGTGATCTTGCCGCGGCGGGAGAGATTCACCAGCGACAGCAGCATCAAGATGCCGAGGGTCACGTGGACCCCGTGGAAGCCGGTGAGCACGTAGAAGCTCGAGCCGAACAGGTTCGTCTTCAGCGTGAG
>JANOJN010000046.1:0-17525 GCA_031418775.1 Acidimicrobiia bacterium
GATACGTCCGCTTAGCGTTGCTCCGCATACCAGACCAATCATGATCGGCACCCCTGCGAGACCGGCAACCGTCGGGGACATGAACCGCACTGATTGGAAGAAAAGGCCGAAGAACAGGCCGGTCGCGTACATCGATGGACCGATGAGGAAGCCGAGTAGATACGACGTTCGGAGGTGGGGGTTGCGAAACAGGTGCAGAGGGAGAATCGGTTCGGGCGCTCGACGTTCCTGACGGAGGAACAGTGCAAAGGCGAATACTGCCAGGGAGAAACCGCCGACGATCGGGACGCTGGTCCAGCCACGCTCCTGTCCCTGCTCGAGTGCCAACATGAACGCCGCGACGCACGTCGTGAGCAGTGCCGCGCCCTTCACATCGACCTGCGGTCGGCGGTTCGGCGGCGGCACGCGAAGGACCCTCGCAAGGAGGACGAAGGCGACGATGCCGAGAGGCAGGTTCACCAGGAAGATCCATCGCCAGTTCGCGTTGTCGACGATGACGCCGCCGACGAGAGGTCCGAGCACGGCCGCGATCCCCCAGATCGACGAGAACATCCCGAAGTACTTCCCTCGTTCCCGTGGCGGCACGATGTCGCCGATCGTTGCAAACGTGAGACCCCAGATGCCGCCGCCGCCGATGCCCTGCAGGGCTCGTGCTGCAATCAGCTGCGGCATGCTCTGCGCCGCACCACAGAGCAACGACGCGAACACGAACAGACCGATGGTGAAGAGCAGCAAACGTCGGCGTCCGTAGAGATCGCTCAGCTTCCCGAGGATGAGTGTGGCGATCGTGGAGGTGACGGCGTACGACGTGGACACCCACGCGTAGAGGCCGAACGCGTTGAACTGCCCGGCGATGGTCGGCATCGCTGTGCCGACGATGGTGTTGTCGAGCGCCGAAAGCAGCAGCGCAACCATGAGCGAGCCGATGACGAGTCGCCGAGACGCTCCGTCCGACCCGATTGACGTCTCGTTTCCGGTGGTAGTCGGGGTCGGGCTCGGCGCCTCGAGATCGACGGCGTTCATGCGCCGGCCCGCACAAGGCGGCCGGGACGTTCTCCGGTCGGCGTTCCATGAGCAAAGGTCTGCTGGCCTCGGACGAACGTAGCCACGTAGCCATCGGCGCGCTGGATCAGGCGGCGTCCACCCGCGGGCAGGTCGAACACCATCTCGGGCTCGCGGAGGCGGAGTCCGTCGAGGTCGACCACGTTGATGTCGGCACGCTTGCCGGGAACGAGCTCACCGCGGTCGTGCAGGCCGAAGACCGATGCCGTCCGCGAGGTCTGGAGTCGGACGGCAGCTTCGAGCGAGAGCTTCGGACCGCGATGGCGGTCGCGAGCCCAGTGCGTAAGTAGATAGGTGGGCATGGAAGCATCGCAGATGAGACCGCAATGGGCGCCACCGTCGGAGAGTCCCATCACGGTGGTCGGATGGGTGATCATTTCGCGGATCGCTTCGTGGTCGCCGTCGATGTAGGACGCCAGCGGGGCGAAGATCAGCGCCCTGCCGTCGCGGCCGAGCATCCAGTCGAGCATGACCTCCTGTGGGGTCCGGCCAGTCGCCGCAGCAACGGCCGCGGCACTGGTCGAGGGGTGCGGTTCGTAGTCGGGAACGTCGCCAAGCGGGAAGAACAGTTCGAAGCGGCTCATCAGCGTGAGACCGATGCGGTTCTTCGTGGCCGGCACCTCGGCGAGCAATGCCGACCGGATCTCGGGGCGCCGCAACTCGGCGACACGAGCGTCGAGCGGAAGGTGGGCGATCGCCTTGTACGTCGGATGGGTGATGAAGGGATGAAGCGATGACTGGAAGCCGAAGAGCATGCCGGTCGGTCGGTTGGCAACCTGCGGGACGATCTGCAGCCCCGATGCCTGCGCCGCAGCGGCGTCTTCGAGCACTTCGCGATATCCGTCGTTCGATCTCCCACCCTGCGCCAGGGCGAACGTGACGGTGGCTCCGACACCGGCAAGCGCCCGCATCCAGCCGCGCTCCTCGACGCCGACGACATCGTCGCCGACCAACTCGACGACACGTCGGCCGACGCGTCCGATGACCTCTCCGATGGCGATGAGCTCGTCGGGCATCGCCGCGGTTCCGGGAATGAGTCCGTGCTTCGAGCGGTGCAGGATCGTGCGGCTGGTGGAAAAGCCGACGGCGCCAGCGCGCAGTGCTTCTTCGGTGAGACGGGCCATCTGGCCGATCTCATCGGCGCTCGGCTCGTCGTGCGCCCGGTCCCCCATCACGTAGGCACGAAGTGCGCAGTGGGGCACCTGGGCGGCAACGTCGAGCACGCGAGGCATCGAGTCGACAGCGTCGAGGTACTCGGGAAAGCTCTCCCACTGCCAATCGATCCCCTCGTTCAGAGCCGAGCCCGGGATGTCCTCGACGCCTTCCATGAGCTCGATGAGGAATTGCTCGCCGCCCGGCCGTCGCGGAGCGAAGCCGACGCCACAATTCCCCATGACGATCGTGGTGGCGCCGTGCCAGCTCGACGGCGACACCTCGGGATCCCAGGTGACCTGGCCGTCATAGTGCGTGTGGATATCCACCCAGCCGGGAGCGACCACCAGTCCGTCGGCATCGACTCGACGTCGGGCCGATCCGTCGACGGTGCCGATCTCGGTGATCACGCCGTCGGTGACCGCGATGTCAGCGACCCTCGGCTTTGCCCCCGTTCCGTCGACGACGGTTCCGTTGGTGATGATCAGATCGTGCATCGGTGCCTCGAGATTTGTGTCAGTGAAGCGGAGTGGTGAGCAGTTCGGGTTTGCGAGCAGTCGGAGCGCCGCGGTGAGGCGCAGCGCCGGAAACCGAGTCAGCTGTCAGGTCGGTCGGGGTCGTGACTGGGGTGGCGAGGATCGGCACCGCGCGCCCGGGGCGGCTTGTCGGCCGGACGCTGGGCGAGCAAGCGGGTGGTCTCCGCCGATGGCGTCGTGGTCAGAATGGCCGCCACGACATCGATAAGTGAACTTATGAAGAGTCGATTGTCGACCTGACGTTCGTCCTTGGCACGGCGAGCGAGTTCGACGGCAGCATGCAGGACCGCCGTGAACCGCCGGTGGAGGTCGAGCGACGTCTTGTCGAGGTGGGCGCCGACGAGGGCACGCCAGCGATACGTCGAGTCGGTTGGATCGTCGAGTGTCGACGCGGACACGCGGGGGTCGGGCCGGTTGAGGACATCGGCATGAACGACCAGAAACGCCCGGCCCGAGCCCGTTTCAAGCTTCGGGGCGAAGGGACGGAGGTAGGCCGCGGCGAGTTCCCTCGGGTCGCTCGACGACGACGCCTCGTAGGCGTCGAGGAGCGCGTGGCGTCGGGCATTCACGTCGGGAAGGTGGCGGGCCATGATCGCCCGCACCAGGCCGGCGCGGTCCTCGAAGTGGTACTGCGCGGCGATCGCGTTGCGGGCACCGGACTCGCGGGTGATCTCGCGGAGGGACACTGCCTCGATGCCGCGTTCGGCGAACAGCCGCTCAGCCGCGTCGACGAGGCGGTCACGGGTGGACAGTTCCGTCGGGAGACGGAGGACCTGCGCAGTCATCGGGCGGTCGCGATCAATTCTGCTGCTGAGTGGAACAGTGACAACGTGGTGGCGTGGAGCATGTCGCCGATCTCACGCGGAGCGTGACCGGCGTAGGCGCGGGCGTTGGTTCCTTCGAGAATGATGCCCAACCGGTACCCGGCAAGGACCTGGTACCACGTGGCCAGTTCGGCGGTCACCTCGCGTCCCGAACCGGCGCTCTTCTCGATGTAGCGATCGATCAGCTCGTCGCGGGTCGGCAGGCCGGTCGGATCGATCACCGACACCCCTGAGCCGCCCGAAGGGAACGTGGCGAGGAGCGCGCCGAGATCGAGCAGCGGGTCGCCGATCGTGGCGAGTTCCCAGTCGACGATCGCCGCGAGAGCAGGTCGGTCGTAGCGGAACATCACGTTGGCGAAGTGGAAGTCCCCGTGGATGATCCCCGGCTGCCACGATGTCGGGCGGTGGGCATCGAGCCAGTCGCTCACTTCGGTGAGGTTGGGGATCTCATGGCCGGGGTAGTTCGGCGTGCCCTCGTAGGAGACGAGATGGGCGAGCCACCTGTCAACCTGCCGTTCGAGCCAGCCGTCGGCGCGGCCGAGTGACCCGAGCCCGACGCTCACGTGGTCGACACAGCCGAGCGCGGCGATACCGTCGGCCATCGAGAGGCCCATGGCGTGCTTCCACGCGAGATCGCCATACCCGTCCGGGAGACCCAGCGTCGGAGTGAAGCCGTGAACCGGTTCCATGATGTAGAACGCCGACCCCAGCACGTCGAGCGACGGCTCGTCGGCAATGAGCCGAGGATGAGGAACGTCGGTGTTCGTAAGCGCGCGGAGAACGGTAGCCTCCCGGCGCATGGTCTCGTCGGAGTTCGCCCTCTTGTACGGCGGGGGATGGCGGAGGACCGCTTCGAAGCCGGTCCGCTGGATCAGTGCCATCACGTTCTGCGTGCCACCGCCCAGGGCAGTGAGCGTGACCTCGCCCGATCCCAGCGCGCGGGCGTCGAGCCACGCGGTGAGTCTCTGGAGATCGACGGGAACCGCGCTCATCGGCAGGTCTCAGATCGGAAGGTTGCCGGTCGCGGCTTTCGTGGTGCCGTGGTCGCGGTATGCCGCAATGGTGCGTTCGGCGATGCGCATCTGATGGATCTCGTCGGCCCCGTCGGCGAAGCGCGCCCACCTTGCCTGCTGGAACATGTGGGCCAGCGGGGTGTCGTTCGAGTATCCGAGGGCGCCGTGCACCTGGATCGATCGGTCGATGATCCGGTTGAGCGCGTTCGCGACGAAGTGCTTGGCCATCGACACCTCGGACTTGAAGTCTTCCTTGCGGTCGATCTTGTAGGCCGCGTGGAGGACCATGAGCTTGGCCTGGTAGAGCTCCATCGCGGAATCGGCAATCATCCATTGCACGCCCTGCTTCTCGGCGAGGATCGAGCCGTGGCTGAACCGATCGAGTGATCGGGCGACCATCATGTCGAGCGCGGTCTCCGCCTGGCTGATCCAGCGCATGCAGTGCGCAAGCCGGGCCGGACCGAGGCGGTACTGACCCAGGAGATGTCCCTGCCCGCGTCCGCCGAGCATCTGGTCCTTATGCACGCGTAGATCTTCGATGACGATCTCGTTGTGACCGGTGGAACCGTGCATGGTGGATATCTGGCGCTTGTTGATCCACCCCTCGCTCGGGATGTCGACGATGAACGCGGTGTTGGCCGCCTGGGGGAGATCGGGGTCGTCCTCGGTGCGGGCGATGAGGATTGCGAACTTCGCTCGCTGAGCACCTGAGATGAACCACTTGTGTCCGTTGATCACCCACTCATCTCCGTCGGGAACGGCGATGGTGCGGATGAGCGTGGGATCCGACCCGGCCACCTCCGGCTCGGTCATCGCAAAGCACGATTGCGCCTTGCCCTCGCACAGCGGCCGGAGGTATTTCTCCTTCTGGTCGTCGGTGCCCCAGTGGAGAAGGGTGTGCATGTTGCCCTCGTCGGGCGCTTGGCAGTTCAACACCCACGGGCCATAGCTCGCTTTGGCCGACTCGGCCTGCACCATCGCCAACTCCACGTGTCCTAGGCCCATGCCGCCCCATTCCTTGGGCATGTGGGGGAGCCAGAGGCCTTCCTTGAAGGCCTTCTTGCGCATGTCCATCAGGACACCGACGTAGGCCGCTCGATCGGTCTCGTCGAGTTTGTCGTCGTGGATCTGCGCTTCGCCGGGTTTGACGACGGCGTCGATGAAGGTCCGCACCCGGATGCGGACCTCTTCGAGTTCGGGCGAGAGCGAGAAGTCGATGGCCATGGGGCGAGTCTCTCACGGAGTAATGCAAACGCATCAAATCGGCGCGAGCAGATGAGGCGGTGCTTTCTATCTGACACGAGCGAACTGATGCCCGTTCCGTGGTCCTGTCACCGATGAACCCCATCCGCTGCGGTACTCGCCCGTCGTTCTCCTCCGTCGAACCGGGTCTCCGGTCCTCGGGCGGGGCCCCATCGGCGCCACCCCTCCACTTGCGCGGTGCGCGGGGCCCTTCAACTTCGGGCCGGGGGGAGGCGGCTACCGTGTCCGCCTTGTGATGGGGCGGCACAACGGGGTCCTGTTGCTTGTCGCCGTCACGGCGATCTGGGGGACGACCTTTCCCTTCGTGAAGACCCTCGGTGAGCGGTCGCTCGAGCCGGCGACGATCATCACGGTTCGGTTCGGCTTCGCCGCGCTGGTCCTGTCACCGTGGCTCCGACGACTCACGTGGCCGAAGGTGCGTGACGGGTCGATTCTCGGCGCGGTCGCCTTCGCGTCCTACGCCACCCAGACGATCGGCCTCGAGAAAGTGACGAGCGGGCGCGCTGCCTTCATCACCGGGCTCAACGTGATCATGGTGCCACTCGCCCTGCCGTTCCTCGGCCGTCATCTGCATCGTCTCGTCCTCATCGCTGCGGTCCTCGCGGTCCTCGGCATCTCTTTGATGTCCTGGGATGACGGTGCTCTTCGGTTCTCCATGGGGGACATGTGGATCCTGGCGTGCGCAGTCTCGTACGCCGTGTACGTGCTGCTGCTCGAACGATTCGCCCCGCGTCACGAGGTGGTGGCACTCTCCTCCGTTCAGGTGCTGACGGTCGGGTTCCTCGGCGCGGTGTGGCTCGCAGTGAGCGGACCGGCGGAATCGGTGCGTGCGCTTGGTGATGCCTCTGCCGGCACCTGGCTCACGCTGCTCTACCTCGGTCTCGTTGCGGTGGCGATTTCGACGCTGCTGCAAACGCGAGCGCAACAGATCGTCCCGGCTCCCATCGCGACGATCGTCTATGCGCTCGAACCGGTCTTCGGCGCCGCGGCGTCGTTCGCGTGGCGTGGGGAACGGATCGCCCCCGTCGGTTTCATCGGCGGAGCGCTGGTGATCATCGCCATGGTCCTCAGCCAGCGAGCCGCACTTGCGGAGTCGGTGCCGGTCTAGTGCAACGAGTCAGCCGCCGAAACGTGCTCCCAACTCGGCGGTGACCTTGCGGAACTCCGCCACCGTTTCGCTGATGATGTCGGCGACCGGGCGAACGCTGTCGATGCGTCCCGCCACCTGACCGGTGAGGGCGAGCGACGCTTCCATGTCACCGCCGAAGTACAGGTCAAGGGCGCGGCCCATGACGGAGAGGCTGACCTGCTCTTGACGTTCGAGCTCCTCGCTGAGCTTCGTCCGCAGGGCCCGGAGACCGGGCTTGCCGTGTCGGTTGAGGAACACCGTGTCGGTCTCCGCGGCGTTGACGATGGCGTCCTTCCAGTTCTGATGGACCGGTGACTCGGCGGCCGACACCATGCGGGTGCCCATCTGCACACCCTCTGCGCCGAGTGCGAACGCCGCGGCCATCGAGCGGCCGTCGATGATGCCTCCGGCCGCAATAATAGGTACACGTACTTTTGAGGCGACGAGGGGAAGGAGCACCATCGTTGCGACATCACGCGGGTTCTTGAAGCCTCCGCCCTCGCCGCCCTCGACGACGAGCCCGTCGACACCGGCATCGACCGCTTTGAGGGCGCCGGCCAGGGTCGGGACGACGTGGAACACGGTGAGGCCGGCTGCCTTCAACTGCGCGGTGTACTTCGTCGGGTCGCCGGCACTCGTCGTGACGAAGCGGACGCCCTGATCGATCACGAACTGCACGATGCCGGGATCACGGACGAAGGCCTGGGCGATGTTGACCCCGAACGGCTTGTCGGTGAGATCGCGCATCTTGGCGATCTCGATCTTCACGGCGTCGAGCTCGCCCGACGAGGTCTCGATGATGCCAAGACCACCGGCGTTCGACACGGCGCTGGCTAGTTGGGCGCGGGCAATCCAGCCCATGGGCGCCTGGACGATGGGGTAACGGGTGCCGAGCACGTCGGTGACGCGCGAGGAGATCGAATCGGTCATGGGTTCAGCCTGGCCGCAGCAGCGGTCTGCGCGCCAGACGGGGTCTGGGCCCGTGGCCTGTAACCGCAATATGTCTCACCGCCTTCTTACGGAATGTTGCGGCTCGTCTTACCTTCGGCCGTCATCGTGATGTGCGTTGGTGAACCCACCAGCGGCGAGCAACCAGCTCGTCTTCCCCCGCCCGAAGGACTCTTCTCATGAACAACAAGAACTCCCGCCGCAATCGCATCGCCGCCATCGGCCTCGGTGCTGCTCTCTCCCTCGGTGTCGCCGCACCGGTCTTCGCCCAGACATCGGCAACCACGGTCAACCCGACCACCACGAAGACCCGTCCAACGCAGGCCGAGCGCGAGGCCGCGCAAGCCGCCCGCAAAGCCGCCTTCGCCGCCCGACTCGGTGTCACGGTCGCTCAGATCACCCAGGCCGACAAGGACCAGGCCAAGGCCGACGTCGACAAGGCGCTCGCCGCCGGCACCATCAATGCCTCTCAGGCCGGTGCCTACAAGACCCTGATCGACAACGACAGCGATGGTCGCGGGTTTCGCGTCCCGAAAGTCCGTCCGTCGTCCGACACCCAGCCGACCGAGGCCGAGCGTGACGCCCAGCGGGCCGCCCGACTGAAGGAGTACACCGCTCGCCTCGGCGTGACGGTTGACGCCTACACGAAGGCCCAGAAGGACCAGGCCAAGGCCGACGTCGACGCCGCCGTCACGGCCGGCCGCATCACGGCCGCCCAGGCGACCGAGATGAAGACCCGCATCGATTCGTCGACGGGTGGCTTCGACGGTCCCGGCATGGGCGGTGGCCGCGGCCACGGTGGCCCGGGCATGGGTGGCGGCCACGGTGGTCCCGGAATGGGTGGCCGAGGCATGGACGGTGGCCGGGGCAATGCTCCCGCCGCCGCTCCGACCCAGCAGGCCTGAGTCGTCGCTTCCTCGTCGAGTGACGAGTTGGTGAGCTGATCCGACGTTCCCCCAAGCTGTTGCCCGCGCCTTCCCCGAGCGCGGGCGACAGCGCGTCGGGCCGCGCCGAGCGAGCAGGAAAGGTGGTTTCGACGAGTTCATCCTGTCGGGGTACCTCCACCTCGAAGAGGCGTACTGCGTTCACCCACGGTCGGCCGTGCTGGGAAGATGCACGGCGTGGCGTCCCCAGCATCTCGGCCGACAGCGACGCGCCGGGAGGTTCTGAGGTCGCCAAACACGCGGCGTTACCTGATCGGCCAGGCGGTGTCCTACACGGGCACGTTCGCTCAGGGCTTTGCCCAGGTGCTGCTCGTCCTGCGCATCTCCGACAGCAAGTCGATCGTCCCGCTGATCATCGCCCTCCAGACGCTTCCCCTGCTCGTGCTCGGCTCGTGGGGAGGAACCGTTGCGGATCGTCTCGACAATCGAATGGTCCTCATCGCCACGTCACTTGCGTCGGCCGCGCTTGCTCTCGGACTCGGCGTTCTCGTGAACACCGGACGGGCGACGGAGTCGACGGTGATCGTGTTCTCGGTCCTGCTCGGCGTCGTCGGGGTGTTCGAGCGGCCCGTCGCCCAAGCGATCCTGTCGGAACTCGTCGCGCCGAAGGACATCGGAGCCGTGGTGTCGATGAACGCCATGCTCCCGCCCATCGCCCGACTTCTCGGCCCGCCATTGGCAAGCGGTCTGGCCGCCCTCGCTGGCCTCGCTTTCGCTTTCTATGCGAACGCGCTGAGCTACCTGGTGCTGATCTGGGCGATGCTGCGGGTTCGCCGCACTGACATGTTCGAGCGAAAGAAGTCGGCGCATCGCGAGGGCCTGGTCCGGGCGGGCTTCTCGTATGCACGACATGACCCGGTCGTCGGTCCCGCGCTGTTGCTGATGTTCGTGGTGGGCTTCGCCGCCTTCAACTTCACGACGGTTCTGCCGCTGATGTCGAAGTACACCTTCGGGCTCGACCCGAAGGACTCCCGCGACTCAGGGCTCATCGCGCTGGTGCAGACCGTCAGTGCTGTCGGAAGTCTGTTCGCCGGCGTGCTGATCGGGTGGTTGCGTAAACCGACGCTCGGATCGCAGGCCTCGGCGGCGGTGCTGTTCGGGCTCATTCTGGTCCTCTTCGCGTTGGCGCCCTCGTACTGGCTGTGGGCGGCGATGGCGTTTCCCGTCGGCGTCGTTGCCACGGGGTTCACCACGCTCACCACCACGATTCTGCAGACGTCGACCGAGCCGGAGATGCTCGGACGCGTGATGGCCCTGTTCTCGATCGCGTTCATGGGCACTACACCGCTCGGTGCGGTGAGTGTGGCGTGGCTGTCGAACGTCTTCAGCCCACGGGCCCCGTTCGTCGTCGGCGGAGCCGTGACGGCGCTGGGGGGAGGACTTCTCCTCATGAGATCACGCCGCCCGGTCGCGGTTCGCCCTGCTTGACCGCAAGGCACTTTCACGAGACTCGGCGTCGACCCGGTCTACGTTGCGTCGATGGTTGCTCCCGCGGCAGCGAACTGGGCGTTGTAGAGCCGGGCGTAGGCACCGTCGGCGGCGAGGAGCTCGTGGTGGGTTCCCTGTTCCACGATGGCACCGCGTTCCATGACCAAAATGACGTCGGCGTCGCGAATCGTCGAGAGACGGTGGGCGATCACGAAGCTCGTGCGTGATGCCCGAAGCTGGGCCATGGCCCGTTGGATGCGAAGTTCCGTTCGCGTGTCGACCGACGATGTCGCCTCGTCGAGGATGAGGATCGTCGGGTCGGCCAGGAACGCTCGGGCGATCGTGAGGAGCTGCTTCTCTCCCGCCGAGACGGCCGTGCCATCGTCATCGAGACGGGTGTCGTATCCCTGCGGAAGGTGGCGAACGAAACGGTCGACGTAGGCCGCCTGCGCCGCAGCGAGTATCTCGGCCTCGGTCGCTTCGGGGTTCCCGTAGGCAATGTTCTCGCGGATGGTTCCCGAGAACAGCCACGTGTCCTGCAGCACCATGCCGACATGGGATCGGAATGCCCGGCGGGGCATTGTGGCGATGTCGTTTCCGTCGATGGTGATGCGGCCGCCATCGAGGCCGTAGAACCGCATCAGGAGATTCACGAGCGTGGTCTTGCCTGCCCCGGTCGGACCGACGATGGCGACGGTGCGGCCGGGCTCGGCGACCAACGACAGATCGCCGATCAACGGCTTGGCCGGGTCGTAGGAGAACGCCACGTGTTCGAACGCGACGCGACCGTCGGTTACGGCCGGGACATCATCAGCGCGCTGACTATCCGCCGGTTCCTCGGGTGCATCAAGGAACTCGAAAACGCGTTCGGCGGATGCCACTCCCGACTGGAACACCGTGAACATCGACGCCATCTGGGTGAGGGGCTGGGTGAACTGGCGCGTGTACTGGATGAACGCCTGCACGCCCCCGATCGACAGCGAGCCGTTGGCCACCATGAGTCCGCCCGCTACGGCGATGACCACGTAGTTCAGGTTGCCGAGCACCATCATCATCGGCTGGATCGTGCCGGAGATGTACTGGGCGCCGAAGTTGGCGCGGTGGAGTCGATCGTTCACTTCGTCGAAATGCCGCTCGCTCTCGACCTGATGGCCGAACACTTTCATCACAGCATGTCCGGTGAAGGCCTCCTCCACGTGACCGTTGAGCGCTCCTGTGTGGCGCCACTGCGCCACGAAACGTGTTCTGCTCTTGCCGCCGATGAACTTCAGCCCCCACAGCGACAGGGGAATGGTGATCGCCGCGCACAGCGCGAGTTTCCAGGAGATCCAGAACATCATCGCCAACACCCCGATGAGCTGCAGCGCCGAGGTGAGCATCTGGCTCAACGTCTGCTGGAGGCTCTGGGCGATGTTGTCGACGTCGTTCGTGACCCGGCTCAGCAGATCACCGCGGGAAGTGCGATCGACGTAGCCGAGGGGGAGGCGATGGAGTTTCGCTTCGGCCCTGGCTCGCAGCGCGAACATCGTCCGCTGCACGATCCGGGCGAGCAGCCGGCCCTGCGTGGCGGCGAGGATGGCCGACACCACGTAGAGACCACCGGCGAACCACAGGGTCCGGTGGAGCGCGGAGAAGTCGACTCCCGTTCCGGGGCGGCCGGGACCCCGCCCGTAGACGCCGCGCACGATCAGATCGGTGGCGTGTCCGAGGACCCGGGGTCCGGACACGTAGAGCGCGACGCTCACAACGGCGATCGCCACAACGGCGATGAGTCCGGCGCGCTCGGGCGCCATCAACGCCAGCAGCCGACGCACCGACGCGCCGAAGTCTTTGGACTTCTCCGCCGGCATTCCTCCCGCGCCCATCGGCCCCCGGCCCATCACGGCCCGATTCGCCTGTGCCTGTTGACGCTGGATGCGGGGATCGAACTCGGGGCCCTCGTCCTTCCGCGCGCCGGTTGACGGAGGGGTGGTCGTACTCACGCGGCGTCCTGCGTTGCGTGTTGCGATTCGACGATCTCGGCGTAGGTCGGACACGACACCACGAGGTCGTCGTGCGTGCCGAGACCGACGATCACGCCGCCCTCGAGGACCACGATCTGATCGGCGTGGCGCACCGTCGAAATCCGTTGCGCCACGATAATCACTGCTGCGTCTGCGGTCTCGGGTGCCAGCGCGGCACGCAGGCGGGCATCGGTGGCGAGGTCGAGCGCGGAGAACGAGTCGTCGAACAGGTACAGGTTCGGGCGACGCACCAGCGCCCGGGCAATTGCCAGGCGCTGACGCTGGCCACCCGAAACGTTGGTGCCTCCCTGCTCGATGCGAGCCTCGAGCCCGCCCGGCATGGCCCGCACGAAATCAGCTGCCTGCGCAACGGTGAGCGCTCGCCAGAGATCGTCGTCGGTGGCATCGGCGTCGCCGTAGCGGAGGTTGCTTGCCACGGTGCCGGAGAACAGATACGGCCGCTGCTGCACGAGGCCGATGCGGGCCCACAGCGTCTGGAGGTTGACGCGTCGAACGTCGACGCCGTCGACTTGGACCTCGCCCGAGGTGGCATCGAAGAGTCGAGGAATGAGGTTCAACAGGGTGGTCTTGCCCGACCCTGTGGCACCGATGATCGCCGTCGTCTGGCCGGCCGCGACCCCGAAAGAGATGTCCGACAACACCGGGGTCTCGGCGCCCGGGTAGTGGAACCCGACGTGGCGGAACTCCAACGTTCCGTGACCCGGCAGTGTGGTGAGGGCGCCGTCGGTCTGTGCCACCGTGCTCGGCGTTTCGAGCACCTGCACGATGCGTTCGGCGCACACCGCTGCGCGTGGCGCCATCGACAGCATGAACGTGGCCATCATCACCGACAGCAGGATCTGCACGAGATACGACAAGAACGCGATGAGCGCGCCAATCTGCATCTTGCCGGCGACGATGCGGTCAGCCCCTATCCAGACGGCCGCCGCGCTCGAACCGTTGAGGACGAACATCACGATCGGGAACATCAGGGCCTGGAGGCGACCGGCGGCGAGCGATGTCGCGGTCAGCGAGTCGTTGGCCGTGGAGAAGCGTTGCATCTCATCGGGCTCGCGGGTGAACGCCCGAACCACACGGATACCGGTGATCTGTTCACGAAGGATCTGGTTGACCCGATCGATCCGGACCTGCATGACCGAGAACAACGGGATCATTCGACGAATCACCGAACCGGCCACGAGCAGCAGCACCGGCACGCTCACGGCAAGCAGGGCGGACAGTCCGACGTCTTCGCGCAGCGCCATGATGACGCCTCCGACAATGGTGATCGGAGCGGCGACGAACAGCGTGCAGGTCTGCTGCACGAGCATCTGGACCTGCTGCACATCGTTGGTGATGCGGGTGATCAGCGACGACGCCCCGAGCTCGGACACCTCGCGTGACGAGAACCCGGTGACCGTATGGAAGAGATCGCGACGCACGTCGCGTCCGAAACCTGTCGCCGCCTGCGAACCGAAGTACACCGCGGTGACCGCGAAACCGACCTGCACGACCGTGACGAGCAGCATCTGGCCACCGTTCGTCCAGATGAAGCGGCTATTGCCCGGCAGCACCCCTTTGTCGATGATGGCTGCGTTCAGGCTGGGAAGGTAGAGCGCCGCCGCGGTCTGCAAGGACTGGAACACCAGGACCAGCAGGAGCTGGCGCCGATACGGCCGGAGGTTGCGGCGAAGCAGCCGTCCGAGGGCCCGCATGATCGACGGCCGTGCGTCGGGCGGGGGACCACCAGGGGTCCGGGAAGCATCGGCCATTTCTCCCAAGCTACTGAGCGACGGCCATGCACTACGAACCGGGGGCACGGTCGGCGTGCGAAGGCTCGTCGGCAACGAGCGATTTCGATCACACGCGCGACCTCATCATCGTCTGCGGACGACGCGGCACCACGAGCGGCGATGAACGACGAGAAGCTCTCCCGATCCGCGGGTAGGAGCTTTGGGCCGGCGGCTAGGTCGACTTTGCCCAGATGTGTGCTCCGCCCCAGTCGATTGCGACGACCGGCTCGTTGCCCACCACCCAGGCGTCGTGACCGGGCTCCAACCTGCTCACCTCACCGGGACCGACTTCGAACTCGATGCCGTCGGCCATTCGTACGCCGATGCGTCCCGAGATGCTGTATTGAAAGTGCGGTGCTTCGCAGAGTTCCGTGCCCGCCATCGGCTTGACGTGTTCGCTCCATCGCCAGCCCGGCTGCAGGGTCATCCGCATGATCGGGAAACCGCCGAGCATGATGATCTCGGCTTTCCCGAACGGCATCTCCCGGACCTCCGATGGCGCATCGAACCCTGAGTGTTCGGCGTTTGGCATCTTCGTACCCCCCGTTGTAGGGACAACATTGGTGATCGTCGCGCCGACCGGACGAAATGTCAACGGAAACTCTTTCAGAACGCTGACCGTCGACCTGACCCGAACGCGGCGCCCGGTATGGCGATTGGTCCTGATGCATCGGGTCGCCCCCGGAGCGACTCCGCGCACGATCTCCCCAAACCGCAGCGGCGTCCCGACCGTCAACGCGGACCGATCCCGGACGGGCAGACTGGACGTCATGCCTACGCCTGCTGAAGCAACGTTTGCCTACCGCGAGCTCCTCCCGCTCGGGCCTGACGAGACCCCGTATCGGCTGCTCACCGCCGACGGTGTGTCGACCTTCCAGGCGAACGGAAAGACGTTCCTCGAGGTCGATCCCGAGGTCATCACGCTGTTGACTCGCGAAGCGATGCGCGACATCCAGCACCTGTTGCGGCCCGGCCACCTGGCACAGCTCGCGAAGATCCTCGACGACCCGGAGGCGAGCGCGAACGACCGCTTTGTCGCCCTCGACCTCCTCAAGAACGCGGCGATTGCCGCGGGCGGGATCCTGCCCGGATGTCAGGACACCGGTACGGCGATCGTGAAGGGCAAGAAGGGTCAATTCGTGCTCACCGGTTCCGACGACAAGGAAGCGATCACGAAGGGTATTTGGGATACTTACGTCCACACGAACCTGCGCTACTCGCAGATGTCGCCGGTCACGTTCTGGGACGAGGTCAACACCGGCAACAACCTCCCGGCCGAGATCGAGATCGAAGCGGTCGGCGGCGATGCGTACAAGTTCTTCTTCATGGCCAAGGGTGGCGGGTCGGCCAACAAGAGCCTGCTCTTCCAGGAGACGAAGGCCTTGCTCAATCCCGCGAGCTTCGCGAGCTGGATGGACGAGAAGATACGTACGCTTGGTACCGCGGCCTGCCCGCCGTACCACCTTGGTGTCGTCGTCGGCGGCACGTCGGCGGAATACTCGCTCAAGCTCGCCAAGCTCGCGTCGGCCCGTTACCTCGATTCGCTTCCGACGAGCGGCAACCGCGACGGGCAGGCCTTCCGAGATCTCGAGATGGAAGCCGAGGTGCTGAAGATCTCGGCGGCGACGGGGATCGGCGCCCAGTTCGGCGGGAAGTACTTCTGTCACGACGTGCGGGTGATCCGCCTTCCTCGTCATGGCGCTTCATGTCCCGTTGCGCTCGCGGTTTCGTGTTCGGCCGACCGCCAGGCGCTCGGCAAGATCACTGCCGAGGGTGTGTTCCTCGAACAGCTCGAAACTGATCCGGCGCGGTTCCTGCCCGACGTGACCCATGACGACCTCACCGATCACGTCGTGAACATCGACCTCAACCTGCCGATGTCGGAGATCCGGGCTGAACTGTCGAAGCATCCGGTGAAGACGCGCCTTTCGCTCACCGGCACGATCGTCGTCGGACGCGACATCGCCCACGCCAAGCTGAAGGAACGCCTCGACGCCGGCCAGGGGCTGCCGCAGTACCTGAAGGACCGGGCGATCTACTACGCCGGTCCGGCGAAGACCCCGGAGGGTTACGCGTCGGGTTCGTTCGGGCCGACCACGGCGGGCCGCATGGACTCCTACGTCGACGCGTTCCAAGCCGCCGGGGGATCGCTGGTGATGCTGGCCAAGGGGAACCGTTCGAAAGCGGTCACCGACGCGTGCGCGAAACACGGCGGCTTCTACCTCGGTTCGATCGGTGGCCCGGCGGCGCGACTCGCCCAGGACTGCATCACCCGCGTCGAGGTGCTCGAGTATCCGGAGCTCGGCATGGAGGCCATCTTCGAGATCGACGTGCACGACTTCCCGGCCTTCATCGTGGTCGACGACAAGGGCAACGATTTCTTCCAGTCGGTCTCACGGCCCGTCTCCATCGGGAAGAAGTGATGGCCCGCAAAGCCTTCACCGGCTTCGGGGTCGGGCCAACTGCCGATGCCGCCATTGATCGCACCCTTACGCCTCTGCCGGCCGGGATTTTTCGGGTGCAGGAGATCGCCGTGCCCGATGGTGTGAACCCGTCGAAGCTCGGCACCTGGATCCAGCGGTTCGCGCTCGACGACACGATGTCCGACGATGCGCCCACAGAATTACACGTGCACATACGAACTGCGGCGGGCGCGCTCGACGATCCGAACGTCGTTCTCGCCATCGACATGAGGGGTTCGCCGGCCGGGGACAAGATGCGCGCCCGACTCGGCGCCACCGAAGCCGATCTGACGTACCTGCTGTTTGGCGTCACCGTCAGCGAGTGACCGGGTCGACCCCACAAAGTAATCCAAAACTGAAATACTCTGCGAGGCCGCGCGGTTGGGACTGGTACGTCACGATCGAAAGTGCGACCTATCTCGGACCGCCGAAGGAACACTGCACATGAACATTCCGACCATCACCATCCACCGCGCCGACCAGCGCTTCGAGACGAAGCTGTCCTGGCTGGCCGGGAAGCACTCCTTCAGCTTCGGCAGCTCCTATGACCCCACCAACGTCGGCCACGGCCTGCTCCTGGTCAACAACGACGACGTGATCGCGCCCGGAACGGGCTTCGACACCCACCCCCACCAGGACATGGAAATCGTCACCTGGGTGCTCGAAGGAGAACTCGAGCACAAGGATTCTGAAGGCAACCGCGGGTTGCTCTACCCCGGCCTCGCCCAGCGCATGTCGGCCGGTACGGGGATCTGGCACTCCGAGAAGAACCCGTCGAAGGAACGCCCGGTGCACCTCGTCCAGATGTGGGTGCTGCCCGACACCCAACGGATCCGCCCCGGTTACGAGCAGCTCGACATCAACGCTGAGCTCGCCAAGGGCGGACTCGTGCCCATCGCCTCAGGAGCGGGACACGACGCAGCGATATCCATTCGTCAGCGCGATGCCGTCCTTTGGGGCGCCCGCCT
>JANOJN010000047.1:0-1862 GCA_031418775.1 Acidimicrobiia bacterium
GGACGTTCGAGTGGCTCAGCTGGAGCGACGAGGCGTTGACCGGCGGCGGGCGCCGATCACGAGAGCCGAGCCAGCGGCGAACAGCCCGAGACCGGCAAGAGCGGTCGGAGCGGAGTTCGAGCCGGTAAACGCCACCGGCGCGGTGATCGAGTTCCCCAGGACTTCAACGTTTTCCTCGGCCGGTGCAGCGAGGCTCTTTCCGAGCACGACCGCGGCTGCCGGCAGACCCGTCGTGGTGGTCGTCGTGGTCGTGGTGGTCGTGGTCGCTACCAAGACCGCGCCGAGCACCGAAGGTGCCGGGGGAACAGCATCGGGAACCACGAAGGGCTTGATCGTCGGCTGATTTACTGGATAGTCAGTCTCGGCCGAGGCCGGACCGCTCGCCGTGGAGAGAAGCACCAATACCCCGAACGCCGCCACAGCACCGCCGATGGCCGAAGACCTGGCCGTGCCGACCGCCCTGCGTGTTTTCATACTTACCGACAATAGTGCAGTCGGCGAGCCTCGACAATGGAGCAATCGATTCATTTGTGAACCGTTGGTCACACGGTGGCTCCGGCGGCTATGAGCGCTGCCTCGGAAGGGCGTCGACGCGAGCGATGAAGCTTTCGACGGATCGTTCCGTTCCCTGGCCCCGAAGGACGTCAGCGTTGGGGGCGCCGACCAACCCGGAGATCGGCACTAGCCCGCTGCCCCCTTTTGTCCGCACGGACACGGCCAAAGTCTCGGGCCGGGCGAAGGGCTGACGGAAAACTTCGAGCCGGTAGTTGCGTCCGACGCCGGCAATCGGTCCATCAAACTTCGCCACCAGGGTTGCTTCGCCTTTCGATGGCACCGTGATGAATCCGCTGTAGACGTGGCGGGTGAACTCGATTTCGGATTGCAGTTCGAGCGGTTTGCCGTCAACCGTGGCGCCGGTCAGCTCGAGGGGCGAGTAGAGCGACAGGTACAAACGATTGGTGCCGTTCGGCAAGTCCTCACCCGGAGTGAGATTCTCGATGATGTACTCAGGAAGTCCGGTGGACGGCGCTCCGTTTCGGAATGTCGCGGTGAGCGTCGACGAAACGGTCTCGGTCGCCGGGTCGATCACGGCGTCATAGGCGACGTCCCGATCCAGGAAATACTCGATCTTGCCGCCCGAGCCGTTGTTCATGACCATCCCGAAGTTGTCGCCGAGCACGGTCGGCACACTCCCCGCCAAGCCGATCGCCGTGAGGTACCTCGCCTCGGCAGGCGCGCGCATCCAAACCTGCAGGTGACGCGCACGGACCGCTGGTGCGAGGGCGTCGATGATGACCTTGGGGCTCGGCAGCGACGTTGTTGCGAGCTTGGTCCAGACGATTTGTGCCACGTCAGCCAACAACTCGAAGCGTTCCTTTGTGCTGCCGCCCTTGACGACGTACGCCTCGAACATCAACACCCGAGCGGCGTTCTCCGTCGTGATCGGCTCGGGCCAACTCGGCACCGTTACCGGGCCAACGATCTGGAGGAAGGCTGCGAGGGCGATCGGGTCCACACTGATCACGCCGTCGACAGGCTGGCCGCCGGACTGTGGGTACAGGCCGGCCATTGATTGGGCCGATGCCGGGAAATCCGGGCTCATGTTGGCGTTCTGCCATATTCGGGAGGCGCCGAAGCGGGCGTATCGGGCAATGAAATCCGGCGGGGCGTCGAACGTGCGCTCAACGGAGGGGATGCCGGCCGCATTCAGCTCCGCGATGCGACCGAATCGGTCGAGCGCGAATCGGCCATTGTCGGTGCTGATTTCCCCGTAGTTCCCGATGACGCCGCCACTGCCGCGCGCCTCGGCAGGCGTGGGGGTGACCAAGAGATAGCGCCGCTTCCCGTTGGAGCCGAGCATG
>JANOJN010000048.1:0-24342 GCA_031418775.1 Acidimicrobiia bacterium
AGGCATTCCATTCATCAGCCTCGTCAGCTTGATCAGAGGAACCCGTCGTCTCCGATCCGTAGCTTTGCGTTCGTGCCTGGTGTTGGTTTCCTAGAGGAGCGCCGACGCCGGAAGTCAGCGCGAGGAGCGAAAGAGCCCGCAGATGGTCTTGTTTCTCGCCTGGCTCCGTGGGCGTCGTGGACGGGGTCTTCGACGCGAACATCGCCGCCATCACTGCTTCGATTCGACCGTGCATCCGCGCGCCGGACTCGGGGTCGAACGATCCGGAGAGGCGCCACATCCCCGTCGCGCGATCGGTCCACGTGCGCAGACGGGTGGCTCGACGCTGGCGCTCGAAACGGTCCATCCCGCCATCAGCGGCAATCCGTTCGGCAGCCGAATGCAGGCTGGCCGCGAATTCCTCTGGCGTGGATCCCGACGCCGCGGCAGCCCTGATCAGTTCGGGAGCGGATTCCCGAAATCCTGCTTTCACGGCACCCTCGAGCGAGCCCTGAACCTTGGCGAACACGTCGACGTGTTCGCCACCGAGCTCCCCCGACGCCAATGCGTCGTTCAGTGGTGGCGATTCGGCGAGCGCGGCGGCGCGTCCCAGTACCTTGCTGCCGTGGCGATTCGCCCGCTGCGCGGACTTCGCAACGTCACGCTCCGGGGTGGCCGATGTTGACTGAAGACGACGGGCAACTTCGGCTTCAACGTGATCGAAGCGGGCACGAACACGGCGGATGTCGTCGAGAACGCCGCGAAGGACGACGGCGCTCGCCGACGAAAGGTCGACACACCGAAATCCCTTCATCAGCTCGCAAGGATCGACAAGGTTCATGCGTACAAGTGTACGAAGAGGGTGTGACAACCCAGGCAGGGAATCGGACGATGCGGAAGATTTTCTTGAAGATTCCTTCCGGCGGACACCGGGGTGTTGTGGTCCTCGCCGCGGCGAGTATGTGCGGGGCCGCGATTGTCGCTATTCCGTTGGTGGTCTCTTCGTCACCGCCGATCAAACTGACCCACTACCGGATGCTCGTGCTGCAACGAGAGGAACCAACGGCTCGGGACTCGACACGACCGAACTTGACGGCCTTCAGCTGCGGTACGCCTCACGTCCGAAGCCCTGCACCGGGATTCCTTGCGCCGCCAACACCTCGGACTGCAGGGCGAACATCGATGCCGCGGCGCGGTCGATGTGCCTCGTGAACGCCATCGAGCCCGCCAGAATCGGCAGAAGGAGCGCTTTGTCCTGCACTCGGGCGGCGCCGTATTCGTGCTCGACGATCAGCGGTGTGGTCGTCGGGTCGAAGTCGAGCAGCTCCCGAGCGGCGAGCTGATGATCGAGCCAATCGACGGTTCGATTCTGCAGATAGGCCAGCGGATCGTGGCGAGCTGTACCGGGAAGCTCGTGCTCGCACAGCACCGTCTGCTTCTTCCATGAGTTCCCCAGGTCGGCTGGATCGACCGACACCTCACCGTCGACCCAATCGCCACGTTGCACGGTCTGGCCGCCGTATCCCCAGCCGGCGACACCCTTGGGATGGATCACCTGACCCTTGACGTGCATGCCGGCGATGAGGAAGCCATAACCGGCGTCCTTCAGGTACTGGAAGATCGACCGGGAGTCCTGACCCATCAGGATTGCGTGCGACGGGTCGTAGTGGATGCGGAACTGATCACCGACACCGTTGCGCTCACAGATCTGGTGGAGGGCGATCCACATTCCGGGCGCGTAGGCGATGTTGTTGTGGAAGTTGTCGCCGGCTGTCCAGCCCGGCATCGGACACTGCTCAACTCGATACTGCAGGTGACGGGCCTTCGCTTCTTTGAGCAGCGGCACGAAGCTCTGCTCGAAATCGATCAGATTCTGATCCATCGATTTGGCCTGGTTCCGGCCGACGAATCCGGTCACCGCAGGAACACCGAGTAGGGCGGCGGCGTCCATCGTCCCGAGCATGAACTGATGCTTCTTGCGCCGAATCACCGAGTTCTCGTGCAACATGTCGTCGAAGTAGCCGATGTCAGCAATTGCGACGCCAGTCGCGTCGACCGCCGCCAGCACCCGCTCGGCCCGAGTGCGGTTGAAGGGCTCGCGAAGATCCAAGGTGTTGGCGACCGGATCAAGCATCGCCTCGGCAGGGACATCAGCCAGCGACGGATGCAATGCCGCGGAAAGCTCGATGCAGTCCGCACCGAGGGACACGGCGAACTCGAGCCACTCCTCGATCGCCAGGTCAGGGTCGGGGTCACGGCGCTCGCGAGGCGTGAGCTCCTGGAGGGCGGCAGTGAGCACGCCGATCGGCATGAACTTCGGTTCGAACTGCGTGATCTCGGACATCGGACGCCTCCTGTGATCGCAGTATCTCGGCAGCTGCGAGATCTCGGTGATCACCACGGTTGCACACCGCCGGCCCGCGCGAGCCAGACGGTCCAGTGCGGACCGTCTGGCTCCCCGCCTAACTTCGACACGCCAATCAGCTACACGGCGCCGATCACGACCGGCCCGTCGTGTTCGCCACCGTTTTCCGTCGGTTGCTGACGCCTTCATCGTGCCCTCGACGACGCTCCGTGGGAATCGTGGCCGTACGACAGGCGCGTACCGTGCTGGCACGATACTGGCCGCTTCGCGAAAACTTCACTGACCCCTGCCACTACCGTCGGTAAGGTGCGCGTGGTGATCGCCGAGGACTCGTTCGTGGTCCGCCAAGGCCTCGTGGCGTTGCTCGGCACCGAGCCCGACATCGAGGTCGTTGCCACCGCCGAAACCTTCGACGAAGCGCTTGCTGCAACGATGGAGCAGCGCCCCGATGTCGTGTTGACCGACATCAGGATGCCGCCGACCGGCACCGATGAGGGCATCCGCCTCGCCGCCGTGCTGCGAGTCCGGGCACCCGAGATCGGTGTCGTCGTGCTTTCCCAACACGCCGACCCCGCCTACGCCCTCGAACTTCTCGGTGCGGGATCGGAGCGGAGGAGCTACCTGCTGAAGGAACGCATCGGCGACGCCGATCAGCTCATCGGCGCCCTGCGCACCGTCGTCGCAGGTGGATCGTCGGTCGATCCTCTGATCGTCGACGCGCTCCTCTCGGTGCGGTCGGCCCCGCGGAGGACCGAGCTCGACCGGCTCACCCCGCGCGAACGAGACATCCTCGCCGAGCTCGCGACCGGCCGGTCGAATGCCGCGATCGCCGAGCGGCTCGTGCTTTCCGAACGCTCGGTGGAGAAGTACATCAACACCCTGTTCGCCAAGCTGGGGCTCGCTGGTGACGGCTCGCTGAATCGCCGGGTGAAGGCCGTGTTGCTCTACCTCTCGGCAGACACGTGAGCCATCGTCCGCTCCGACGAGCGAAGGGAGATGCGCTGGAGTTCAGTGGTAGCACGATGGTAGCGACCATGCACATCCGCGCAAGCTACGGGCCATGACCGGACCGGTGCGCGTCTTGGTGGTCGACGACCAGCCATCGTTCCTGCGCGCCGCGGCGCGTTCGCTCGCCACCGACCCGGCCCTAGACGTGGTCCGAGCGGTCGGCTCCGCGAGCGCCGCGATCGCGGCACTCGTGGAAGGCCTCCAAGTCGACATCGCATTGATCGACCTTTCCATGCCGGAGATGAACGGAGTCGAGGCGATCTCCTGGATCCACCGTTCCTTCCCCGACATCGTCTCGGTGCTGATGTCCACCTACGAACCGGACGAGCTCCCGGCGTCGGCTCGTTCCCTCGACGTCGCCTACCTCCGCAAAGCCGATCTCAGCGCGGAACGAGTGGTCGCGCTGGCTCGCGCCGGGTCGCTCCCGAAGCGACCCTGAGGGTGCGCGCTTGACCGCGGTCAGCATCGGCGAGGACGAGACCGCCGGAGCGGCACGACGACGCGTCGAAGGCCTTCTCTCGGCAAACCTGGTGATCGTTGCGCTCGTCCTCATCGGCGTGACCACCGTGCAGTTGCTCGTTGTCCAGTCGGTCTGGATCCTGATTCTGCTGGCGCTCACGGCGTCGTACGGAGGAACGCTGTTCTGGGCCCGTCTCCAGAACCGCCACGGTCGGCTCGCCCGAGCCGTACTCGTCATGAACATTGCGGTGTGGCCACTGGCGATCGTCGGAACCATCGTTGTTCCGGAAGCGCTTCCGATCACCAGCCTGTCCGGGCTCGGACCGGTGCTTCTGGCCGTGCCCGAGCTTTCCCGACGGGCGGTGGCGCGACTGCTCATCCTCTCGATCGTGATGACACTGGCAATCACGGCGATCTCCATGACCGACATCACCCATCTCGGCGACCGGGTGCCGGAACTCACGCTCGACATCGCCGTGCTCCTCTCGGTTCCCGCGCTCGTCGGACTCATTCTGGTCATCGGTGGCCAGAACCATCAGCTGCTCACTGATCGCAATCAGGTGCTCCACTCGTCTCGGCAGCGCATCGCCGAGGCAACCGACCGCGAGCGGCGGCGCATCGAACGCGATCTTCACGACGGGGCACAACAGCGTCTTCACGGCGCGCTGGTGCAGATCGCCGCGGCCCGGCGACTCACGTCGACCGACCGCGCCCAAGCGGCCTCGCTCCTCGTCGACGCCCGAAACGAGTTGCGCGAGGCCATCACCGATCTGCACGATCTCGTCAACGGCGTTCGGCCTGCGGTGCTCGACGAGTTCGGGCTCGCCGCTGCTCTTCGAAGTGCCGTCGTCCGGCGGAGTCCCCCCGCGTCGGTGGCATTTCGTGAGCTGGGCCGGTACCGGCCCGACATCGAAGCAGCCGTCTGGTTCTGCTGCCTCGAGGCGATGGTCAACACCGAGAAACATGCCGGTCCGATGTCACACATCGACCTGGACCTGGAGGACGTGGGCCGGTTCCTCCGCTTCTCCGTCACCGATGACGGTCCCGGTTTTACCGTGTCTCTGACGAGTCCGGCGGCCGGCGGTCTTCGGAACATGCACGATCGCGTCGAGGCGGTCGGAGGGACGCTCGCAGTGACGAGCTCGCCCAACGGGAGCCGCATCGTCGGCACCATTCCGCTGGCGGACGATGACCGTCGCTGAAACTTCGTTCGAGTCGCGGAGCTCGCTTGACGGACACCGGGATCTGGCACTGCTGCGATCATTCCTCGCCTCCTACCGCGCACTGTGTCTCGTCATGGGCGTCGTCGTCGCGGCAATCTGGGTCACCGAGCCGTCGCCCTGGATCCTGGTCATGGCCGCGACGGCTTTCGGCTACGCCGTCGTGTTGACCTTCGCCCGACGATGGTCGGCGGCAGGGGACGTCGAGCGGGCTGTTCTGCTCGTCAACGTCGCGGTCTGGCCGCTCACGCTGCTCGGAGCGATCGTTGCTCCGATCTCGTTTCCGGTGCAGGCGCTCTCCGGCGTTCCGCCGGCCCTGATCGCAGTCGCCTACCTCGCTCCGAAAGCGGGGCGTCAGCTCCTCGCAATCTGCGCCATCGGGACCGTCGTTGTCACGGCGATCTGCCGTTTCGCGAGCATCGTCCACGTTGCCGACCGGGTGGATCAACGGGTCATCGACGGGGTGCTGCTCGCGCTCATTCCCGGACTGGTCGTGCTCATCAGCGCCATCGGTTGGCGGAGCCACCGTGTGCTCGACGAACGCGCCACCGACCTGGTCCGTTCGCGCTCGCGCCTTCTCGCCGCTGCTGAAGAGGAGCGGCGTCGCGTAGAGACCGACATTCGGGCAACGGCACAGCAACGCATCGAGAGCGCCCTCGGGCAACTCGAGTCCGCTCTCGCGGCCAACGACGGTGCTTCAGATCCAATGAACGGACACGAGCGCAACTCCTCCCCCGACATCACCGATGCCGACCTCTCCGGTGCGACGGTCGACCTCCAAGCGGCGATCGCCGATCTCCGTCAGATCGTCACCCGGCTTCGGCCGGCGGCGCTGGCCGAGCACGGCCTGGACGCGTCGTTGCGCTTGGCTCTCCAGCAACACGTCTTCGGGACGCCGGTCAAGCTGGTCACCCGAAACCTCGACCGGTACGACGACCCGGTGGAAGGAGCCGCGTGGTTCGGCTGCCTCGAAGCGACCGCCGCGTTTCAGCGCGTGGACAGCGGTTCATCGCGTGAGCTCCTCGTCGAAGGCGGCCCGACATCGCTGCGATTCTCCGCAACCGTCGAGGCTCCCCAGCCCGAGGGTGCCGACGGTCTGGCCACGGTGGTCGTCGCCATCGATGACCGACTCGCGATCGTGGACGGCTACGCGACGCTCAACCGCGATGAGCAGACCGGCTACCTCGCCATCCACGGCACGATTCCGACGACGCCGCGACGAACAGACCAGTCCCCGGCCGGTCGTCGAGGCGTGGGTGATTGATCAGTTGGCGATGCTGGCTTCGAGCTGCGCTCGGATCTCCGGCGGGACGAAGTTGTTCTCGGTGGTCGTCTCGGCCTCAACGAGCTCAACCATGCGCTGGACGACCTCGGCCGGATCCATCTGGTTCGTCGTCACCATCGTGCGCATGAAGGCGAAGAGCTCGGTCGACCCGGCGCTGACGGAGTCCGCCCCGAACCATTCCCACATCGAGTCGGCCATGCGATCGTTGAAGCCGGTGTTGTAGGGGCCAGGGTTCAGCAAGGTCACGTCGACGCCATCCGCGGCCAGCTCGGCACGCAGGGTCTTCCCCATGGCCTCGAGGGCGTGCTTGGTCATCGAGTACGGGCCGAACGCCGGACCGGCCATCACTCCGGCGATCGAGGAGACGATGATGATGCGACCGGATTTGCGGGCCACCATCTGCGGCACGATTTTCTGGGTGATCGCCAGCGTTCCGAAGACGTTGACCTCGAAGAGTCGACGCACGCGATCGATCGCCACGTCGGCGAGCGGGCCGGTCTGGCCGGCACCGGCGTTGTTGATGAGGACATCGATCTCCCAGTCAGCGACACGATCGACGTCGGAGGTCGTGATGTCGACCTTCTCGACGGTGAGCTGCGGAGCCTCCGCGCGCAGCGCGGCCGCCTGCTCCTCGGTTTCGGTAGTCGCGATGACGCGATGCCCGCGGCTCGCCAGTGCGAGGCTGGCACCCTGCCCGAAACCCGAACCGGCTCCGGTGATAAGTACTGACTTGGACATAGCGCTCCACCTTCATGTCGGGCTACGCCGAGGCGGCGCAACATCGCAGCAAACGTCCATGAGGGTACGCCGACGACGCGGCCAATGCCCATCCGTCGGGAACGGTCGAGGTGTGGGCTCGGCAATCACGCGTCGCTACCGGTGAGACGGTCAAACCCTCAGGCCGTCAGCCGGTCAGGCGGCCGTACACGTAGGACTGCCGGGTGCAGTTCACGGCCTCCGCCAGGAGATGACCGCGGCTCGCCGGTTCCGGGGTCGAGCCGATCGCATCATCATCGCTGCGGAGTGGCGGCACCGCCTGTCGTTAGGAGGCGAGAAGGACGGCTTCGGCCGCCGCGAGACCGGAGAGCGCGGCACCCTCGATCTTTGCTCCACCGAATGCATCGCCAGCGAACACCAGGGTTGCTCCGGGGATCGGCTCCGTCGGAAGGCAGCTCCCGTGGTGGCCGACCAACGGGCGTGCGTACTTCCACCGCTTGAGTACCGACTCGATCACACGGCCTTCGCCGAAGAACGGACTCGCGGCCTTGAGCAGCTCCGCGTGAACGCGCTTCGGGTCGTCATCGAAGCGCGACCGCGAGAAACCATCGTTGGCATGAAAAGTGAGCGCCGGAACGTCCGAGATGCCCTTCGCCAGGTTGTCGCCGACGAACGAGAACACCGAGCCGTCGCCGGTCGTGGCGTCGACCTGGATGCCACCGGGATACGGGACCGCGCCGGGCGCGTCGAGCGTCACGAGGAGCGCGAAGCACGGCGAGTAGGTGACGGCGCGAAGCGACTCCTCCGCCTCTACCGAGAGCGGGAGCCACCCGTTCTCGCAGAGCGCCAATGACTGAGGGATCGGCGGCGTCAGGATCACCGTGTCGCTTTCCCATCGTCGCCCGTCCTCCGTAGACAACGAAAGCAGACCGTCGAAGCCAGCAAGAGCCCGGATCTCGACGTCGCAGATCACTTCAGCGGTCGCCGCGAGCAACTTCGCGATCGTGCTCATGCCCGCCTCCGCGCAATAGCGCGGGTAGCCGTCGCCGGCACCGGAGAATCCCCGACACCATTCGCGGACGACGCCGGAACGCCGCCAGCCGTGGACCACCTCGGCGAAGTCCGGGGACCGAACCGTGAAGAACTGGGCGCCGTGGTCGAGCCTCGCGGTACGACCGTCCAGACCGGCCATGCGCCGGGTCGCCAAACGCCCACCCGGAGAACGTCCTTTGTCGAGCACAATGGAACGACGGCCGGCCTCGGCAAGAGCGTTCGCCGCGACCAGACCGGCGAGCCCCGCTCCGACGATGATCACCGGCAGCCGTGCGGCGGGTCCCGATCCTTCGACGTCGCTCGACATCCGGGTCAACGAGAAGGCGTCGGAATTCATGAGGACGTCGATCTTCGCAGAGGTCGCAAGAGAAGCGGAACGCCCGGGCATCGGCACCGACCCGGCTCCGCTACCTTCGGATGCATGGCTCATTCCCTCCGACTCGGCCATGCCGGGCCCTGTTCTCCACCAGTCGGCTGCCGTGCGTGACGCCACGTGGATCACCCGTCTGGCGGGGCCCCAGAGGGGATACCGCGTGGCCGTGAAAGACCTGCTCGACATCGAAGGAACGATCACCACGGCCGGTTGTGTCGCGGTGGAACGCCGAGCCGTGCCGGCCCCCGCCGACGCAGTATCGCTTCGAGGCATTCGAGAGGCTGAGGCCGACGGCCGTGCGTCGATCGTGGGCAAGACCAATCTGCACGAGTTGGCCTTCGGCGCGGACGGCATCAACCCCGCATTCGGCACACCGGTGAACCCGATCGACGAACAGCGGATACCCGGCGGATCCTCGAGCGGAAGCGCCGTCGCCGTGGCCAACCACGAAGCCGACCTGGGCATCGGGAGTGACACCGGCGGATCGATCCGCATTCCCGCCGCATGTTGCGGAATCGTCGGCCTCAAGACGACGTGTGACCGCGTTCCCGTCCGCGGCTGCTGGCCGCTCGCTCCATTCCTCGACACCATCGGGCCGCTTGCCCGGACGGTTTCCGAGGTGATCGTCGGGATGGACATGATCGAGGCCGGCTTCGTGGAGGAAGTTTCCGCCGCGGGTACCCGGATGAACCGCCGGATCGGACGCGTCGTTGGCCGACTCGCCGAGGTGGACCCCGTGGTCCGGGCCGCTGTCGACGCCACCCTCGATCGCTTCCGGTCGGAGTGTGGAGTCGAGATCGTCGACGTGGAGATTCCGGGCTGGGAGGCCGCCCACGCGGCGGGGCTCACGGTGCTCCTCGGTGAGGCTTGGCGGTCCAATCGTGACCTGCTTCGAGGGTCAGGTGTCGGCGACGACGTCGCGGCCCGTCTCCGGCTCGGGGAGCATGTGAGCCCTGACGCTCTCGTGCTGGCAAGGGCCGAACGGGCGACCATCACGGAAGAACTCCGCGCGCTTATGAGAACGCATCGACTCGATGTGCTCGCCATGCCGACGATGCCGACACTCGCCCCGCTGCTCGGCGATGTCGCGAACTCATCGCTGACTGCGCTCACGCGTCTCGCGAATATTTCCGGGTCTCCGGCGATCGCCATGCCGGCCGCGGTTCCCGCAAGCGCGCGACACCCGACCACAGCCCATCTTCCGGCCTCGCTCCAACTCGTCGGACTCCCCGGTGACGACGCTCTGGTGTGCGCCGTTGCGTCGCTCCTGCCGTGAACCGAGCGCTCTCTCAGCGAAGGTGGTGCCGCGTCCGTGCGTAGATCGCGTCGGCGGTGAGCAGACGTAATCGCCGGATCTCTTCGTCGACCGCCTTCATGCGTTTCTCGACCGATCCGGACACCAGGATCCACGGTTCACGGCGCTGGATCGAGAGCACATCGATGAAGCGCCGGTGCATGACCGACCGGGTATCGGCGCCGAGCCGGATCGCATCGCGCTCCCACGGGATGTCGGTATCGCACAGCACAAACAGGTCATAGGTCCGCATACGACCGAGCCGGTCCACCACCTTGGACGAAGAACCCTGATAGCGCTCGTGCCACAAGGCGGTCGTCATCGCGTCGGTGTCGCAGAAGAACAGTGGGCCGGCGCCGATGGCCGCTTCATCTTCGAGCCGCTGCTGCTCCTCGGCGATCCGCACGAAGTCTTCCGTCGTCCAATGGTCGTTGGTCCCGGCATCCTTCTTGGCGATCGTGTAGTCACGGCCGTACTCGCCGACCCCCTTGGTCCCGTGGCGTTCACTCATGGCCCGGACCAGCGTGGTCTTCCCCGTCGACTCTGCGCCGACGACGCACACTCGCGTCGTCAGTGCACCCTGCACGACGGGGTGGAGCACAGACCACGCCGACACGGGATCGCGGCGAGCCGCCTCGGCCTGCTCTCCACCCGGAACTGGCTGACATCCCCGAGCATCGAACGCTGCCGCAGAAACGACCGTGTACGTCGGATGGGCCGAACGAAGCCAGCGGACACGAACGTCGACGGAGAGCGGCGGGTCCGTTCGACGGCGGCGGCCGACGACCAAGGTGGTCGGGTCATCCTCGGCGTTCCGGCGCAGGAACTCGTGTTGATCGAGGACCGGCGGGACGAACGCATCATTCCAACAGACCACCGAGTTCTCCGCGACCTCAGGAAGGATTGCCGAGCATCGGCGTGGGCGGAACCGCCTTCGCCAGCAGTTCGTCGACGATCGGACCGAGGGTGCTCGGGTCGAGGAAGTCGTCGGTCGGCTTCACGAACGGACCGCGACTCCAACCTTCGGCGATCCCGAGGATTCCCGACGACGCTTCGAACACTCGACCGGTCACGTGCTTGGCCTGGGGAGAGGCAAGCCAGGTGACGATCGGCGACACCCAGTGCGGGCCGCGAGCGTCTCGCTCTTCCTCGGTCAGTTCCACATTCCCGCCGAGCCCCTCGGTCATCCGGGTGATCGCGATCGGGGCAACTGCATTCACGGTCACACCGAACCGGGCGAGCTCGCGCGACGCGATGATGGTGAACGCGGCAATGCCGGCCTTCGCCGCGCCATAGTTGGTTTGTCCGACGTTGCCGTAGATGCCCGAAACCGACGACGTGTTGATGATGCGTCCGTCGACCTCGTTGCCTGCCTTCGACTGCTCACGCCAGTACGCGCCAGCGTGGCGAGCGGGGGCAAATGTACCCTTGAGGTGTACGTCGATGACCGCGTCCCATTCCGCCTCGGTCATGTTGACGAGCAGTCGGTCGCGAAGGATTCCGGCGTTGTTGACCAGGATGTCCAGACGACCGAACGCGTCAACGGCAGCGTCGATCATTCGCTTCGCCCCCTCGAACGAGCTCACGCTCTCACCGTTGGCGATGGCCTCGCCGCCAAACGACCTGATCTCTTCGACGACCTCCTGCGCCGGGGTGAGCGAGCCTTCGCCCGTTCCGTCGATGGTGCCACCGAGATCGTTGACCACGACCTTCGCGCCCTGATGGGCGAGCGCAAGCGCGTGACACCTTCCGATGCCACGTCCGGCGCCGGTCACGATTGCCACACGTCCTTCGTTGATTCGAGCCATGCGTCGCAGTCTTTCGTTCCCGACCCGGGCACGCCAACCTCGCGCACCAACAGGCCCGCTACGGTCGTCGGCATGGAACTTTCCGCAGGCGCTGTGCGTGTGCTCGGGTGTCTGGTCGAGAAGCAGATGACGACCCCGGACGTGTATCCGATGTCGCTCAACGGCATAGTCACGGCCGCGAATCAATCGACCAATCGCGACCCGGTGCTGCACCTCTCGGAGAGCCAGGTGCAGACGGCACTCGATGAACTGCGAACCGAGCATCGGCTGGTGCGCATGATCCACGCCGGCGCAGGCAGCCGCGTCGACAAGTACCGCCACGCCCTCGACGAACGGCTCACGTTGACTTCCCCCGAACAGGCCGTACTGGCGATGCTCGCCCTCCGGGGACCGCAGACCGTCGCCGAGCTGAAGGCCCGGACGGAGCGGATGGTCGACATGGACATCGAGCACGTCGAGCGCGTCGTCGACCGACTGGCCGATCCGGCGCGCCAAGCCGATCCCGAGGAGATGCGAGCCCGATCAGGCGACGGCATGATGCGACCCTCGAACTCGCTCGCGGCCGAGATCCCAGACGGATTCGCCCGGCCATGGGACGGTCCACTGGTGGTCCTCCTGCCCCGACTGCCCGGCCAGAAGGAGCCCCGCGTGATGCACCTCCTGGGCGGGCCGGTCGACATCGATGCTCTCGCCGCTGGGAACGTCCGCGTCAGCATGGGGACCGAGTCCGGGCGTTCGGGATCAACGGATCGACTTGTCGCTCTGGAGTCAGCCGTCGCCCGTCTCGAGGCCGAATTGGCTGCACTGTCCGAACAATTCGAATCGTTCCGACAGCAGTTCTGAGGTCGCTCCGGTCGGGAACGCCGACCCCTCGGAGCTACAGCGGGCTGTGGAAGCTGATGAAGGAACTCGCTGAGGCGCTCTTGACCAATACGGTCTTGCCGGTCTGCGGAGCATCGACGACCGCCGTACCTACGCCGAGGTACATCGACACATGCCCCGGATGCCAGACGATGTCACCGGGGAGAAGTTCGGGAGCCGACTTCTTGGTCAGTCCCTCGTATTGCAGCGTGCTCGTCCGGGGGATCTTGACTCCCGCCTGGGACCACGCGTAGCTGGTGAGACCCGAGCAGTCGAAGCCGCCAGGCTTGTTTCCGGTGAAGCGGTAGCGCGTGCCGACCTGGGCCATGGCGGTGAGGATCGCCTTCATGCGACGACCGTCGGTTCGGACCCAGACCGCTTCCAGCGCCGCCGGATCGGTCTTGGTGCGGGGCCCGACCACCTTGGCCATCGCCCGAAGAAGGGCGATGTAGCGCTCGGCGGTCGCCGTCGGTAGCGCCGCGAGGATCTTCTGTGACTCCTGGCTGACCTGCGCGACGATCGCCGTGCCGAGCGCGTAGTTGCCGAGGTCACTCGTGTTGATGAGCACCGATGACACGGCGTCGCTCGACGGCGGGCGGGGGACGTTGGGGTCGAGCGCCACGGTGGTCGGGGTGAGTGCGAAGCGCACTGCCGGCGCCGGACCGACGACCGTGGGCAGCTGTCCGTCGACCGGGCCGGTGCCGACGGACGTCGGCTGGCCGGTGACGGGACCCTCGGGCAGGGCGCCGAGCGCGGCGGATGCGAGGTCGGCCAGCGGATCGGAGAAGCTCTGTGCTTCCACGGGCGACGAGACGGGGGTCGGGGCCGAGACCGCGGACTGCTGGGTTCCGTCGATCGGACCGACCACCACCGGCATCATCGTGGTCGTGGTCGAGCGGGATTTCTTCTTCGGCGCCGCCGTCGGAGTCGCCGTCGGCGCTGCGGTCGGCTTGGGGGCGCCGACGACGGTGTTCTCCGGAGCAATCGTGTTGGCCGCGCTCACCTGCCCCATGGCGGGTACGCCGACCAGGCCCGCGACACAGACGCCGGGGAGAAGAAGGACACCAATTCGTATGGACCATGTGGCCATGAAGCCTCCGCGCGCAGACGTCGAGAACAACGGGTGCGTTTGGTTCGTGGGACCGATCGGTCCAGGTTTCGGGTGCGGTGTCGCCGTGTCCGTCGGGTCAAGCCCGGGCGAGGTTCCGCAGATGACGTTCGGTTGTCCAACGAACTTAGCATCCGTTGGTCGACATTGGCTGACCCGACCGCCGATCGTGATACCCCGGAGACATCGGTCACGCAGCGCGTTGTGCACCCGGCCCGGCTTCGCGGTCAGGCTTCGGGGCCGCTCGGGCGAAGCATCGCCGGATGCAACAGCGCTGCCGTCCCGCGACGGAAGAGATCCGGACCACGACGATCGCCGCCTTCGGCGTCATCCGGAACCACGAACCCCGGCGTGGCCAGCACCTTGCGCCGGAAGTTCGCGGAATGCAGCGCGACGGACCAGACCGATTCATACACGCGGCGGAGCTCAGGGATGGTGAACGGTTCGGTCACGAGCGTCGTGGCCACGGTCGTGTATTCGAACTTGGCCCGCACCCGCTCGACAGCGTCGTCGAGAAGTCGGCTTTGCCCGTCGGCAAGCACGCCCGTCTCGTGCAGATCATCCAACGCGAAGACCCGGCCGCTCGATGGGGCGAGCGATGACTCCGCCACCAGCGCGACGTAGGCGACGCAGATCGCACCCGAATCGGTCGGCGACACCATGCCGTAGGTCCGCAACTGTTCGACAAACACCGCGTCACGAGCCTTCGCCACGCCGGCCGAGGACTGCAGCAGGCGGGCCGCGACGCCGTCGAGTTCACCGACGCCGAGAAGGGCACGCGGCAGACGCCACGCACCTCCGCCCATGCCACCGCTCACGCGCTCGACGAGGACCCCGAGCCGTCCCTGGCGAACGGTCAGAATCGCCACATCAACCGATACGGCGAGCAATCCGGCCGCCTCCTCCGGTTGCGTCATCGCACGAGCGAGGAGACCGCTATTCGAGCGCCTTCATCGGCGAGGGTGCGCAAGGTCTCCTCCCCCCCGGCCGGGTCGACCGCTGCGACGAGATCCGTAAGTACACGTACTGAATAGCCGAGCGACAGCGCACTTCGAACGGTCGCCGCGACGCAGTAGTCCGTTGCGATGCCTACGACGTCGATCGATCCCACGCGCCGACGGCGCAAGTACTCGTCAAGGGTCTCATCGGTCGCCGTCGAACGGCCCTCGAAACCCGAATACGCCGCTTCGTGGGTGCCTTTGGCAAACCATGCTTCGATCCGAGTGAGCGCAGGATCGAGGTGGGCGTGGGTCGAGGCGCCAAGCGTCCCGACGACGCAGTGACGAGGCCAGCTGTCGACGTAGTCAGGTGTGGCCGAGAAATGAAGTCCGGGATCAACGTGTGCGTCTGCCGTTCCGACGACGACAACACGGTCGTCGACGTTCAGGAGAAGATGCTCGGCGATCCGGCTGACCGTGGCGGCACCACCGGCAACGGCGAGCGAGCCACCCTCACAGAAGTCGTTCTGACAGTCCACCACGATGAGGGCGTGTCGGGTTCCGGTCGGCTTCGACGTCTCTGCTCCTTTCACCAAGGTCATGTCCTGAACGCCGGTGTTGGTCTTCCCCGGTTCCCCCGTCAACGACCGGGGCCCGGCGACGAGCCGATCGTCGACGACCGGGCTGACGACACTCTCACCCGGAGTGAGATCGAGTGCGCCCAACTCGTCGAGCAGCACGCGAACGGATCGGTGGCGGTCACGAGCCACGGCGACCTGCGTGGCGCGATGCCCTGAGCCGAGCCCGCCCGGGACGGCGCGGGTCAGACCGGCAGGGTCGCCATCGATCCCGGCACGGCCGTCGAAGTCGGTCACAATCCCTTCACGCACGAAACACCGCTGCACCGAGCCCGGTACGTCCGCATCGAGCGGGAGGCCGAGCTCAAGGGTCTCGACGAGCGAACCGCCGGGGCCACGATGACGCCGGGCCCGCTTGCGACCGCCGATTCCCGCCTTGCCGGCAGAACGCTTCGCGACGGGTTGGAGCACGCCGTCGCTGTCGTCGATGGCCACGAGCTTGTAGGTGAGGCCGGCGGTCGGAGCACCGGATCCGGTGACGAGGCTGGTTCCGACGCCGAACACGTCGATCGGAGCACCAGCTTCGATGAGTTCCTGCATGCGGTACTCGTCGAGATCTCCACTGACCACGATGCGCGTGGCGTGAGCGCCCAGTTCGTCGAGCAGGAGTCGCGCTGACAGGGTCTCCGCGACAAGATCACCGGAGTCGATGCGCACACCTCCGGGTCCGGCGGCGCCGAACTCGTGGGCCGCGGCAACGGCGTTGCGGAGGCCTTCGGGGATGTGCCAGGTGTCGACCAAGAGCGTTGTGCCGATCCCCTGCGCAGCGATCTGGGCGCGAAACGCGGCCGGCTCGGCAAGGTGGGCGAGCGTGAAGGCGTGCGCGGCCGTACCGGCCGTCGCCAGACCGAACCACGCTCCGGCGGCCAGGTTCGACGTCGCGTCGAGGCCGGCAATCGCCGCGGCGCGGGCGGCGGCCACTGCGGCATCAGGATCCGTACGACGACTCCCCATCTCGATCGTGCGACGCCCGTGGGCAGCGGTGACCATGCGGCTGGCCGCGGCGGCAACGGCGCAATCGTGGTTGAGGATCGACAGGATGACCGTTTCGAGCACAACGGCTTCGGCAAAGGTCGACTCGACGGTCAGAACTGGACTGGTGGGGAAGTACACCTCACCTTCCGGGTACCCCCACACGTCACCGCGGAACCGATACCCGGCGAGCCACTCGAGCGCGCGCCCCGAAAGACCAAGCTTGCCCAGGAAGTCGATGTGGTCCGGCGTGAACCGGAAGGCCTCGATCGCCTCGATGACCCGGGCTGTCCCGGCAACGACGCCATAGCGTCGGCCCGCCGGCAGGCGGCGGGTGAACACCTCGAACACCGCTCGGCGGTCGGCGATCCCCGACTCGAGCGCGGCATCGATCATGGTGACTTCGTAGCGGTCGGTGCGCAAGGCGGCGTCCAGCACACCCGCCATCATGACTCAAACCGAGTCCCCCAGCAACTCACTGTGAGTCCCGCTCGGAGAGAGGTTGCCCCAATTCATGGGGGCTGAACACCTCCGAAGAGCTCTCGGAGGTGTTCAGCCCCCCGAGCCCGTTTCCGCGGCGCCGCCAGAGCGGGCACGATGGACCAATGGCTTTGACATCTCCCGCCCCGACTCTTCTTCCCGACCTCCAGGCCGTCCAGCAACAGTCGAAGCGCTTCGGCTCGACCGTGTTCTGGGCCACCACCCGCACCGACGGGCGGCCGCATGTGGTCCCGGTCGCCGCTGGTTGGATCGACGGCGCCCTGACCGCGTTCGTGCTCACGAGTTCCGTCAAGGTCGCGAACCTCCGCCGAGACCCGAGGGCGATGGCTCATTGGAACGTCTCGGAGGCCACCGGCTGGGACAGCCTGATGATCGAGGGAACCGTGACCGTCGTCGACGACACAACCGGCCGCACCGCGCTGTGGGGTCGCATGGGCTACGACCTCGCGCCGTTCGAACCGGGCGGTCCGTCCGCCGATTCCCACGTCTTCCTCCAACTCACGCCGACACGCGCGACGCTGCTCGAGATGTACGGCATCAGGGGACGCCACCACTGGCGCGCCGCCTGACGACGACCTCGGCCGCCGAATCCGAGCCACGTAGGACCACATGGACAACAGCCCCCGTCGAGGCCGCCTGAACGTCGGTCTCGCCATCTTGCTCACCCTTGCCGTCGTCTCCGTGTCGACACCGGCAGGTTCCGCGCGGCGCACCGTGAAGGTCCGCCCGAAGCGCTCCCCGGCACCGACAACGACGACGCCGGTCGTGACCACAACCCTGCCGACGACCACAACCACGCCCGGCGTGCCCAGTGCACAGATCACCACGTTCGAGTCGACGAGCACGTCGGCGAGGATTGGACTGGTGCCCACCGGGCGGACTGATCTGGCTGCGTCCGTCACGGTCGACACCATCGGGTTCGAAGAGGGAACCCGCACGGTGAGGTTCCCCGCGGGGGTCTCCGACCTGAATGTGGGTGTCAGCTTCAACCCCGATACCAAGTACACGTTCCGGGCGAAGTGGGTCGCCGCGGACGGAATGACGGGAACCGAGGACAGCAAAGTGGTGGCCCCGTACTTCCCTCAGCCGAGGTACCGCGGGCCGGTGCCGGTCGCCGGGTCGGGTTGGAGCGTGCTGTTCACCGCGGACTTCACCCCCACACGGCGTAATCCGTGCGCCCCGATCGATGTCTTTTATGACACGACGAACCAGCAACTCGACCTCACGGAGACCATCCGCTCAGCCGTGGCCCAGGCATCAGCCGCGTCGGGCGTGCCGATGCAGCTCGTCGGGGCCGGTCGCGTCCGCCCGTCAACGCCCCGCGTGCTGGTCATCGATTGGGTGCGCGGCCAGACCGAGTGGCTCGGGGTGGCTCGCCAGGCGAATCAGGTGGACGCCCGGGGCGTCGTGTGGAGGACAACGCTTTCGATTTCGCTCGCCGCGTCGCGTGGGGTCGCCCGGGGCCGCTGGGAGACGGTCGTGCTTCACGAGCTCGGCCACATCCTCGGGCTCCAGCACAGCCACGATCCGACCTCGCTGATGTTCTCACCAGCCGAGTCGAGAGAGGCGTGGCCTTGGGTGACCACCGTGTTCACGGAAGGTGACCGACGTGGACTCCTCGCCGTGAACGCCGACGCGTCAGGCGGATGCTCCCCAACGATCGAACCGGGCGATCTCTGGAACGCGCAGCAGGGGCCCTAGCCGAGGGACCCCCACCCGGCGAGGCTGCACGAAACGCAGTGTTCTCGTACAGTCGGCGGGAGTGGACTCGACCATAGGCAGCTGGGTGCGACAGGGGCGGCGTCGCCTCGATCTCACGCAAACCGCCTTTGCCTCCGAAGTCGGCTGCACCGAGTCGATGCTCAAGAAGGTCGAGGCCGGGATCCGGACGCCTTCGCCGCCTCTTCAGGCACGTTTCGAACTCCTCCTCGGTCCTCCCACTGATGACGCCGCGCCGAAGGGCCGGCCGAGTGACCTGCACACCGTGGTTCTGGCGGACGCCGCGTCCGGAGCGGTCGTCGACGCGTGCATTCAGGATCGACTGCTGGCCGCCGCTTCGCCCGAGGATGCTTTCGACGTCCAGCGCGTGCCTTCCGTCGACGGGGCCGTTGTCGTCGTGGTTCGAGGACCTCAGCTGGCTCGCACGTTCTCGCGGCTCCTCACACAACGCGGTGTCCGGCAGGTGGTCGTGCACTGCAGCGTCGGCGGCCCCGACCAGGCCGTCGCTGAAGCACGCAGCTTCGCCGAGTCTGTCGATGACGGTCGCTTCGAGACGACAACGGTGACCGCTCTGCTCGGACGGGAACTGCTGACGCCGGCACAGAAGACCGGTCCGGCCGAAGTGCGTTTTGCCAACACCGGGGTCGTTCCGCGGCGTCCACGCCGGCTCATCGGGCGTGATGAGCTCGTCGACCGCGTGGCTTCGAAGCTGACAAGCGGAACGGACCGGTTCATCACGCTCACCGGGCCGGGTGGCGTCGGAAAGAGCTCCCTCGCACTCGCTGCTTTGGACGCCGCGGTTCGGGCCCAGCCGATGACGCTCGTCAGCGTCGACTTGAGCGTCGCCGGCGACGTCGACGAGGCCAACGACTCCGTGTCCGCAGCGCTGGCCGAGGTCGACGCGCGGACAGACGGAGCGACATGGCAGGACCGTCTCCGGCAGTGGACGGGCGTGCTGTTCGTCGACAACGCCGAACACGTCCGGGGGGTCTCCGCACTCCTCGATGAATTTATTGCCACAACGCACGCATCGGTGATCGTGACCTCCAGGACGCGACTCGACTCGCCGTCCGAGACCGAAATCGGTGTGGGACCACTGGCGACGTCGTCTCCCGTTGGGGAACGGAGCGACGCCGCTGAGCTGTTCCGACACCACGCGGCGGCCGCCATGCCGAACGGCATGGGAGCCGACCGAGCGGTCGAGGAACTCTGCGCGCGACTCGACGGACTTCCGCTGGCGATCGAACTGGCCGCGGCGCGGACCCATCAGCTTCCGGTTTCGACGATGTCCCAGCACATCGCAATCCGAGTTGCCGACCTCTCGGATACTTCGCCCGGCTTGGCACCGCGCCACCGCACCCTGCGGGCGACTCTCGAGTGGTCGCTGTCGCTTCTCGATCCGGTGACGCTCGTGGCGCTGCGACGGCTCGCCGTCGTCGAAGGGGCTTTCGACTTCAACGCGATCACCCGAATCGGCCTTCGCTGGCCCGAGTCCCGCAGGAGCCCGGACGCCATTGTCGATGAACTTGCGGCCAACCATCTCGTCTTCCGAACGAACGACCGACGTGACGAAAAGCCCGTCGACAACAGTGTCTCACCCGCGCCCGAAGAGGCACCGAGTTGGCGCGTCTTCAGCACCCTTCGCGAGGTGCTGAGAACGCATCTTGATTCCGCGGGGGATCGTCAGGCTCGGGCTGACCATGCGGCCTGGACCTTCGACGCTGTCGAACGATTGGCGCCGGAGCTCTACGGTCCCGGTCAGCAGCATGCCTTCGACCGTCTACGCCAGGCGTATCCGGACCTCCGCCAGGCGATCTCCTGGTCGATCGACGCGGGTGACCCGGAACCCTGCGCGATCGCGGTCAGCGCCCTGCAACGATTCTGGACGCGGGCAGGCCTCTTCGCCGAAGCCCGATCCTGGATCGCCCGCATCCTCTTGTGCGACCTGGCGCCGGGTACACGCGCCCGCCTGCTCAACACCACCGGCACCCTTGCGTTCCTGCAAGGAGACGCGCAGGCCGCGCTCGGACCGCTCGAGTCGAGCCAGATCCTCTTTGCGGAGGTCGGCGATGAACGGGGGGAGGCCGATGCGCTGGCCAATCTCGGTGTGTGCTTCGGGCAACTGGGCGATCTCGCCCCGGGCATCGAGCACACCGAACGATCGCTCGAACTGCGTCGCCGCACCGGCGATCTGCGAGGCGTCGGTATCTCCCTCGGCAACCTCGGCCAATTCGCCAGTCTCCGTGGAGATCGGGCTGCCGGTCGTCGGTTTCTCGGAGAGTCGATCGAGGTGCACCGCCAGATCGACGATGGCTACCTCCTGGTCGAAGCCCTCCAGGATCTGGCCCGGATCGAAGCTGCCGATGACCTCTTCGACCGAGCGGGTGGCAGATTGCTCGAAGCACTCGAGATCGCCGAACGCCTCCAGGCGGCCCGCATTGTGTCGTCCGTCGTTCTCACCATGGTCGAGATCACGGCAACGGACCACCTCCGCACGGAGCGGTGCCGGCTCGGAGCTCGGCTCATCGGGGCCGCCCAGTCGGCACGTCGCCGGGCCGGGCTACGTACCCCCCTACCGGGAAGTCCCGCGGTGGAACACATCGCCGGTTCGCTCGGTCCGAGGATGTGGGAGTGCCACCTGACCGAAGGGGCGGCGTTCTCGCCCGACGCCCTACGCGAGACGGCGGACCGGTTTCTCCATCGCGGACGGGTTTCCCGTGACCTGAACAGCCCCGGCTCACAGCAGCTCAGCGCTCGCGAACTCCGGGTCCTTCGGCTTCTCGGCGACGGGGCCACCAACAAGGACATCGCCCGTGAACTGGGGATCCGCCCATCGACCGTGGCCTCGCACGTACGAGCGGTCTTCGCCAAGCTGGGCGTCACGTCTCGGGCGGCAGCAGTCGCCGTTGCCTCCGAAGGCGGCCTGAGGTAGCGGGACGAGCGGTGTCCCTTTCGGACACAGGGACGCCGCGGCAGGGGGTTCCAGTCGTCCAAACAGGCGATGCGCGGCGACAGACCGGGTCCTTACGGTCGATGCATGACCTCAACCACCTCCACCGCATCCTCACGCCGTCGGCGCCTCGGTGCAGCAGCCGTCTCGTTGACAATGGTGACCGGCTTCACCGTCGCCACGGCCTCATCGGCCGGTGCTTCTCCCCACAAGGCGAAGGCGAAGGCTCGTCCTGCCCTTGTCCGCAAGGCCGCCGTTGTCACCCAGGCACCTCGCGTCGCCATCCCGTCCGCCGCGCTGACGCCAGCTCCGGCCTGGCAGACCTCGGGTTGAGCCGGACCCTCGAGGCATTCCGATCCATGGTCGTCAGCGACGACCTCACCGTCGACCAGTTGCGTCAGCAGCTCGTCGATCGCGTCGGGTCACTGGGCTGGGTCATCGAAGGAGTCATCCAGAGCATCGCGTCGAGCGATGTCGACGCCGCTACGCGGCTCTGGGGTGACGAAGCGATTGATCTGCTCTGGGAGCGCGCACTGCTGGTGAGTCCCGACGGCAACCCGAACCATTGCGGCGTGTGTCTCTCCGACGACGCCCAAGCGTGGGCAACGGCCCGACGAGCGGAGCTTCTGCTCCCTGCGACGCCGACGCGTCATGCTCCGTCGCCGCTCGAGCAACTGACAGTGCGGCGGCCGCAGCCCCGGCGGGTGCGCCAAACATTGGGGCCCGTCCTCGCAGGAAGCCCTCGGTAGGAACCTACGAGGATCCGGTGCATCGCATTGGCTGGCTTCGGCCGAGCGCGGCCATGTTTGGCCGAGGCCAGCCAATGCGATGGACCCGCACTACACCCCCAGCAGCCCCGTCACCATCGCGTTCGTGAACTCACTCCACCGTGACCGACTTCGCGAGGTTGCGGGGCTGATCCACATCACGACCCAGCGCCACCGCCGCGTGATAGGAGAAGAGCTGCAGCGCGACATTGGCGAGCAACGGCGCCCATTCCGGCTCGCTGGCCGGAACGACGATGACGTCGTCGAACAAGCCACCTTCGTGGGCACGATGGAGTTCGTGACCGCGCTGTTGCACGACGCCGATGGTCGGGCCCCGACGGGCGCGAACCTGCTGCACCGACGAGAGGTTCTTCTCGAGCAGCGGATCGTCCAGCGCGATCGACACCACGGGGAACTCCGGACCGACGAGCGCGAGCGGTCCGTGCTTGAGTTCGCTCGCCGGATAGGCCTCGGCGTGGACGTAGCTGATCTCCTTCAGCTTCTGGGAACCCTCCAACGCGATCGGATACCCGGTATTACGCCCGATGAAGAACATCGAAGGTACGTGCGCGTACTTTTCGGCGATCTGTTTGATGTCGGACTCCTGGTCGAGCACCTGCTGGATCAGACCTGGCAGGGCCTTGAGACCATGGAGAAGCCGGGTGCCGTCGGACGGCCCGAGATCGCGGATACGACCGAGGTACACGGCGAGCAGACCGATGCTGGTGATCATCGACGTGACGACCTTGGTCGACGCCACGCTCACCTCGGGCCCCGCATGCATGTAGATCCCGTCACACTCGCGGGCGATCGTCGAGCCGACCACGTTGACCACCGCGATTACCCGGCCACCCTTGCGTTTGATCTCCGTCACTGCGGCGAGCGTGTCGGCGGTCTCGCCGGACTGGCTGACGGCGATGTACAGGACGTCTGACTCGATGACCGGATTGCGGTAGCGGAACTCGCTCGCCGGCTCGGCGTCAGCGGGAATGCGCGCCAGGTTCTCGATGAGCTGCGCACCGGCCATGCCGGCGTAGAAGGCCGAACCGCACCCGAGAACCTTGACCCGACGGATGTCGAGCACCTCGCGTGCCGTCAGGTTGATCCCACCGAACTTCACCGTCGCAAACCGCTCGTCGACGCGCCCGCGCAGCGCCCTCTCGATAGCGGCGGGCTGCTCCAGGATCTCCTTGCGCATGAAGTGTTCGTGACCACCCCGGTCGATCGCTTCGATCGACCAGTTCACGTCGAACGGACGTTTCTGTGTGGGTGTCGCATCGAGGGAGAACGTCCGGTAGCCGTCCTTGGTCAGCACGGCCATTTCGCCGTCATCGAGCGGGACGACCCGCGAGGTGTGACGAACGATTGCGCTCACGTCGGACCCGACGAGCATCTCTCCTTCACCGATGCCGATGATGACGGGCGATCCGTTCCGGGCGACCACGATGCAGTCGGGCTGGGTGGAGTCGATCACGACGAGTCCATACGTCCCCTCGACCTCGGCGAGCGTCGCTCGCACTGCCTCCTCGATCGTGACTCCCGAAGCCCGTCGGCGGCCGATCAGATGGGCGAGACATTCGGTGTCGGTCTCGCTGGCGAAGACCACACCATCGGCTTCGAGCTTGGCCCGGAGCTCGGAGGCGTTCTCGATGATCCCGTTGTGAACGAGCGCGACGTTTCCGGTTGCGTCGAGATGGGGATGCGCGTTCGCGTCGTTCGGTTCGCCGTGGGTGGCCCACCGGGTGTGGCCGATACCGAGCGTCCCGGTCATCGTCTTGGGCAACGCGCCTTCGAGCTCGCGGAGCTTGCCTTTCTTCTTGACGACCTTCAGGCCCTTCGGGCCGTGGACGACGACACCAGCGGAGTCGTACCCGCGGTATTCAACTCTGGAGAGGCCCTCCATGAGGATCGGAAGGCACTGCTGATTGCCGATGTAGGCGACGACTCCACACATGTTTCGTACACATACTTTCTCGCCAACCCAATCGATCAGGGTGGGTCGGGCTCGAGGGCCGGACCGGATGGTCAGCCGTAGATCAGGCGTCGGATCTGGCGAACCGTGAGCGGCGGAGCAGCGAGACGGACGAAACGGAGTTCATCGAGGATCTGCTCGTAGATCGCGGCGTTGGCCAGTCCGGCGGACTGCAGGTCGCGGTGCCGGCGTTTCACGAACGCATCGAGGGGTTCGTGGAAGAACGCGACGACCTCGCCGACCACGCGAACGGCTTCACCGCGGTTGAGCGTGGTGGTGCGGACGAGATGGTCGAGGAGATCGTCGAACGGGGTATCCCGCGGGCGATCGGCCGACACTGCGACAACAGCTTGAC
>JANOJN010000049.1:0-56934 GCA_031418775.1 Acidimicrobiia bacterium
CGTCGGCGCGATCTGCTGGTTCCTCGGCTTCTTCGCAGTCTTGTTCACCGGGTCGTGGCCGACCGGTCTTCGCGATTGGGTCATGAACATGCAGCGGGTGTCGATCCGCACCAACGCCTACGCCTACATGCTCACCGACGAGTACCCGCCGTTCGTCACGGCGTGAACTTCATCGGCGACCCGTCCGCCGACGACTGCCCGTAGGTCCAGTCCGGCGATCGTGGTGCGACTCCTCAGATACTCACGGCCTCGGCCAACGACTGTTCCATCCGAACGACCATCGGGAAGAGCAGGTTGTTCTCCTTGTGGATGTGGAGATGGGTGTCCGACTCGAGTCGGGCAAGACCGTCGAAACACGTGGCGTACGACGCGCACCCGTCGTTCGGAACGTGGTAGCCGTTCGTGAGACGGTTGAGCTCAGCCAGTAGGTCTCCGACCGCATCGTGTTCGAGCAGCATCATCGAGATCGGGTTGCGCAGCGTCCCGCAGTGGAAGGCGGGAGCGATCGATGCTCCGGCAAGTTCGACGATCATCGGGAAGAGGACTCGCTCTTCCTTGAGCAGATGCGGTTCGAGATCGGCGCGAACCGATTCGAAGCAGGCGGCGACGCCGACCAATTCAGGGTGCCGTTCGCCGTGAACCGACACGATCTTGGCCAGCCGGGCCGACAGGCGGGGAAGTTCGGCCCAGAGATAGGCGTGATGCGTGGTGACGAGATGCTCAACGAGAGCGGCTGCCTCCATCGACGCCCACTCCGCTGCCGTTGCAGTTCGCGATGCGGCTTGCGAAAGCTCCACAGTCGTGGACGCGGGATCGAGACCCTTCGCCGCGCAAGCCTCGAGGAGTGTCCGCTGACCCCCGCAGCAGTAGTCCAGACCGCGTCGCTCCAACTCACCGGCGAGGTCGGGGTGCTCGTTCACCAACGAGGCAAGGGTGATCGCAGAGTTGATCGTGTTCATGGGGCGCTCCTTCGCGAAGCAGTGCGGGGGATGTTGCGAGTGTTCGGGCGTTTGCTCCGGCTGCGCGAGTTCGCCCGGCCCGGCGATCCGGCCGTCGGGGTGACCAGTTCGGAGAGCGAGGTCGCCGAGAGCGATGAGAGCAGGTGACGGCGGGCGACGGTCCACGGTTCGTGAAGGGCACAGGGCTCTGCCGCCAGGCACGGCCGGTTCTGCAGCACGCAGTGCGTGACGTCGGTCGAGCCCTCAACCGCTTCGATGACCTGGAGAACGTTGACCTCGGCGAGGTTGACCGCCACCGTGTATCCGCCGGTCGGTCCCGGCTCAGAACGTACCCACCCTCGGTCCACCAACGCCGTCATCGCCTGCGAGAGGAATCCCGGAGTCGTGCCGACGAGGGCGGCAAGGTCTGACGCCTTCGTTCTGCGACCTCCGAGCTCCGCGGACGCCAGAGCGATCAGCGAACGGGTGGCCAGGTCGGACCGACGCGTGATCTCTAATCTCATAGTCACACACTATACAACTACGAATTACCCGGCCGCCCGGGACTTTCGTCCCTTCTCGACCTCCATTCGGCGGGCGCACGCTGATCCCACACGAGATCCAGGAGGGTCAACGACATGTCAGCTACCGAACAACAACTCCAGGCCGCGGGGTCACGATCGAGGTGGTCGGAGCTTTCCGGCGGCGCGTTCCTGGCCATGGCGCTCGGCCTCATTGCGCTGTGCGTCGCCGTCGTTGCGCTCTACCTTCCCGGGAACGACAGCGACTCGAATCGCACTACCTCGGCGCCGGTGGCAGCATCGCCCGCCGCGGCGCCCGCCCAGGGCGCCTTCGGCGCGAAGCCGACGACGGTGCTCGTGTCGCTGGGCGACCTGTTCGTGAAACCGAACAAGCTCTCCGCCAACGCCGGCGATCACGTCGTTCTCAACGTCCGCAACACCGGCAAGCTCGAACACGACCTCCAGCTCTCGAGCGGAGCCAAGACGAAGATGCTCAAAGCGGGCGAGTCGGAGACGCTCGACCTCGGGGCCGTCACCACGTCGCTCACCGGGTTCTGCACTGTCGCCGGCCACAAGGACGCTGGCATGACCTTCGCCCTCGATGTCGTCGGCGGAACACCGGCGGTCGCTGCCGCAGTGAAGCCCGCGACAGACGCCGCGATGCACAGTGAGGCGACACCAGCGAGCGTCGAGGCGCCCAACGCCACGATCGACTTCAACGCTGCTCCGCCGGCCGGCTGGAAGCCGCGTGACCCGGTGCTCGCTCCTGCCCTCACCGGCACCGTGCACGAGATCACCTTCCGGGCCACCGAAAAAGTCATCGAGGTCTCGCCCGGAGTGACCCAGGAGATGTGGACCTTCAACGACACCGTTCCCGGCCCGGTCCTCCACGGCAAGATCGGCGACACGTTCAAGGTCACCCTGATCAACGACGGCAAGGTCGGACATTCGATCGACTTCCACGCCAGCCGCGTGGCGTGGAACGACAAGATGCGGACGCTTCAGCCGGGTGAGTCGCTCGTCTACGAGTTCACCGCAAACTATGCCGGCGCATTCATGTACCACTGCGGGACCGCACCGGCCCTTCACCACATCGGAAACGGCATGTACGGGGCGATCATCATCGACCCGCCGGAACTCGCACCGGTCGCCCACGAGTACCTGATCGTCCAGTCCGAGCTGTATCTCGGGCCGCAGGGTCAGCCGGGAAGCCTGGCGAAGATGTCGGCGGAGAATTTCGATGCCGTGGTCTTCAACGGCTATGTGAAGGGCTACTTCCATGCACCGATCCGGGTCGAACCCAACGAGCGAGTCCGCGTGTGGGTCGTCGATGACGGACCGTCGGAGAACTCGGCCTTCCACATCGTCGGCACCATCTTCGACACGGTCTGGAAGGAAGGGACCTACCTCCTGCGACCCGATGCCCGACAAGGAGGATCTCAGGTCCTCGACCTCCAGCCCGCGCAGGGAGGCTTCGTCGAATTCAGCTTCGCCGAGAAGGGCCTCTACCCGATGGTGACCCACAAGTTCTCGAACGTGGGCAAAGGCGCCCTCGGACTCTTCCAAGCGGGCGAGGTCGCCCCGACCGGCGGAGGCCACTAGCGATTTCGGTTCGTTGAACGGGCGGCCACCCCGACCTCGGGAGCGCAACGACATCGTTGCGCTCTCCGAGGCCCGGGCACTTGTCCTTCACACTCCCGAGGTTCGGCTGCGCCGTAGGGGCGGATAGGGCATCAACGCATGGCGAGGCCGGACCGCACCGCGGTGTAGGTCGCCACCACGACCAGGAGCAACACGAACCAGCGCTCCAGCGAGGTCGAATCTCGGGTGCTCGCCAGTCGGCTGCCGACCACTACACCGATCAGGCTGGCCGCAGTGAACGGCATCACCGTGGCCCACTCGATGGATCCCGATTGGAGCCGCGTCGTGAGTGCCACGGCGGAGTTGATGGTGATCACCAGCAACGACGTGCCGACGGCCTCCGGCATCGAGAAACGCAGCGCGAGAACGAGCGCCGGAACGATCACGAACCCGCCACCAACGCCGAAGAAACCGGTCAGCAGTCCGACCACCGTGCCGGCCAAGGCCACCCGCACGATCGTGGCGAGATCGAGATTCACCATGTGGCGCGGCGCGGGTCCCGGCACCGGGTTCGCCGCCGCGCCGAGCGAGCGCGGTTGAGGCTTCGGCGCCGAGGTGATCCTGCGCCACATCGCTGCCGCTGCGACCAGCATCAGCCCGGCGAAGGCAAGCAGAAGCACGTTGGCGTCGACAGCGGCGTTCCAGCGCGAGCCAAGGAGTGATCCGCCGATGCCGGCCAGCCCAAAGATCACCCCGGGACCGAAACGCACCCGGCCAGCGCGCCAATGGGGGACGATCCCGATCAGCGCGGTGATGGCCACCAGCACCAGCGACGTCGTCGTCGCGTGCTTCGGGGTCTGACCGGCGGCGTAGACGAGGGCCGGAACGGCGAGGATCGAACCGCCGCCACCGAGGGCCCCGAGTGATGCGCCGATCAGGAATCCGAGCGGCGATGCGAGCAACGAGCGGAGGTCCACGGTTCAGATGACCGTTCCTTTTTCGCGGCCGTCGAATCTGACGACCGGATGGCCGAAGCTCGACCAGACGTTCATGCCGCCAGTGAGATTCGCTGCGTCGAACCCTTGTCGCTGCAGCCATTCGGTGGCCTTCGACGAACGAGCACCTGATCGGCAGACACATACAATGCGCTTGCTCCGATCGAGGGTGTCCGCGAGCGAAGGCAGTGTGCTCAGCGGGATAGTGACCGAGCCGGGAACATGACCGAACCGCCACTCTTCTGCTTCACGGACGTCGAGCAACAGAAATGAAGGGTCACCGCTCGCTAGCTGCGAGGCGACGGTGTCGGCGTCGATGGTCGGGATACTCACGGACGACATCACCGCGCACCTCCCGCCGCCGCGGCGAGCCCGTCCGAGCGCAGCGCCCATGCCGTGTAGCCGCCGAGGAGATCGGACACGTCGGAGAAACCGTGTGATCGGAGCAGGCTCGACGCGATCGCTGAGCGATAGCCGCCGGCGCAGAACACGACCGTCGGAGCGGACGGGTCGAGCTCGCCAAGCCGGGTGAGCAATGACGGCAGGCTGAGCGGGCGGGAGCCGGGCACTGTTCCGAGGGCGACTTCTCCCGGGTTGCGCACATCGACCAACACGAGACCGGCAACGGAATCGATCCTCGCGGCGAGCGCGTCGGCGGAAAGTCGCGAGAGCATCTCCACGAGCTCGGGGTGGGCGACGAAGGCGGCAAGCGGATCGCTCAACGCCCCGAGAACGCGGTCGAAGCCGATGCGGGCGAGACGAACCTTGGCTTCGGCTTCATGCCCCGGGTCGGCAACCAACACGATCGGGGTGTCGGGAGCCATGACTTCTCCGGCGTACTCGGCGAATCGGCCGCCGAGCCCAACGTTCACCGAGCCCCGGAGATGACCGGCGGCGAACGAGGTGTCGTCACGGCAATCGATCACCACCGCGCCCTGGCGTTGGCGTTCGAGGACGTCGGCGACCGAAAGAGCAGGAACCTCGGCCTCCTCGACGAGTAGTTCGCGCAGCTCACGATTGCGGTTCGCGGCAAACGCGAAGTACAGCGGGGCCACGGATTGCCCCTGCGTCACGGCCTCAACGAACGCGTCCTCGCTCATCGGCGCGAGTGCATAGTTCGTTCGGCGCTGCTCGCCGATCGTCGACACCGTCTCCGTCGACAGGTTCTTGCCACATGCCGATCCGGCCCCGTGGGCCGGAAAGACCTTGGTCGAGTCGGGGAGCACAAGCAGCTGCTCGTGCAGCGAGTGGTACAGCTGGCGGGCCAGTTCATCGGCCGTGACGCCGACGGAGGCCAGCAGGTCCGGCCGTCCAACGTCACCGATGAACAGCGTGTCGCCGGTCAGCACACCGTACGGGGCCGACGACGTGCCGTGGTCGAACACCACGATGCTGATCGACTCCGGCGTGTGCCCGGGCGTCTCACGGATCTCGAGCACAACGTCGCCCAGCGTGATGCGGTCACCGTCGCTGTACATCTCGATCGGGAACTCCGCCCGGCCCTCGGCAGCACGCCCGAAGCCGATCGATGCCCCGGTCCGGGCGGCGAGCTCGAGGTGGCCGGAGAGGAAGTCGGCATGAAAGTGCGTCTCGAGGACCTTCTCGATTCGCAAGCCGTTCGACTCGGCGTCGCGGACGTACTCGGCGACGTCGCGTTGCGGGTCGACGACCACCGCTCGACCGGTGGTCGTGTCTCCGATCAGGTAGCTCGCATGGGAAAGGCACCCGAGGTAGTACTGGCGGAAGAACATGGCAGCTCCAACTTCGTTCGAAACGTTTCGGATACAGAAAGACTATACCCCCAGGGGTATCAAAGCAATGAGCTCGCACGCGTCGGCTGCATCCACAGGATCGACTTAGGCGCTCGTTCCCCGTCCGAGCCGCTTCAGCGGACCGACGGGCCAGAATCGAGGGGTCCGGGCGCTGTAGCGCGCGTACTCCGGGAACTTCATACGCAGAGCCTCCTCCTCGAAGCGCGCCTTCGCAGCCAGCAGCGCAGTGAGGGCAACAGCAACCACAAGCGGACCGATAGCCTCGCCGCGCAGTGCCCATGACCAGCCGGCAGTGATCAGACCGGTGTAGATCGGATGTCGGCTGAGCCGGTACAGGCCGCCCACCCGAAGTGTGGCGTGTTCCAGCGGCAGTGGAAGGGCGGTGAGCGAACGACCGAGGCTCACTGCGCCGACGGCCATCCACGCGAGCCCCACTGCGGCGGCCACCTTCGCAGCGGTGTCGAGCGCATCGGGAAGCGACCACCGATGCCGCGGATGCCAGAACGCCAAGAGGCCGATCAGCACGAACTGCCCGACGACGAACGCCCATGCGACCGCCCGCTCCCGACCGGCCGCTGTCACCTTCGCCATGACGTCAGCATGGCCGTTCCGTCGCTCCACCGAACAGTGCCATTCGGCCCGACACGGCCGGGGCGCCGAGACCGCTGTCAGTCGGCGGCAGCGAGCGTGTCGACGATCCCGAAGTTCTCGGCGAGCACGGCGGACCAGGTCTCAGGCGTGACGGGGAACCCATCGAAGTCGTTCCCGCGAAGGCGGCTGCGGAGAACGTCTGTCCGCAAGGTGATGCGCGAACCATCAGGAGCACTCGAGCGCGTGGCGAAGGGGCTCTGTGTCCATTGGAGCCCGGGTTCGGTCTGGAGGAACTCGCTGCGCGCGGTGAAGTCCTCGAGTGTGCGCGGTTGGATCGAGATCCAGAGCCGATCACCCCAGCGTTCGTCGAGACCCCATTCCGACAGCACGAACCCACCGACATCGGTGCGAATGCGGACCCGTCGGGGAATTCCTGCGTGCTCACCGACACGAAGGGCAATCGGAACCATCGGGGAATCCCCGAAGCCGACGTCGACAAAGAGGCGATCAGGACCCATGTGGACGATGAGCGCGCAGTGGTCTCGATCAGGACCCCAGCGGGTGCCGTCGTTCACGCGACACGACACGTAGGTGACCGTGAAGCCGAGTTCCGTGAGCAGCCATCCGAATGCGCCGTTGAGCTCGTAGCACCAGCCACCACGACCGCGTTCGACAATCTTCGCCACCGACCACTCCGCGTCGACTCGAACGCTGCGACGATGGAACACGTCGAGGTTCTCGAACGGCACCTTGATCATGTGAGCGCTCTGCAGCTCGGCCAGCAGCGCCCGCCCCGGCGGACGACCAGCGATAGCAACCCCGAGGCGGCCCAGGTACTTCTCGACCACGTCAGATTGTGTCACCTATGCAGTCTCCCACCCGGTTGGCCCATCGGACGCCAAACACATCGCCCTCCGGTGTCGCGAGGACCATCCGCTCCGCGACGAAGAGACCGGGCCGACGATCGGAGACGGCCAAGGTGATCGAACCTCGCCCTGCCGCGCCGTCCGATCCGTCCGCCACGTTTCGCCGCGCATTCCTCGGGTTTGCCGCGGTGACCGTGGTGGGCTCATCGATCGAACTCGCCAGCTACCGCCATTGGAAGGGGGACCAATGGCTCGCCTGGCTCTTCGTCGTCCTTCTCGGCGTCGCCACCACGCTTACGGCGATCAGACCAAACCGCCTTCGCTTGATGATTGCCCGAGCGCTGGCGGCACCCACCGCCGTGGGTGGGATGTGGGGATCCGTTGAACACATCAAGAGCAACTACAGCTCCGGTCCACTGAACTACCACTACACCGACCGCTGGCCGACGATGTCGTTCGCCGCCAAGTTGTGGGCCGCAACGTCGAAGTCGACCGGTGCGGCGCCGTCACTCGTGCCGTTCGTCCTGGCTCAGGGGGCAGCCTTCGTTGTCCTGGCATCGCTCCATCATCCCCGCCTCCTCCCAGACGGTCGACTGATCAACGATGAACTGCGGTGAACGAGGCCGACCGGGCCACCCTGCGCGGTCGCCCGGCGCCTGCTCGGCGAGTCGCGTGTTGCCACGATGCGCAAGATGATCAGCACCATGACTACTGACACCGAGGCAACGGCGAACCATTTGTACGGGCGTGCCCCAGCATCAGTACCTGCCTGCAGTCCGTGGACGGTGCAGGCGATGAACAACGGGAAGCTGGCGTAGTGGGTGGCGCGCCAGATGCGCCGCGGAAGGCGTGTCCGCAAGAGCGACGTGACCTCGATGGCGACGAGGAGATAAAACGCCACAACCCCCCAGGCAACCGCGCCGGGACGGTACTTCGAGAACATCGGCACGAGGATGTCCCCCCACCCGACGTGGAGCCAGTTGTCCCCGACGAGTCCCGCGATGTGCACCGAGGCAAAGACGATCGACAGCGCACCAAGGTACCGATGGAGATCGAGCAACCACCCTCGCGCAGTGTGACGGTTGAGGACCCGAGCCGAGAGGAGCAGACCCCAGATCACCGAGCCGGTGAGCAACGCCCAGCTCACGATGCCGCTCGACCGAGCGACGTACCAGCTGAACTTCGGCGCGAGTGCGGCCAGGGTCAACATGTCGCCACCACCGACGACGAAAGGGAGAGTGCTCGGAACGGACCGAGTCCCGGGGACATACCGACGACGCCATCGTCACCGACGGTCATCGCATGGGCGCCGTGGCCGATCGACTCCACGACATCGAGACCGCTCCCGGCTCCGGCGACCAGCACCGCCTTCGTGAGCGCTTCCGCCCACCACCCGGTTCCGGCCAGAACGGCCACGCCGCACAGGCCCGCGTCGGTGGAGGCTCCGCTGAACGGATCGATCACGTGATGGGCACGCCCTGTCGGCCCCATCCAACATCGCGTCCTCGTACTGCTCACCGCTATGGCACCGTCGACGATCCGCCATCGGTCGAGGACGGCACCATCGCCTGATGGGTGCTCCACGTCAATGACCCAGGCGTCATCGGGCGGCAAACCACCAACCCGCACGTCGCCGCCGATGTTCACCAGCACTCCCTCGGCGCCTCGCTCAAGGAGTTGCTCGACGATGAGATCGCTGGCGTAGCCCTTGCCGATGCCTCCAAGGTCGATCCGAACACCGGACGGGACACCAACGGTCGACCGATCGGGATCGATCTCGATGCCGTCACATCCGGGTGTGCTGCGCTTCTCCGCCACACCGACAACGTGAGTCCGCGACGGTTCACAGGACGCGGGAAGGGAGACGAAGGTGCGGTCGTACCCGAGCCCCTCGATCACCGCTCCGACGGTTGGATCGAAAGCGCCGTTGGTGAGCTGCCATGCGGAGCAGGCGAGACGGACGACATCGCAGGTCGTCGGGTGCACTCGGACCGCATCACCGGCATGTCGATTGATGTTGGTGACATCGCTGTCGGGAAGAAAGCGGCTCCAGGCCGACTCGAGGTCGGCGAGCAACTGCAGACCCGACGATGCCATCTCGTGCGACGCCGCGAACGTTCGACCACCGAGAACGACGATCTCCGCCCCGCAACCCATGGCCCGAGCGGTGAGTCGTATCGTTGGCCAACGCGATGCCGGCGGTCGAGTTGGTGCGACGGTTGTCATCACTTCGGCTTGCTCGGTCCGGCCGTGGTGGTCGGCGGAGCCGTTGGCGGGGCGGTCGGGGCAACGGTGGGCGGAGCCGTCGGCGCGACAGTCGGCGGAGCCGTCGGGGCGACAGTCGGTGGAGCAGTAGGAGCGGCGGTCGGCGGTGCGGTCACCGGCGGCGGAGGTTCCGTCACCGGCGGCGGGGCCGACGTAGGGGTCACCTGCGGCGGGGCCGACGTAGGGGTCACCGGCGGCGCTGCGGTCGGTGTCGGTGCCGGCGGGCTAGTCGGCGCCGGCGTCGCGACTGGTTGTTCGACCGCTCCGGGCGGCGCAGAAGTCCCCGGCCCGTTCGGCGTCGACGAGGCGGTAGACGCCACAACCGAGAGCGAGGGAGCGACGGTCGACGCGCTTTGCACCAGCGTCGTCGCCGCGTTGGTCGCAGCCGGGCGAGGGGCGATCGAACTTGCGGCGCGAGCGGTAGCCGAATCCACCGCTCCCGCGGGCACCGGAGCAGCGGGGGCTGGCGACGCTACGGGGGCGCGCACCGTCGGCGCCGGAGCGGCGGGGACCGGAGCAACCACGGCGCCGCTCACGTTGGCACCCGGACCGGGTGACGGCAGGGGGTTCGTCACCGCCACGACTGGCGCAACGGGCGGCACGACAGACCCCGACTCCGCAAACATTGGATCAGCGGTGGGTACGTCCGCCGGAGCGAACTGGACGCTGTGAGCCGGTGCGAAGGCGAGCGCCTCTACTGCCGGCGCAGCAGCTTGCGGCGCAAGGTCGGGTTCGACTTCGCTGATCGGTCCAGGGACCGGTTGCACACTTGGGGTTTGCGTCGGCACCACGATCGCCGCTCGATCGGCTCGGGCCATCGCGGTCATCAGCGCAAGAGTCACCGCAGTCGATGACAAACCCACGAGAATGCGGCTCGCCGCTGCCGGTCGACGTCGCGGGCCGGTGACGGGCATGGCCAGCCTGGCGGTCGTTTCGACGGCATCACGGCTGGCGGCCCTTCGACGTCCAGTCGTCAGCCTCGACCCATCCGTCGAGACGGACGCCCGACGTTGCTTGAGGGCCGCGAGACGCTCCGCACGTGCGTCGGACAGCGAAGACTGTTCGATGGAGCTCCCGTCGATCAGAGGTGCACTTGCTTCTCTCATCAGGATCCTTGGATTTGGAAGGCCAGTTGTTCGCCGACCGCCGATGCCGAGAACGTTGCCGCTCCGGTACCGTTGAGGGAGGCGAAACGGACCGTCAGGGATGTTGAAGTTGAGGTGAGAACCGTCGCGTCCACTCCCGCCTGGGGAATCGCGGCGACGAGAACAAGAGTTGTTCCGTTCATCTGCACGACCACGGCCCCGGCATTTCCCACCTTGAACGGCGTGGGGCTCAGCGGGGCCGGGACCGTGCTCTGTGACGCAGTGACGGACACGACCGTCCCCGCCAGCGTGGCCGTCGGAGCAGTCGAGGGCGGGATATTCGAGGTGGGCCCGGCTGTCGTCGCCGGCGTCGTTGTCGGAGCCCCCGTCGTCGGTGGCGCCGTGGTCGGCGCCGCAGTCGTGGCTGGTCTCGTCGTGGGCGGCGATGTCGGCACGGCGATCGGTGGCGAGTCAATGTTCGCCGGCGCCGGCGCGTCAGGGATCCCGGGATCTGGTTGCGACGCGGCGATCACCGGCACGTCGGAAGTCCCCTCAGCAGCGGACACGTCGAGTGGGGGCGACCACTCCATCACCTCGGTATTCGTTGCCGTCATCGCCAACTGCTGCGGGAGCATCGGTTGCGAGACTGCCGCAGGTGCCGCGAAGGCGTTGAGCTGGACCGCCGAGATGCCGGCTGCCGCCAAGCTGAGCAGCCCAACCGTCCATGCACCCGCTTCTTTCGTGATCTTGGTTCGCAACAGCACTCCCCCTCGGGTCGCGTGCATATCATGATCGCGTAATAGTGAAATGAGTCCTAATTCACAAATGTTTCCCGTTCATTTAGTTGTCAATAACAAAGGTGAACCACCGTTCAAAGGCCATTAGAAGGTGCTCCGTGATCGACCGGATCAGGCGTCTTCGCTCGATCCATCCGAGCGCAGCAACGCCGGATCGGCAGACGACGTGGATCTCCGACTCCAGCCTCCGCGACTCCCTGTCGCTCCCCCCGTGCGCGCCGACACGACCTTGTAGACCTCGAACCAGGCGACACCGGCGACGCTCGCCATGAGCGCCACCAGGGCGTCGGCGAAGGAGATCGAGCCGAGGCTGAACGCGTTCCGAACACCGCGGACGCTGAGGACCAAGGTGAGTAGTACGAGTGAACCGGCAAGGATCCACTTCAGCGTGGGATTGCTTCGTTCGACGAACGTGCGCCGGATCGAGAGCCGCCACGACCGGTTCACGAGAATGAGCCCAAGGTTCGACAGCACGAGCGTGGCGAACGTGATGGATCGGACGGCATCGTCGGGTCGATCGCCGAGCACGCTCCAGAGGTACACCGCGACAACCGCGGCGAGCACCGACAACCCCTGAAGGATGGCGATGGTCAGGACCCGACGGTCGAACATCGCGTTCCCGGCCGGCCGAGGGGGCCGATCCATGATCTTCGTGTCGATCTCCTCGGCTTCGAAGACGACCGAGCACGCCGGATCGATGATCAGTTCGAGGAAGGCGATCTGCACCGGGAGGAGCACGAGGGGCCAATCGCGGACGAACAGCGGAACGATCGACATCCCGACGATCGGAACGTGCACGGCGATAACGTAGGCCATGGCCTTGCGGAGGTTGTCGAAGATCCCGCGCCCTTGACGAATGCCACCGACGATCGACGCGAAGTCGTCATCGGTGATCACCAGCGCGGCCGACTCCCGCGCGACGTCGGTCCCGCGTGCGCCCATCGCCATGCCGATGTCGGCCGCGCGTAGCGCCGGAGCATCGTTCACGCCATCGCCGGTCATACCGACGATCTCGCCATTCGTCTTCAGCGCGCGGATGAGCTGGAGCTTCTGCTCAGGGACCATCCGAGCGAACACGCAGACCGTGCGAACGCGACGCGCCAGCTCGTCATCGGACATCACGGCGAGCGCAGGTCCCGTGATGCAGCCCGAGGCATGGTCCAGGCCGATCTCGCGGGCGATCGCGAGCGCAGTGCCGGGATAATCGCCGGTGATCATGACCGTGCGGACACCCGCTCTGGCACACTCCGCCACAGCGTCGGCGACTCCGGGCCGGACGGGGTCGTGCAGACCGGCAAGCCCGAGGAACTCGAAGTCGAAGTCGTGCTGTTCGCTCGGCAGGCTCTCGGACCGGTCGAAGTAGGCCCGCGCCACCCCGAGGACTCGCTGACCGTTCGCCGCAGCTCTTTCGACGGCTTCGGTGAGACCCGCCATCGCCTCGGGTCCGAGGTGGCAGAGGTCGCCGATCGCTTCGGGTGCGCCTTTGGCCGCCACCACGTAGCGACTGCTGTCGCGCGAGCGCCACACGTGGGATAGCGCGAGGAGCGACTCCGAGAGTGCGTACTCCCGAACAAGCGACCAGTCAGCGTGCACGTGCTCGGTCTGCGACAGGTAGCGATCGCCGAGGACGCGGAACGCCTTATCCATGGGGTCGAACGGATCTATCGGTGACGCGAGCACCGCGAACTCGGCAAGGGTGTCGAACTCCTCGGGCAGCACCTCGTCCGTGAGCAAGTGCGAGGCTCCATCGGCGATGAGTTCGCGAACCGTCATCGAGTTCATCGTCAGCGTGCCGGTCTTGTCGACGCAGATCACCGTGGCCGAGCCCAGGGTCTCGATGACCGGCGCGCGTCTGGTGAGGACGTGGCGCTTCGACATCCGCCACGCGCCGACCGCCATGAACACCGTCAGGACCACCGGAAATTCCTCGGGCAGCATCGCCATCGCCGTGGCGATCCCGGCGAGCAGGCCCTCGAGCCAACCACCGCGCATCGCCCCATAGGCCAACACGACGATGGCCGCAGCGCTGAGCCCGATCACTGCCACCACGCGGACGAGCCGATCGATCTCGCTCTGCAGCCGAGTGCGCTCAGGCTCGATGGTGCGCAACGCCGTGCCGATTCCCCCGAGCTCGGTATCGGCGCCGATCGCCGCAACTCGGGCGATCCCCCGGCCCTTCACCACCAGCGTGCCGGTGAACAGCCACGGTGTGTCGTCACCTCCCGGCGGTCCCATGACCGCTCCCCCGTCGGCTCCGTCCTCGTCGGGACCCGTTGCGGGTGATTCCGCGGGCTTGGTGGACGTCTTGCGCACCGGCACGGACTCGCCGGTCAACGCGGACTCGTCGACCGACAGATTGCTCCCTTCGAGGAGCACAGCATCGGCGGGAACGCGGTCACCCTCCGAGAGCAACACGAGATCGCCTCGCACCACGTCACGTCCGGCGATGCGCTCCTGATGGCCGTCACGGATGACGAGAGCCCGCGGCGAAGAGAGGTCGCGAAGCGCCGCCAACGCGTTCTCGGTCTTGTGCTCCTGATAGATCGAGATACCGATGACCACCACCACGAACGACATCAGGATCATGCCGTCGAGCGGTTCGGCGAGCAGGAAGTTGACCGTGCCGGCCCCGAGGAGCAGCAACAGCATCGGCTCGCGAACGACTTCCCAGGCTTGGCGCACGAGGTTGCGCTTCATCGCCACCGGCAGTTCGTTGTAGCCGTCGGCCGCAAGGCGCCGAGCGGCCTCGGCCGATGACAAACCCTCGAGGAGGACGGCTTCGGTCTCGTTCCTGGGCGGGTTCCCTGACATCTCGTTCACGTTCTCGTCGGCGCCGGATAGGTGATGGTCGCTCTCGTCCCACCACTCGGCAACGCCGCCACGGTGAGATCGCCACGGTCGGCCCGGGCCAGCTTGCGGGCGATGGGCAGACCGAGACCGCTGCCCGAGAGCTCCGTTCTCCGACTATCGGCGCGCCAAAGCCGGTCAAAGGCGTGCTGGCGCTGCTCGTCGGTCATGCCTGGTCCGTCGTCGTCGACGCAGATCGTGTGCTCACCGTCGATCGTCTTGGTCGACACCCGAATCGACGAGCCCGTCGGCGACGCGTCCACCGCGTTGGCAAAGAGGTTGTCGAGGATCTGGGCCAACCGATCGGCCTTCACCTCTGCGAGCAACGGCGTGTGCGTCTCACCGACCAGGCTGATCTCCCGCTCGTCGGCGAGGGCCGACCACGCGTCGACGCGATCGGCGATCGTGATCTGGAGATCGACCAGGCCGGCCGAGGACTCGGGCCGGTCCGGTCTCGCCAGTTCGAGCAGACCGTCGATGATGCGGCTCAGCCGGCTCAGCTCGTCGACCGCGGCATCGACCTCCTCGGTGAGGCGGTCAGGCGACGCGTACGCAAGGGCTTCGACGCGGAGCCGCGCCGCGGTGAGCGGGCTGCGGAGTTGATGGCTGGCATCGGCCACGAACGCGTCCTGGGCGATGATCAACTCCTCGATGCGACCGGCCATCGTGTTGAAATCAACGCCCAGGGCCCGGACCTCGGGAGCTCCGTACTTCGTGGGGGCGCGGGTGCGCAGGTTCCCTTCACCGAACGCCTGCGCCGTTTGCCGCAAGGCGACGATCGGGCGCTGCAGCGAGCGGGCCATGATCACGGCGAGGCCGGTCGCGGCGACCAGGGTCGAAGCTCCCACGAGCACGAGGCGCCATGCGATCGACCGGATCCGCCGGTCGATCTCGGCGGTCGTGAAGCTCAGCCGGACCGCCCCCAGCATGGTCCCTCCGGACGAGACGGGCACGGCGACGAACAGCGCTGACCGACCGAGGGTCTGGGAGTAGCGCTGGTCGACCCCGACCCTCCCGGCGCGCGCGGCGACGATCTCTGGGCGCGTGGCGAAGGACCGCGCTTCCCCTGGGGCTTCGTTGTCGGCGAGGGCGACTCCTTTGGCGTCGACGATGACCACGCGAGCTCCGGTGCGGCGAGAGTACCGGTCGGCCACCTTCACCGCATCGGCGCGTACCCGGGCGATACCGATGTCGTTCACCTCGGAGAGCGAATCTTCGACGAGCCCGGCGAGGACCACTGCGTCGCGCTCGAGATCCGTGCGGAGGTCCTGGCGTTCGGACTCGATGATGGTCCGCCAGAACGGCACGCCGAGCACGACGAGTACGAACGTGATCAACACCAGCGAACTGGCCAGGAGCCGACGGATCACGAGGCGCGACCCAGTGGTGTCATACGGGCGTTCTCGCCGGATCGACCATCCGGTAGCCGATGGAGCGGACGTTCTCGATCCACGCCGGATTGCCGAGCTTTTTGCGCAGTTGGGCGACGTGCACGTCGAGCGTCTTAGTGGGCCCGTACCAGTGCTCGTCCCACACCTGCTCGATGAGATCGGACCGGGTGACGACGGCGCCCGGGTCGGCGCTGAGCATCGCGAGTAAGCCGAATTCCTTCGTGGTGAGTGAAAGCTCGTGGCTGTCGAGCGTCACGCGGTGGGTGCGAAGGTCAATCGTAAGTTCACCTACTGCTCGGACTCGGGAGTCGTGCGCACCCGAATCACCGTCGGCCGCATCGGCCCCCTCCGCTTCCACCGGGGCCGTGGACGCTGGCTCCGACCGGCGCATCACCGCCCGGATCCGGGCGATGAGCTCACGCATGCCGAACGGCTTCGCCAGGTAGTCGTCGGCCCCGAGTTCCAGCCCGACCACCCGATCGATCTCCGACCCCCGGGCCGAGATGACGATGATCGGGAGCTTCTCGTCGATCTGGCGCAACAACCGGCACACGTCGAGACCGTCCATGTCCGGCAGACCGAGGTCGAGTAGCACGATGTCAACCGGCAGAGCGGCATGGACGTCGGCGCCGCGAGACACCCGCGTGACCTGATACCCATGGTGGGCGAGGCCCGCTTCGAGCGGCACGGCGATGCCGTCGTCATCTTCGACCAGGAGAACCCTCACGACACGACATCGTTGCAGGCCTGGGGATCGGTCGGGGCGACGCGTGAGGATCGACCAACGGCTCGGCGGGCACGCGGGTCAGCCAGGATACGAAAGCTGAGCAGACCGAGGTTGAGACCCGTCATCGCGACGATCGCCAGAAGTGCGGGGGCGCGTCGATGGTCGGTGCCCGCCTGGAAAAAGTGGGCGGTGGAAAGGAGGTAGGCGACGAGGCTGCTCCGGTGAATGGTGTGCCAGACCCTCTCCGACAGGCGTTTGCGGAGAAGCGACGTCGCCTCGACGGTGATCAGGAGATACATCGCCACGATGCCCCACGCGACCGGCAGTGGTTTCCACGACGATGCGAATGGGACGAAGATCCCCGAGAGGGTGAAATGGCTGTACGTGTCGGCGACCAGGGCGGAGAGGTGGAGCGCCAACATCGAAAGGGAAAGTGCCCCCTGGTACCGGTGAAGGTCGAGCTGCCAATTCGGACGCGGCTTGAGCGTCGCCTTCGAAGAGAGGAGCAGTCCCGTCATGACCGACGTCGCACCGAAGAACCAAGAGGAGATACCGGAACCCCGCGCCACGTACCACCAGAAATGCGTATTCAAGAGTTCACCCGTTCCCACTGCCCGATTCGACGCGCCGCACCGTCGTACCCCACGATGAGGGCATCCACACCGACATGTTCGGCGGCGGCCTCAGCGGCCTCGGCCCCGAGAAGGACGAACTGCTTGGCGAGCACCTCGGCGTTCGCGCACGAATCGGCGAGAACGGTGACCGCGGCGACGTCGGTCGTGCACGACCAGCCCGTCGTCGGATCGATCAGGTGATGCACGCTCTCACCGTCCGACGAGACCCAACGCCGCCGGAGGGTCGACGACGTTGCCACGCCGCCGCGGAGCGCCGTCAGGTGATCGATGGCAACACCGGGTTCGAAGGGATCCTCCACATCGATGGTCCACGACGCCGTCCCGTGGTCATTGCCATCGACGGAGGCGAAGGCCATGTCGCCACCGATGTCCACCAGTGCCGATGCGGCTCCGTCGCCAACCAGTTCGGCCAGGACCAGATCAGCGGAAAAGCCCTTGGCGATACCACCGAGGTCGAGACCCGTGCCGGGGTCGAGAGCCACGGTTCCGGCCTGGCGATCGATGTGCAACGGACAGGTCGTGAGCGACACATAGAGCGGGCGTGCCGGGCGCCCCGACGGGGTGAGGACCGGACCACTCGAGAGAGAACGCCGGTACCCGATGTCGAGCATCGCCCGCTGGAGGAACGGTGAGAACCTTCCATCGGTTCGCTGCCACGCGGCGACAGCAAGCTCGAGGAGCCCGATGGTCGATGGGTCGACCGAAACCGGGGTTCCCCCGGATCGGTTCAGACGGGAAACGTCACTCGTTGGAAGAAACCGCGACCAACGCTGCTCCAGCGCGCCGATCAGGGCGACGGCGCTCCTGGCCAGTCGACGCGCGTGAGGACCGGACACCTCGAGATGTCCGGTCGTGCCCATGGCGGCGAAGGTGCGGACGTCGTTCATCGCACCGTTCCTTTCGTCCGGCTCAGCTGGCCTTCGTGGCGCGCCGGGCCACTCGGGTCGGCGCGTTGCGCTTCACAGCCGCTCGGCGCACGGCCGATGCCTTCGGAGTGGCCACTCGCGGCGCAGCGGAACGAACGGCGGGCTGCGGCGAGAACACGACGGCGTCGGTGGCGGCCTGGGGGACCGGAGCCAAAGTGGAGGCGGCCGGTAGGTAGTGAATACGCCGGATCACCGTGATCGTCGCTGGCGTTGGGATCGCGGACGAGCTGATCGGAGCGAGGTCGTTGCTGGACTGCTCGACAACCATTGCGGCCGAGGCCCGCGATGCGGCGGAGGCATCGCTGATGGCAAGGGCGGCAACCACGCCAAGCGTCAGGCTTGCGGCAGTACCGGTACTGATGAGCCGCGCGTTTCGGGCCGGGTGCGGACGGCGACCCTTGCGGGCGATCCGGACCTTCGGGGCACGTTCAGTCATCATCACCGTCTCCGTCCCGAGTTTCTCCACGTTCGTGTTCGACCGACGTCGGAACGCTGCGGCGTTTCACAACGGGCCCGGCGGTCTTCGAGACGTCGGTCAGTACCGCGGATGCATCGGGCTGCGGGGATGCCCCGTCGGCCGGCAGCGTCACGTACACGTCCTCGTAGCGCACGGTCGCCCCGGGTATGGCCGTCGTCGTGGTCGACGGCTGGGTCGAGATCAGCGTGATGTCCACCGGGGTCAACCGGCCGACGTTGCGATCGCTCGGCGAGATCGCGAGAAGGCCGGTGTTCGCCATCACCGCCAATGCGGAGGTGGTGAAGGTGACGGCGACGACACCGGCGGTGATCCAAGCCCTTTTGCGTTCCATGACAGCAACGGTACGGGTCGCCGCGTTCGGGGCCGTCAAGGTGCGAGTCAGGTCTTCACCAACCTTTGGGAATTCCAGGCCGGGACCAGCGACGAAAAAGGTCAGCCGTGCGAACCGGTGCGCCGCGATCGGAACGCCAGAGCGGTGACCGAGAGCACACCCATGGTGGTGAGAGCGAGACCAAGGGTCCCTGCGGCGTCGCGTTCGACGCGCATCGTCACCGTGCGTGCCGTCGGGATCACCACCATCATGTTCGGGGCCAGCCGATACGGACCGTCTGCTCCCCGCGCCCTCCACGTGGGGAAGTACGACTCCTTCACGACGATGGGGACGCCAACCCGATCCACGTTGAAGGAGAGCGAGCCGTTGCCCTCCACGATCTCGGTGACCTCTACGGCCGGAAGGATTCGAGGCGCCGCGGGTGCCATCGTCGTCCCGTCCCCGAAGTTCGAGGCGAACGGCCGATCGACCGTTGCGCCAACCCGCTGCCACTCCTTCGGACCGTCCGCGGCGAGCGGCACCGGGTACCGGGCTTGGTCGATGTACTGCGCCATGGCCACGTCAAGCCAGCCGCCCCGCTGCGTCTGCTTGATACCGGTGACCACCGCCGGCTGCATGGCCAGGCCGGCCACCAGCGGCGAGTCGGCGACCTGGTAGACCTCCCACGTGGTCGGGCACGTCTTGGCCGAGAGCTCCTCGGCTTCGCAGTCGCGCGTGTAGGGCGTGGAGGCGACGAGCTTGAGGTCCGCGTTCACCCGGGCCTGCTGCTGCGCCGCCGGGGAGAACACCAGGTAGTACCGAACGCCCCACTGCTGCAACCGAGCGACACCCTGGCTCACATCGAGGCCCGGATAAGGGAGCCGGCTCTGCGGGTCGCCGGGACGAGCCGAAAGCAACGACGCATTGATGAGGAGATACGGCAGGCTCGGTGACGATTCGAGGAAGAGCCCTTCCATCGAGCCGATGCACCCATCGGTCCACATCGGGAGCAGCGCCGGAGCGAACTCGGTGCCATACCGGGCAAACTCGTCCTCGTAGTCCCACATCGCCCGTCCGCAGCCATGGATCCTGCCGACGTCGATCATCGTGTTGATCAGCGCGCGTAGCTCCGGCCATTCTGGGGTGGCCTCGAAGCCGTCGTAGTTGTCCTTGGCCCAGACGGCCACCGGATTCACGTCGCCGATCTGATCGGCACGTTGCACGCCGAGGCCCTTGGCGTCCAACTTCGGCACGGGGACGACTCCCGGAAGAATGCCCAGAACACCACCCACGCTCCACCAGCACACCGCAGCGACGGTGACGAGACCGGGAACGGGGGCATTGCGCCACTCGGGAACGCGGCGCTGCGTGCGCGAGGCGAGCGCTCTCGTCGCTTCGACCATGGCCCGACCGATGGCGTTGAGCCCGAACGTGGCCAAAAGACAACACGAGAGGAAGTAGAACGGCAGCGCCCGCTCGTTCAGGATGCGGAACGAGGGCGGGAATCGAAACGCCATGGCTGCGCCCGTCGCCATGAGCGTGAGGCAGGTCGCCAAGCGGGCCTCGGCGTCGGGCTCTCGCTTCGCCCGAAGTGCCGTTCCGAATCGGATCAGCTGGTTCAAACCACCGAGCACCGCCAGCATCACGACCACACCCATGATCGCCGCACCAGTCAGCGGCTCTTTGGCGGACGGTGGGAACAGCGCACCCACATACGCCGTCGCGGTCTCCCACTCCATGTCGTTCGTGTACGCGAGATGGGTGGCGAACGGCACCACCCAGAACGCTGCGAGCATCGCCGCGAGTCCGCCGATCATCGCGGTGTCGAGAAGCCGGCGTCTGATGCCCGTCGAACCTCTCGTTGTCATATGCACGCAGACGATCACCAACGTGCTCAGTCCGGCGAACAGGGTCGGCAGGAGATGGGACAGTCCGGTGACCGTGAGCGCCGCGACGGCGGGCAGACGGCCTCGACCGGTGTGCTGGACCCGTATGAGCAGCGCAAGGTAGACGACGCACGCCGAAAGGCTGATGGAGAACGAGAACTCTCCAGCAAGGGTCGACATCGCATTCCCGCCGAGGATCGAGTAGCCGGGATCGAGGACGAACACGATTGCCGCCATGGCAAACAGATAGCGGTGGTGCCGCCCCACCTGCGCGGAACGGGCGAGCAGCATCACCGCGAACGGCAGTGAAAGGAGACCGGCGACGCTCACCAACTTGAACGCGATGTTCGGCGGGATCACCGCTCCGACACCCACGATCGCCCAGCTCGGCAGCGGAAAGTAGAAATGCAGGACCGGGAAGCCGGCAAACCAGTCCTTGGACCACCCCGTTGCATTGAACGTCGAAAGGACGTGCTTGCGGAGGAAGTCGGGCGTCCACACGTGGGCTCCCATGTCGCCGCCCGTGGCAGTGGTGTTGCGGAACAGCGCGCCGGGCCGCCACGTCCACGGCTTCCACGACGACCAGCCGTAGCCGGCGCTGGAGATCCCGCCGAGTTTGGCGAACAGGACCAGCACACCGACGCCGACGAGCACCCAGCCCACCCGGTCCAACAGGGTGCGACGCGACGCCACCGGCTTCGCAGCGCTGCGGCGGGGTGGAGTGACCGCCTCGTCCGGCGGGGATGATGCGGTGGGGGCTGAGTCGACCAAGCGACGTCAAACCTAGAGGCGATCTGTGGGCATCCTCTTCCGCCTTTGGGCCCGTCCGCCCTCGAAACGCCGTTTGCCCTGCGTTCGTCGAAGGCACTCCGGCAGTTCACGGGCGACACCGCTACGGTGACGGACATGACGGCTCTAGTCAGGACGACCGAACGCCGACTCATCCCATCGAATCCAAGTGGGTATTCGCGGATACTGAGCGCCCCCGGAGAGACGGAAACCCTTCGGTCGGAGTTGGGTGGCGATCCGGCCGCGCTGACCCGGGGTCGCGGTCGGGTCCTGCTGCGTCTGCTCCACGTGACGGACACCCACGTCATGGACGCCGGATCTCCGGCGCGCTCCGACTGGGTCGAGGCGCGAGCCACGGAGAAGAAGTGGCACCCGCTGTTGCACATGGCCCGCCCCCACGACCTCCTCGCGAACTGGGGAGCCGCCGCGTTCTGTGCAGCGATCAACACATCAGCCGAGGATGGAACCGACGCGGTGATCTTCACCGGCGACAACACCGACAACGCGCAGCGCAACGAACTGGATGCGTTCATCGCCCTTGCTGGGGGCGGCTCGTTCGCGTTCCCCTATGAGGGACCACAGCGCTCATCATGGGCGGACGACTCACGGTCGAACGATCCGCTACATCACACTCCGTCAGGTCTCTGGCCCTTCTGGCTGCCTCATGGCGGCATGCCCGACCGGTTCCACTCCGAGTTCGGATTCCCTCGCGTGAACGGTCTTCTCGACGCCGCGTCAGCCCCCCTCTCCACCCCCGGGGTGGGCATGGCCTGGTTGGCGGCGTTAGGTAATCACGATGTGATGCGACAGGGCACCGTGTTCACCACACCGGAAATCGAACGCATCGCCATCGGGTCGTGGCGTGCACTCGGCGGTCCGGTCGGCTTCGACCCGGCGGATCCGCTCGCGGCGTACCTCGAAGACCCCACGTTGTTCTCGAATGGTGAGCCACGTTTCGAGGTGACCGCCGATCCCGGTCGGCGAGCGGTGAGCGATGCCGAGTCCGTCCGCACACTGGCTGCCGCTGGAGCCGCATCGGGCGCGCGCCGCGCTGACGACGGCACCGACTTCGTCCACGACACCGAACACGTGCGGATCATCGTGCTCGACACGAACCACCCGACCGGCCACTACCAGGGAAGCGTCGGGCTGGCCCAGCTCGCCTGGCTCGACGATCGCCTTAGAGAAGCGCAGGATCGACCTGTCGTCGTCGCCAGTCACCACGGCAGCGTGTCGCTCGACAACACCTACCAAAACCCCGATCCGACCGATCGACGCCTGGCCGCCGACCTCGAAGCCGTCCTTCTTCGCTACGGAAACGTTGTGGCCTGGATCGCCGGCCATCGCCATGTGCACCGCATTCGCCCGCTTGCCAACAGAGCGCCAGGTCTCGCCGGGATCTGGGAGATCACCACGTCGTCGACGATCGACTGGCCCTGCCAGATCCGCGCCGTGGAGATCGTCGCCGGCGACAACGGATCGATAGGCGTACATACCGAAGTGCTCGATCACGACGCGGTCGACACGCTGGTGGACGGACTCGACTCGACGTCGCTGGCGGCATGGCACCGCGAGATCGCTCTGAACTCCGATCGGGCCGACGGGAGAAGCGGTCGCGAGGGAACTCCGTCGGACCGCAACACCTACCTGGCACGCCCCTGACCATCGACGCGACGGCACCACGCTCGGGTGCCTTGGGCATGACCCCGGACGCCGATCTCGCGGTCGTCACCTCTGGGCTCAGCCGATCGTTCGGAACCGTGAACGCAGTGATCGATGTCGACTTGCGGATCGACACCTCTCGACCTATTCGGGTGGCATGCGTCGACGACTCGATCTCGCGTTGAGCCTCACCAGTCATCCCGACATCGTCTTCCTCGACGAGCCGACCACCGGGCTCGACCCGCGCAGCCGCTTCGCCATGTGGGACGTGATCGAGGGACTCGTCGCCGAGGGAACCACCGTCCTGCTGTGCACTGAGTACCTGGAAGAGGCCGATCGACTCGCCGAGCGTGTCGTGATCCTCGATGAGGGGCGAGTGGTCGCCGAAGGTCCGCCGGAGGACCTTCGCCCGCAGGTCGGAGGCATCGTGGTCGAACTGACCCTGCGCGATGTCAGCCAGCGCGCCCGCGCCGTGCAGGTGCTCGGGCGTGTCGCCACGAGCGCCATTGCCGGGGTGCCCGATGATCCCTTCCCTTCCGGTGTGTCGTACATCGACCATCTCCTGCCGGCGGTGCTCTGCACCACGCTCACCCAGAGCGCTACCAGTTCGAGCACGGCGATCGCCACGGACCTCGACACCGGGATGATCGATCGCTTCCGATCGATGCCGATCCACGCATGGACCGTGCTCCTCGCCCGGAACTTCAGCGACGTCGTCCGCGGCATGGCGCAGACCCTCGTCATGCTGTTGCTCGGTCTGGTGGTCTTCGGGTTCCGCTTCCACGGTACCTTCCTCGAATCGGTGGCGACTGCGTTCGTCGCCGTACCGCTGAGCTTCGCCATGAACTGGCTCTTCATCTGGATCGGAGTACTCGTCAAGAAGCCCGAGACAACCCAGATCGCCGGCATGCTCGTGACGTTCCCTCTGATGTTCGCCTCGAGCGCCTACGTGCCGATCGCGTCACTTCCGGGATGGCTGCAGGCGCTGGCCAAGGTCAACCCGCTGTCCTATACGGTCGATGCCGCACGGGGTCTGGCGCTCGGCAACCCGTCGTCGGGCGCACTCGGCAAGTCGATCCTCATCGCCACCGTCCTCGCCGCGGTGTCGATCCTTGGGGCCACGACCGCGTACCGGCGCATCGACCACTGATCGCTGACCAACGCATCGGGCCCGGGCCCGCCGGTCTTGGCGCTCCCGCACAACTTGCTGATTGACTCAACCGCATGGATCGCAACGATGCCGTGCTCGAACTGCTGCAAGCCCAGATCGGCGCTGGGCGTCAGATCGGCGTGCAGGTGGCCGCCTACCTCCACGGCGAACCGATCATCGACGTTGCGGCTGGAACGCTGGGCCCAGACGATGATCGGCCTGTCCGGAACGACTCGCTGTTCCTCAGCTTTTCGACGACCAAGGGGCCGTCGGCTCTGGTCATTCACCAACTCGCCGACCGCGGGATCATCGACTACGACGCCCCCGTCGCCGAGTACTGGCCGGAGTTCGCCCAGAACGGGAAAGGCGCGATCACGGTTACTCAGGCCATGAGCCATCAGGCCGGGCTGCACGCCATGCCGCCCGACTTCCGCCCGGACCACCTCACCGACTGGGATGCGGCGCTCGACTGGGTCGCCGCAGGGACGCCGGCGTGGGAGCCGGGAACCACGAACGCCTACCACGCCGTGACCTACGGCTGGATTGTCGGTGGCATCGTCCGCGGTTCGACCGGTCGCCACTTCTCCGAGGTAATCCGCACCGAGGTCGCCGAGCCGCTCGGGGTGGCCGACGAGCTCTTCGTCGGCATCCCCGATGAGCCGAGTGTGCTGAACCGCATGGCCACGTTGGCCATTTTGGGAGCGGGCGAGGGACTGCCGATTCCGAAGGACAGTCCTTTCTTCGAAGCGATGCCGAAGGCGATGTGGCAGCACTTCAACGACCTCGAGATGCGCACTTCATGTATGCCAGGAGCGAACGGCCACTTCTCGGCTCGAGCACTCGCCCGCATGTACGGCGCTCTCGCCAACGGAGGGACGATCGATGGCGTCGCTCTGGTCTCGCCCGGCCGCATAGCGTCGATGCAGAAACTGCAAACCGCAGAGAAGGATCGCGTTCTCGGCCCCTCTATCCGACGCGGCATCGGCTTCGTCCTGGGTGGCGTCGGCCCCGACCTGAAGGGGAACCTCGTACACGCCCCGATGGGGCCACGGGAGAGCGCATTCGGTCACAATGGCGCCGGCGGGTCGACCGGTTTCGCCGATCCGGAACTCGCACTCGGTGTCGCTGTGACGATCAACAAGATGGCATCCCCCAACCCCGGGGAGGGTGTCACCCTCGAGATTTGCGACCTGATTCGCTCGCTCGTGTGAGGCCTCGCTTGCGCTTATTCTCGCAGGCGGTCGAGGATGCGCCGGTCACGTTTGGTCGGCCGGCCGGCACCGGGGTCCCGCACGAACACCGGCACATAGGGCTCCCGCTCGACGACTGGCGAGTGGTCGATGACGCATTCGGCAGCAACGGGTGCACCGACTCGCTTGTCGATGACGCGAACCACCTCCAGCATGCGATCGGAGTGTTCGATCCGGACGACGACGCGGTCGCCAATCTTCACCGGTGTCGAGGGCTTCGCTCCTCTGTCGTTCACCGTCACATGTCCGCCCTCGCACGCGTCGGTGGCCAGCGTGCGCGTCTTGAAGATCCGAACCGCGCACAGCCATTTGTCGACGCGTGTCGATTCCATCGTGGAACGTTACGTCGCGCTTTCCGAGCCCCGAGTCACGAAGAAAGTGACGCCAGCGGGAGTTCGAACCAACGCAGATGTTCGAATGCGCTGGACAGAACTCCTTCGGCCAGCGGGACCTCGGACCACTCCTCAGCCAAGGCGAACCTCTCCCGGGCCTCGTCGAGGTACCCGGCGAGTGCGGTCTCGGGTGCGTAGACCGTGGCCACGGCCGGACGCACCATGTCGCCGGTGGCCGGGTCGTAGGACAGGTCGGAGAGACGAAGCGGTGGTTCGACCAATCCGCTCTCGTGACGCCACAACCCCGACGCCGGATCGAATCGGTATTCGGGGAGGAGCTTCCATCCGTGCTCGGCGATGAGATTCACAGCATCGACGAGATAGGAGAACACCGTCTCGGAGATGAAGTAGTTGAAGCTGACGCGCGTCCATCCGGGCTTGATGCCTTCGCAACCGTGGGTGATCTCGCTTTCGAACTCGTGCGAGCGTTCGATGTCGATGCCGAGTAGCCGATGGCCGTAGGGACCGGCGCAGGAACACCCGCCGCGAGACTGGATGCCGAAGAGATCATTGAGCAGGGCCACGACGAAGTTGTGATGCAGGTAGCGGCCACCGGGTCGGCGAACCACGAACGAGATGATCGACAATCGTTCCGAGTGGGTGTTGCCCAACACCTGCATGGCGGGGTTGGCGTTCCAGCTCGCAACGGCCCGCTGCCAGTAGGCCTCCTCGTGGGCACGGATGGCGGCCACACCGACCGACTGCTTCAGTTGGAACACCAGTCCGGCACGGATCGATTCGACGATGGCCGGTGTGCCGCCTTCTTCGCGGTGGACGGGATCGTCGAGGTAGCGGTGCTCCAACGGGTTCACGTAGGCCACCGTGCCGCCGCCGACCACGTCGGGCACGCGGTTGCGGAGCAGCTCACGCCGAACGACGAGGACGCCCGGAGTGCCCGGCCCGCCCACGAACTTGTGCGGGCTCAGGAACACGGCGTCCTTGTACGCCAGCGGGTGAGCGGCGCAGGTCGGATACATCTCTATGTCCACATACGGTGCGGCGGCGGCAAAGTCCCACAGCGACAGCGCTCCATGACGATGCAGCAGATCGGCGATCGCGCACGTGTTGGAAATGATGCCGGTGACGTTCGATGCAGCCGAGAACGAGCCGATCTTGACCGGCCGGTCGGCGTACGCGACAAGCTCGGCTTCGAGACGTTCGAGGTCGATATGTCCGTCGGCATCTTCGGGGATGACCACGACATCGGCAATCGACTCGCGCCACGGCAGCTCGTTGGTGTGGTGCTCGAACGGGCCGACGAAGACGACGGGTCGCTCATCCTTCGGGATCAGCGACGAGAGGTGGTAGCGATCATCGAGGTCGGCGGGGATCCGCAGGGTCATGATCCCGATCAGCCGGTCGACCGCACCGGTCGCACCGGACCCGGCGAAGATCACGCAGACCTCGTCGTCACCGCCGACGGCGTCGTGGATGATGCGGCGCGCGTCCTCGCGGAGGCGGGTGGTCTGCAGACCGGTGCCCGACGACTCGGTGTGGGTATTGGCGTAGCGCGGGAGCACTTCCTCTCGGATGTAGTCCTCGATGAACGAGAGGGCGCGTCCCGACGCGGTGTAGTCGGCATAGGTGATCCGGCGAGGACCGTACGGACCATCCATGACCAGATCGTCGCCGATCACCGACTCACGGATACGAGTGAGCAGCGGCTTGTCGGGCGGCGACGCGTCGGGCGGGGTCTGTACGATCCGCTCGACGTGACCGGCGCTTCGCTCGTTGATTGTCTGACTCATGCGCCACCCCGGACCGTTGCCACCAGAACCTCCAGCCTCGCAGATCACCGGGTCAGCGGGCGCCGCGCCGTTTCGCCAGCGAGATACGGTTTTCGCGTTGGGGGAGATGGCATCGAGCTGGTCTTCAACCCAGCGCCTCCGGCGGGTTGTGGGCGTCGAGACATCGACATGACGTCCGGAGGCGGGCTACAATCATGTAATGGGTGTAGCCACATCTCGACTCGGATCGACCGTCGGGGTCCGCGAACTCAAGAATCAGTTGAGCAGCTTCCTCGATCGCGTCAAGGCCGGCGAACAAATCACGGTGACCGAGCACGGTCGACCGATCGCTCGATTGAGCCGAGTCGGCGGCGACGTCGACCGCATGGCGGAGCTCGTTGCTGCCGGCATCGTTCAACCGGCGATCCAGCCGCGTCGTCGACTGCCCGCACGGCGAGTCAAGATCGCCGACGGTTCTTCGTCGCTCGCTGACATTGTGGCCGAGCAACGAGGGTGATCACCTACGTCGATACTTCGGTCGTTCTCGAGCTCCTAGTCGAGGACGAAATCGGTGGTGATACCGCAGAACGACTCTGGTTGGAATCCGACTACGTCGTCTGCGCCGAAATCGGTTACACCGAAGCACGCGCAGCCCTGGCCGCGGCACATCGCAGCGCCCGGCTGAACACGCGCTCACATTCGGCGGCCAAGGCGGAACTCGAGGGCCTCTGGGCCCAGGTCGATGCGGTCGTCATCAGCACTGCGTTGATTCGATTGGCCGGCGATCTTGCGGAGAGCGAGAAGCTCCGTGGCTACGACGCAATCCACCTCGCTGCGAGCGTCGCATCGGGCGCCGCGGTCTTCGCTTCGGCCGACGATCGACTTCTCGCTGCAGCCCGCCGACGGGGGTTCGCAACCTCGAACCCCCTTCGGCCGCAGGGATGAAGCGACGGAAACCGTCTCCCACCGAGCCCTTGGCGATGGCGGCGTTGTAGCGTTTCAGCCGTGACAAACGAGGAATTCCTGCAGGCGTACACCGAAGCGGTCTATGACGCCCGTGACCCCGAGGCAGCGGGCCGATTCATTGCCGACCCGTGTCTGCGCCATGAGGCCGGCAGCTTGATCACGATGTCACTCGACGACAACAAGGCGCGCATCGCCGGGTTCTTGACGAGGTTCCCGAACGCCCGCTTCCGAAACAAGGTCACAGTGTCAGAAGGACAATTCGTCTCGAGTTGCTACGAAGCCGACCTCGGCGACGAACAGGTCATATCCGGGATAGAGGTTTTCCGCATCGTCGACGCCAAGATCACCGAAACCTGGAACGCGCATCCCGTGCCGGGCGCCTGGGGCTGAGCGCTTCCTGAGCCCCGGGGTCGACGCAGCCGACTTCAGTTGCCCTCTGGAGTCGGGTGAGCGGCTTCCCAGGCAACGGAACCCGACAGCCAATGGGTGACCTTTTCGTCCTGATCGTTGTTGTGGAGGTGTCGGGGCGGAGTCGCGAACGTTGCGTACGGCCGGCAGCGCAACACGACCCGGCCTTCGTCCTTGGCCATCTGCTCGACGAACGGACGGGCGTCCTCGCCGAGCGGCGCGCCCGACATCCGGCCGGCGACCGCCATCATCACATCGACCACGATCGTGGGGTCCCGATCGACCACCGCGTCCCAGTACACCTGGAGGTACCCGACGGGCCATTGCTCGTCGAGAATAAGCACACTTACCTTGCCGAGCCGATCGACCGCTTTGGCTTTCGCCCGCGCTCCCATCGTCGCGATCAGGAGCTCACCGTCATTGGTCGGGATGTAATAGACGACCGACTGGGCCGGGCCATCGGCGCGGCGGGCGTAGGAAAGCACGCAGGTGCGATGCGTGTTGACGAACTCCCGTCGCTCCGACGGCAACATGTCGCGGTCGGTCGGGAGTTTGAACGGTTCAGCGCAAAGCGGAAGCAGTGCCATGTGAAGGTTCCTTTGCTCGTTGGTGACCGTCAGGCCGGAGGCCCGCCGTGGGTTGGTCCCCACTGCGAGGCCAGCAGGTCGCCAAGGCTGGCGACGTTGGCGGGTGTTTCGTTGTTGAACAGGTCGCCGTCGGTCCAGTGTTCGAGCATGTGGCCGTGCGGGTCGAGCCAATAGTCGTAGATCTGACTGCCGAGCACGTGACGGCCGATTCCCCACTGCGGCGTGCGGTTGTTCGCCTTCAGGTGGGTATGGCCGCTCATCAGATCGTCAAAGTCGGCAACCTCGAACGCCGCGTGGTTGAACCGGGCACGACCGATGCCGACGAGAAACAGCGTGTGATGGTCGACGTGGCGCTCACCCTGGTCGCACCGCAGGAACGCTCCGAGCGCGGTGCGTTCATTGAGGGCGATCTCATCGGAGGTCACGAGACCGAAGCGCTCCTTGTACCAGGCTTCACTGGCCCGGAAGTCGAGCACGTCGAGCACGCAGTGCCCGAGCCGCTGCACATGTGACGGACCGGAAGCGAGTCGAACCGGCGCACCGACCCGGGTCCGGTCGGTCGCAGCGTTGCGAAGCGAAGTGATCGGAAGGGGCAGTCGACCGACCGGGTGACGGTTGGCCACGACCTCAACCTGGAACCCGTTCGGGTCAACAGCGCGAACGACGCGGCCGCCCCCCGGCCCGTCGAGATCGCTGACGGCGGAGAATCCATCGATCGCCGACAATTCGGAGAGTTCGTCCTCACTACTGGCCTCGAACGCAAGGCCGATGAAGGCGGGCTCGTCGCCGAGATGGGTCACGTGGACGTAACCTTCGGCGTTGCCCGCGCGCATGTAGAGCGTCGACTCGTCGCGACCAGAACGCTGCATGCCGAACTCGGTGAGGAATGCCTCCATCGCGTCGAGGTCGGGAGCGCGGAACCGCACGAACGCGATGTCCTTCACCTTCACGGTCATGACGTCACCGTGGGCTCGCCGCTCTGTCGACGTGCGGCGGGTCGACGAGCGTCACGGCCGCAAGTGATTGCCATTCGGATTCCCATTGTTCAGGTTCCCTTCGTTCGGTTGTTTCGTTTGGCGGGCCGACGCTTCGTCGGTGTTCGTTGCGGACCCAACAGCATCGCGACAAGCGTGTCGGCGTGGGCCTCGACTCGCGCCGCCGCAGCTGCTCCCGAGGTTCTCTTTCCGCCTTCGAGCTTTCTGGCCTCAGGCGCATTCACGTAGAGAAGGGACGCTGCGCCGAGGAGGCAGTAGTAGAGCACCACCGGATCTGCGTCGAGGTGCGTCGCTCCACGCGCCTTCACTTCGGCCCAGAGCGCGGCCAGTTGTTCGAACCGCCGCCGGACATGGGTCTCCACGATCCACGTCAGACGGTCAGAGTCGTCGGTCGCCTCGTGCACCATGACCCGGTTCAGTTCAGGGAGCTTCGAAACGGCCCGGACCAGCGCCCGAACACTCGCTTCGAACGCTGACACCGCGTCGGTGACGGCGCCGTCGATGCCAGCGCCGATGGTCGACGCCAGACCAGCGGCGAATTCCGTGTCGAAGCGCTCGAACAGGTGATCAACCGTGGCCCGCCACAGGTCGTCTTTCGTCTCGAAGTGATACGTGAGCTGCCCCTGGCGCACTCCGGCCCCTGCGGCGATGGCCCTGGTCGACGCTGCCTCAAAACCCACCGAGGCGAACTCCCGCAACGCCGCCTGCAAGAGGTCGGTCCGCGTCAGCGTCCCTCGCTGCTGCGCTCGGCGAACGGGGGCTCTTGCGTCCACGAACGACAAATTAGGTCATTCGACCTAATTTGTCAACTCGCGCAGCGAAGGTAGATCTGCCTGCTCGAGGTGTGGCATGGTTGGTATGTGCACCGATGAAGCGCGCCGACGGAGGAACAACCATGGACACGTCACGTTTGACCCGTTTCACCGTCATGCTCGGCTTCATTGTTGTGGCAACCCTCACCCCACTCGGTTTCGCTGGCGCTGCTTCCGCCGCCGGATGCCGGGGATCGGGATGCAATGGCAAGAGCCCGGTAACGATGGGTTGTGCAGCCGACGCCGTCAGCATCAACCGAGTGGTCGATGAAGACCGCGCGTCCGGAGGCACGTTCGGTCGACAGGTCGTGACGCTTCGTTACTCGCGCCGCTGCAATGCGTCGTGGGCTCGCGTCACGTCCTCGGCCGGGGGCACCGCTGCGGTGACCAGCGCAACGGCCTACATGGGTGGATACAAGACGAGCACCAAGCGGACGATGTCGGGCCCCGGATCCATCTATTCGAAGATGCGATCGGGTTCGTCTATCAACTCCTGTGGACGAACCAGCTACAACAATGGCGCGGTCGTCAAGATCAACTGCGCCACCGCCGGCTGACGCGCTCGATCGACGAACAAGCACCTGCGGGCTATCGACATCATCGTCACCCCCTTCACGCTCCGAACGACGAACACCGCGACGCCGCGATGTGGGGCTCCGCGGCATCGATCTGAGCCTGGCAAGATCGCGAGCCCAGCACAGCCTCCGATGTGCGAGCGGCCGCCAGAAGCTGCACCCGACGCGACGCCGACAGAAATGGGCAACCTGCCGTAACAACGCGCCAGCAGGAATCTACGGCGACCCGACCGAGGTCGAGTGGCCCGCGTTAGACCGGCGGCGTGTAGCCGTCGACGATCACCAGGTTCGTCGTTGCGATGCTCTTTCGGAGCGCGAGCGCAGGGGCGTAGTCGTCGGACTCATAGAACGCCTTCGCCTTTGCGAAGCTCTCGAACTCCAGGATGACGGTCCGGCGCGGTTGCCAGGTTCCCTCGCGCACTTCGACCTCGCCGCCCCGGACGAGGTAACGCCCGCCGTGTTCGGCTATTGCGACGGCCGCCATCGTTCGGTAGGGCTCGTAGGCCACCGGGTCGTGAACCTCGACATCGGCGATGATGTATGCAGACATGTTTCGAACTCCTCAGTTGATGTCACGGGACGCGCGATGACAGCTCAGCACGTATTCGAGCACGGGCCCAACGCCGGGTCGAGATCATCATCCATTGTTCAAAGTCGGGGAGCGTATGACTGACCGCGCCGCTGACCTCGTCGCCAGGGCACGTGCGCTGCGATCGACCGAGGACGCCGTCGCTCTCTACCGCGATTGGGCGGAGAACTACGAGCGTGATGTCTTCGACACGCTCGGTGTCATCGGCTCATCGCGTATTGCCGATCTCTTGGCCGAACACCACGCCGATCTCGACGCACCCGTACTCGACCTCGGTTGCGGCACGGGAGTGGTCGCCACGCACCTGCGTGATCGTGGGTTCACCGCGATCGACGGCTGGGACATCTCGCCCGACATGCTTGAGGTCGCGGCACAACGCCGGTCGTATCGGACCCTCCGTATGGTCGACCTGACGAAGCCGTTCGCGGCGGTCGACGATCACGCTGGCACTGAGCGTTACGCTGCGTCGATCTCCGCCGGCACGTTCACGAGTGGTCACGTCGACGCCGCCGCGGTGCCGCGGATCGTCGAGGTGCTCGCCGAACATTCCGTCGTGGCATGGGTGATCGCCGAGGCGTTGGCCGCATCGTTCCGGGACGCGCTGCGGGCTCGCGGCTTCGCGATCGAGTTCGACGCGTTGGAGCCGATCCGCCGGGGCGGCCCGGCAGAGTCGGTCATGCTGGTCGCCCGCCGCTGACCACACCCCCGCCGATGCGAGAGTTGGAGCGAAGCCGAGAGGCGCAACAGCGCCCCTGAATGACGAGACCATCACCAGGTGTTGTGGGTGAGCACTCCCCACCGCTCGATGACACGACCATCACCAGGTGTTGTGGGTGAGCACTCCCCCATCGACGACCAACGTCGCGCCGGTGATCCACCGCGCCATGGGCGACACGAGGAAGAGCACCGCGTCGCCGATGTCGCTCGGCTCCCCGAGACGCTGCAGAGGAGCTGCGGCGTGCCAGCGGGCGACGCCTTCCGGCCAACCGTCTTCGATGCCGTCGACATGGATGAGCCCGGGGGCAACGGCGTTCACCCGAATGCCCCGGGCGCCGAGCTCCAACGCCGCGGCGCGGGTGTGCATGAGCACCGCCGCCTTCGACGTCGTGTAGTGGCTGTGCATGAACGCCGGCTGCAGTCCCTCGATCGAGGAGATGTTGACGACGCAGCCCCCGTCGGGCATCCGCGCCGCCGCGCCGTGGGTCATCGCCATGACGCCTCCGACATTGATGCGGAGCATCTCGGAACGATCGTCCGCCGTGAGATCCATGAAGGGCGCGACCGGCTGGATGCCGGCGTTGTTCACCACGATGTCGAGCCGCCCGAAGGCGGCGATCGTCTCGTCGCAGAGCCGGTCGGCGTCGCGCTCCACGTCGCCCTGCACCACGATCACCCGTTCGGCCAGTTCTGCACCGAGCGCGTCGGCTGACGCCCGGTTCCGACCTGCGTGTAGCGCCACTGCGGCGCCGGCTTCGTGGAGGCGGCGGGCGATTCCGGCGCCGATGTTCCCACTCGCCCCCGTCACGAGCGCGACCCGACCGGTCAGGTCGAGCAGTGACGACACGGGAGGGACAGCAGTTGACGCCATGGGTTCAGTCAACCACGGCGCGCTTCGAGCGACGGCTTGAGCTGCGTGGCAGCGCCGGAAATCCCACACCCTCCTCCGCGGCATCCCACATGCCCTGTTTTCTCGAACCTGCCACGCGGAATCGACTTATGTGGGACGCCGAATTGGCGGGTGCGGGATGCCGACACCCTGTTAGGGCCCAGCACGCTCTTTTGGCGGGAGGAGGTGCAGGAGGTAGCTGGTCCGCCGCTCACCAAGCCAGACCGGCGCCCCGGAGAAAACCCTCTATCCGCGAGATCGTGGGAGCGAGCCGGGCGGACGGATGGATGCCTTATCGGCGGCGGCGCGCCCGGCGTGCCAGCCGTCGGCGTTGGAGACGGCGCTGCGCTTCGACCGCGTCTTCGGGAAGATCTCGGTGACCAGGGTTTCGACCTGCACCGCCCGGGTGGCGAGCACCGGCAGGAACGCGTCGCCCAGATCCTCTGCGGCTTGACTGGCCGCGGCTTCGTTGGCCTCGCGGAGTCGTTCGCCGATCCGGTAGGCGAAGGCTACGAGGAACGACTGACGAAATGACCGGGTGCGCGACCTGCCGTTACGGTCGACCTGCTTGTCGACTGCGACCATCGACGAAGTGGCCTGGGTGAGCAGCGAGGTGAACAGCAACTCGACAATGTCGATATCGGCGTCGAATCCGAACACCGTGGAGAACCCGAAGCCCGGGGTGAAGACCGATCGACAGCGGTTCTCCGCAGCTACAATCGAGAGGAGGGTCGACTTCGCATCGACGTAGGGATCGTCGAGATGAATCCGCCGCGCCACGGGCGCGCCGTGGTTCGGAGCTGACGCGTCGAGCATGGCGAGGTCGATTGCGTGGCGAGCCATCAGCTCCTGGGCCTTGGACGTGAGGGCGTCGGCCTCTTCGTCGAACGTGGTCGACTCGGCCTTGGCCAACAGGGCGCGGACGCGGGCAAGCACCTTCGCGTCGAGGTGCGACGACGGTGCCCAGGGGGTCGAGCGTGGACTCGGTGCGTGCGCTTCTCCAGGCGGAGGCATGAGCCGTTCGAGCCTCGGCAGGGTGACGATCACGGCGAGCAGATCGATCACGAAGCCGACTTCGGCCGTGAGCTTGGCCGGGTCGTCGGCTCCGGTCGTCGCGAAGAGGAGGGTCATCGTGCTCTCGGGCTCGGACACCGCGTTGATCCGGTCGAGCTGCGCTGACCACCGAGGATCCACGTTCGCGCCAGGTCCCCCAGCGACCAGCGCAGCATGCTCGGCAACGATCGCCGCCACAAGCACACTTCGATGCGTCGCCGCGGTGCGATGCAGAAGAACGTGCACCAGGTCGAGCGGCTGCCACCCGAAGGTCCACATCGACGACACCGCGCTCGTGAGTCGACGTCGTAACACGGCGAGCGTTTCGTCGGGCTGGGTGAGGGCAAGCGCCTCGAGCCCGTCACACCAGCGGGTCAGCAGAACATCGTCGCCGGACATCGACGCACCGATCGCCGCGGTCACGAATTGGTCGACGAGCTCTGCCGTCGGCACGCCGACGTCGTGGACCGGCCGACGCGGCGGTGCGATCCGATCGTTTGACGGTCTCTTCGAATTCATCTGCGCGCGTACCTTGCGCCGCTTGGCATCTCGACGTCGCTGGCTGTTCGTTCCCACCCCGCCATCGTCACACACCCCCTGTGACAGCCAACCAGCGTCGTCCCGGAGTGGCCCATCGTCGGCCCGACGCATAGCTCCTGCCCCGCCTGCGCACATCGCTCGATTTCGCCCACACATCGATCCGTTTCTGCAGGTTTGCACCCCTTTCGGCCCGATCTGTGCGTGAAGGAGCCTCGATCTGCGCGTGAAGAGCGGCGATCTGGGCTTCCGGCAGAGAGGGCGGCTTGACAGGTAACCTTATGGTTACGTATCGTGAATCACGTGGACGCGATCTTCAAAGCGCTCGCCGACCCGACCCGACGATCGGTGCTCGACGCGCTGTTCATCGAAGACGGGCAGACCCTGTCGGCATTGGAAGGGCGGTTCGCTATGAGCCGGATCGCGGTGATGAAGCACCTTCGTCAACTCGAGAACGCCGGGCTCATCGTCACGAAACGTCGTGGCCGGGAGAAGTTGCACTTGCTCAACACCGTTCCGATCCAGACCATCCACGAACGCTGGGTCACCAAGTACGCCGAAGCCTCGTCGACAGGCCTCCTCGGCCTCAAACGAGAACTGGAGAACGACATGCACGAGACACCCCGGACCGTGGAGAAGGTCTACGAGATCTACATCCGCACCACTCCCGAACAGTTGTGGAAGGCGATCACCGATCCGGAGATCCGGGCCAAGTACAACTTCGGCGCCGCGCACATCACGGACTGGGCCGTCGGGTCGCCCTACAAGATGCAGTCACCGAAGGCCGACGGACTCCTCGGCGAAGGCGTAATCCTCGAGATCGACCCACCCCGAAGGTTGGTGCAGACGATGGTCGCATTGTGGAGCGACGAGGCAAAGGCCGAAGGCACCTCGCGCGTCACGTGGGAGATCGACCAGATCGAAGACTCGTGTCGCCTCGTTGTCACCCACGACCAACTCCGCGAAGGTGGCTGTGACGAACTCTACGGCGGCTGGCCCATGATCCTGTCGGGCCTGAAGACGTGGCTGGAGTCAGGCGAACTGCTCACCACCCCCGGCTCCCTCCGCTACACGTAAACGGCTCCTACCGCACATCAGCGCCGTCCTGCCGCACATCGCCGAGCACCCACTTGCCTCACATCAGCGCCGTCCTGCCGCACATCGCCGAGCGCCCGCTTGCCGCACATCAGCGCCGTCCTGCCGCACATCGACAAAATTTGGCGCGAGTCATCGGTTTTCGGGCCGATGTGCGGCACGGGGAGTTCGATGTGCGGCGAAATGCTCGATGTGCGGCGAAGCGGCTCCGCGGCGAGGCTTGCTACTGCGCAGCGGCGGCGCCGGCTTCTTTTGCCCAGCGGTAGTCGGCCTTACCGCTCGGGCTGCGGTAAACGGCGTCGACCCACACGATGCGCTTCGGCGCCTTGTACGGCGCGACCAGCGTGCGGATGTGGGCGATGAGCTCGTCGTCGGTCACCGTCGAACCGGGTGCCCGTGACGCGACCAACACGACGATCTCGCCGAAGCGTTCATCGGCGACACCGATGGCGTTGCAGTCGAGCACGCCGGCATGGCTGCGCGCTGCGACCTCGACCTCTTCGGGATAGACCTTCTCGCCTCCGGTGTTAATGCATACGGAGCCGCGGCCGAGCAGGTGCACGGTGCCGTCGTCGTCGATGATGGCGAAGTCGCCGGGGACGGTGTAGCGAATACCGTCGACCACCGGGAACGTCGCCGCCGACTTGGCCTCATCCTTGTAATAGCCGACGGGCATCGGTCCGCTCACGGCGAGCCTGCCGGGTGTGCCACTCCCCCGCTCGATCACCTGGCCGTCATCGTCGAGGGTGACGGCGTTCGGCGGAGCGGTGAACACGGCGGTGTCGGCCGGTTTCGTTCCCGGCGGCGTGATGCAGAGCGCGAACGGGCCACCCTCACTGGCGCCGATCATGTCCATGATCAAGGCGGAGGGCGCAGCGCGCTGGATACCGACCTTGAGTTCCGAGCTGAGCGTCGCCCCGGTCGAGACGATGCGCTGGAGTGACGAGAGGTCATAGGTTCCGGCGTCGAGCGCGGCGACGATCGGTCGGGCGAAGGCGTCGCCGACGATGGAGAGCTGCGTCACGCCGTGCTGCTCGATGAGCCCCAAGAGTTCGTTCGCATCGAAGCCGCGATTGCCGAGCAGCACCACGCTGCCGCCCATCACGAACGCACCGATCGCCAGGAAGAGCGCGGTTCCGTGCATGAGCGGCGGGGCGCAGAGGTTGACCGGGCTGCGTCCTGCGGCCTGCAGCATCGCCGCCGTTTCACCCACTTGTTTCGGCGTGGTCGGCAGCTCCAGGCCCGCGGCGAGGTAGCCCGTCGATGCGAGCGCACCCCACAGGTCGACGTGGCGCCACATCACGCCCTTGGGCATGCCGGTGGTGCCGCCGGTGTAGAGGAACAGGACGTCCTCGCCACTGCGCTCGATCCTCGGCGCGGGTTCGAACTGGGCGAGCACGTCGTGGAAGAAGGTGGCGCCTTCGAGGAGTGGCGCACCGTCGTCGACCTGAATGACCAGACGCAGCTTCGGCAGACGCGCAGCCGCCGCAGCGACGCGGTCGGCCATGGCGCCGTGGAAGACGAGCACCTCGGCATCGGCGTTGTCGAGCACGTAGACGATCTCGTCGGCCAGGTACCGGTAGTTCACGTTCACCGGGGTGGCCCGCTGCTTGAAGGCGGCGTAGACGGTGATGAGGTATTCGGGGCAGTTGTAGAGCAACTGCGCCACCTTGGTGCCGTGCCCGACACCGTTCGCCGCGAAGAACGCCGCCACCCGGGCACCGGAGTCGTCGAGCTCACGCCACGACATCGCCCGCTGCCCGACGACCACTGCAGTGTGGTCGGGCTGCTGGTCCGCCAGCGCCTCCCACAGCGTGGCCCAACTCTCGCTCAATCCGCTGCTCATCCGATCACCCTACTGAGCGGGTCTTGCGTTACGCCCAATGCAGACCGGGCGGACGGGCCGGGAGTTCGCGGTCGGCGTAGCTCCCATAGCGACTGACATCCCGAACCTTCGGGCTTCCAGGATGTACCAAGCCTTGGTAATATGAGGTGAGGAGGAACACATGGCAGCGAAAAAGAACACGTCGGTAGTCCTCACGGACCACTTCGTTGACTTTGCCGAGCGTCAGGTCGATGAAGGGCGCTACGGGTCTACCAGCGAGGTCGTGCGAGCAGGACTGCGGCTTCTCGAACAGCACGAGGCGAAGTTGGCCGATCTTCGCCGAGCTCTCGCCGACGGAGCATCGAGTGGCGTCGATCACGGCTTCGATTTCGACGCGTTCATTGCCGCAATTGACGATCCGCATTGAGCCGCACGGTCTGGACACAGAGCCGACGAGCCACCCGCGACCTCATCGCAGTACGGGATTACACGATGGCAACGTGGGGCCAGACACAAGCAAAGACGTACCTCGCGGGGATCAGGATGGCCATCGATCGCGTGGCCGAAACTCCGTCGCTGCGGCGGAGCTGCGGCGACGAGCTGCCCGGCTACCTTCGACTCGTCGTCGGCTCACATGTCGTGTTCTACCGAGAGGCCGAGGCCACGGTTCATGTCGAACGAATCCTTCACCAACGGATGGACTTCGAGTCCCACCTCTAGCGATCAAGTCCGACTTCGGTAGTTCGGGGTCTGCGTTGCTCCCAGAGCCACGGAAACCCCGAACTCCGGGCGAGTTGTGTGATCTCGATCACGGTGGTACTCGCCCATCCGTGGTTTGCTGAACGGCACGGAACACAGCCACGAGGAGTCGCGTGACGGCAGCAGACAGCCAACCAGCCGACGAACCCACCGATCTGGCGGCGCGTCTGGCCCGGGCCGAGCGCCGTGAGGCCGCGCTCGCCGGCGTGTTGCGCGCCGTGGCCGAGGCCGGCGACGATCTCGAAGCGGTGTTGTGCGAGATCGCGTTCCATTCGGCCGCGCTCGCAGGTGGGGCTATTGCGTCCGTTTTCGTGGGGGAAGGCGGGCGAATCGCCAACTACGGCTTCAACATGGCCGGGGACGGACGCCGGTTGAAAGGTTTCCGTGACCACAGTGACGTCTCGGCGCTCACCGAGGTCCTGCGCGATCGAAACGTGCTCCGATTCGATGATCAATCGGCGCTCGGCGACGAGTACGCACAATCACGGGATGCAGCCGTCATCACGAAGACCAAATCGTCCGCGTACGTACCACTTCTCACCTCCGCCGCTCCGCTCGGAATCTTCGTCGCCCGACGCGAGATCGATCCGTTCACCGACGACGAGGTGGCGTTGCTGCAGTCCTTCGCCGCGCAGGCCGACAATGCCGTCACCGCGGCGCAACAGCGCCGAGAGGTGGCCGACGCGCTCGCCCTGCAAACGGCTACGAGTGACGTGCTGCGTCTCATCAGTGAACACCCGGGAGATCTCCCGGTTGTGCTCGACACGGTGCTGCGTCGTATCGCCGAGCTGTGTGATGCGCAGGTCGGTGCCATCCTCATAGAGGACGGTCATCACACCGAGGTCGTAGCTGCGCTCAATGTCGACCTCGCCCTCGGACACCGAGCAATGGGCGGCCGCTCTAACGAGGCTTCTCAGAGCACGGGCGAAGCCATCCGCCGGCGATCCGTGGTGCTGCTCGACGACTACCTCGCCGTCCTCCACACTGATCCCGTCACGGCGAACGCCACCCGTCGAGCAAACCTTCGTAGCTCGATGGCGATCCCAATGTTCCACGATGACGCGCTCGTTGGCGTGATCACCATCGGTCGCACAGAAGTGCGGCCGTTCGGGCCCGCCGACGTGCGAGTCGGCGAGGCCTTCGCCCAACAGGCCGCCATCGCCATCGCCAATGCGAAGCTCTTCAACGACCTCGATGCTGCGTTGGAGCAACAGACGGCAAGTGCTGAGGTCATGCGGGTCATCAGCTCGTCACCGGGCGACCTCGAGCGGACGCTCCCCGAGATTGCCCGCACGGCGCAACGACTGTCGAATGCCTCTCACATGGCGGTCACCTTCGGCAGCAGAGATGGTGCGGTCACGACCTGGGATGAGATCCGCGGGTTCAGGACCACTGACAGCAGCGGCAGGACGCCGAGGCTCAACCGGATCATGGACGACGTTCTCGCTTCTGGGCGGGCCGAGCAACTCGTTGGCTCCGTCGTCTCGTGGTCCATGGAGAATCCAACGCCCGCCGCCATCGCCGAAGCCGACGGCGTCATCGAAGGAGCGATCCTGTTCGTTCCCCTCCTCGGCAGTACGGGCAACGTCGGGTTCATCATCGCCCGGCGCGATGTGCCGGTCGCCTTCTCGCCCGACGAGATCCGTCTCCTCGAAGGTCTCGCCGACCAGGCCGTCATCGCCCTCGACAACGCCCGACTGTTCAACGCGCTGGAGGACCGCAACTCCGATCTGGCCGAGTCGCTCGAACTGCAGACTGCGACGAGTGAAGTACTCGCGCTCATCAGTGCCAACCCGGGCGACCTGCGAGCGGTCTTCGACGGCATACTCCAACGAGCGGTCGCTCTATGCGGTGCCGACTGTGGAGCGATCGGGCAGAATCACGGCGAGACGAACACGATTGAATTCACATTCGGCGCAGCTGCGACGGAGTTGCTCGGCATCACTCTCCCGGCCGCACTTGTTCGCGGTTCAGGCCCATCCAAGACCGACGACGTCCTCGAGAGTCTGCAGGCCGTCGCCAAACTGGACCCTGACCGAGCCGGCAATCCCAAACACTCCGGCTTCCATTCGCTCGGACGTGTGTTCACGGCGAACAACATCCGGTCGCGGATGTCCATCCCGCTCCTCAACGATCAGGAGTACTTCGGCAACATCAACGTCTACCGCACGACGGCTGAGCCCTTCGACGACGATCGCTTCGTCATCCTGCAGGCCTTCGCTGATCAAGCGGCGATCGCCATCAGCAACGCCAAGTTGTTCAACGATCTCGACGAAGCGCTCGCTCGTCAGACCGCCATGACCGACGTGCTCGATGCTGTCAGCACGGCCCGCTACGACCCCCAGCCGGTGTTCGACCGCATTGCGTACCACGCCGCTGCGTTGAGCCGCGCTTGGATCTCCCTCATCCAACTGGTCGAGGGTGATGAAGCCGTCATCGCAAGCATCAGCACACGAGACTTGGCGGAGCAGGAACAGAGAAAGGCTTCGCTAACGGGACATCTCCGGGTGCCGATCGACGCCAACTCCCCGACCGGCGATTGCCTACTTCGCGGTGAGGTCGTGCACGTACGGAATTGGGATGAGCTCCCCCTCGACATCTACCCGTCAGCTCGAAGCCGGGCAACCGGGCTTCCACTCAAGAGCTCGGTGGACGTGCCCATGCTCCGCGACGGTCGGGTCATCGGGTCCCTCAAGCTCATCCGCGACTTCACGGGCGGCTTCACCGATGCCGAGATCGCCCTTCTCAAGACGTTCGCCAACCAAGCCGCCATCGCCGTCGAGAACGCCCGGCTTCTACGCGAGATCGAGGAGCGCAATGCCGATCTCGCCGAGTCACTCGAACTGCAAACGGCAACAAGCGATGTGCTTCGCCTCATCAGCGCCAATCCCGGCGATCTGCGCGTCGTCCTCGAAGGAATCCTCGCGAAGGCGGCCGAGCTGTGCGACGCCGACGCCGGTACCGCGATGCTGCCGATCGCAAGTGCACAGGCCGTGGGACGCACGGACGAACGAGGCGACCCCCTCGGCGACGACGGCGTGAGGGCCGCGGCAACCTTCGGCGAACGAGCGAGCGGCGCGCTCGGCCGGGAGTTCCGGGCGATGTCGACGACCCGGGAAGCCCGGGATCGGCACGAGCCAGTCTTGGTAGACGACCTCGCTGAAGTTGCGACCTACACCAGCTTCGCCGAGTTCGACATCAGGTCGTTCATCAGCGTTCCGTTGTTCAACGACGCCGAGTGGATCGGCAACCTCAACCTCATTCGCCACGAGGTTCGTCCGTTCGATGCGCAGCAGGCGGCGGTGCTGCAGGCGTTCGCCGATCAGGCAGCGATCGCCATCAGCAACGCCAAGCTGTTCAACGACCTCGACGAAGCGCTAGCCCGCCAGACCGCGATGACCGACGTGCTCGACGCGGTGAGCACTGCGAGGCTTGACCTCCAGCCCGTGTACGACGTGGTGGCTCGCCATGCCGGACGACTCTGCGGAGGGCACGAAGCGCTGGTGGTTCTTCGCGACGGCGACAACCTCGTGATCGCATCACGGGCTGTCGAGACGGGGGCCGAGGGATACGCGACCTTCGGGGCGCGGCTCCCGATCGATGACTCGAGCCCTACAGGACTTGCGTGCCTCACGGGCGAACTCGTGCATGTCCGCGACTGGTCATCAATGCCCGCCGACTACCTCCCCAACGCCAACGCGCGGGTGGTCGGGGCGAAGGCGTCGCTCGTCGTACCGATGCTGCGCAACGACGTCGCCGTGGGGGCCCTCGCCTTCATGGGTGACTACCCCGCCGACCTCACCGACTCCCAGGTCGCGCTCCTCCAGACCTTCGCCAACCAGGCGGCCATCGCCGTAGACAACGCCCGACTTCTGCGAGAGATCGAGGCGCGCAACAACGAGTTGGCCGAGTCACTCGAACTGCAGACAGCAACCAGCGAAGTTCTTGCGTTGATCAGCGACAGCCCCGGCAACCTGCAGGCGGTGTTCGACGGCATCGTGGAGCAGGCGGCCCGGCTGTGTGATGCCGACGGCAGTGGGATCCTTCGGCTCGAAGAAAACTATGGAGTCCTCGAGGCGACGAGCATCGCAGAGAACCGCTCAGCAGTCGGACAGCGCTTCTCTATTCCGGATGACGTCGATCGAACGCAAATGCGCTTTCACGACGACCTTTCGGTGGTCAGACCGGATGTTGCCGCCCGGCGCGGTCGACCCGTGCACAGCTACGTAAGCGTGCCACTGGTTGTCGATGAGGTTCTCTTCGGGTCGATCAATGTCAACCGCAACGAGGTTCGGCCATTCGAGCCGCGCCACGGGCGCATACTCCAAGCCTTTGCCGACCAGGCAGCGATCGCCATCGCCAACGCAAAGCTGTTCAACGATCTCGACGAAGCACTCGTCCGCCAGACGGCGATGACCGAGGTGCTCGACGCCGTCAGCAAAGCCAGGCTCGACCTTGAACCCGTGTTCGCGACGCTCGCTCGACACGCGCAACGGGTGAACGACGGTGGGAGCGTGGTGGTCTCGACGACAGAGGGCGACGAGCTCCGGGTCGCTGCGGTCCTCGCGGGTACCACCTCTGAGGGTGTCGACGTCGAAGAAGCGCTGGCCGACTTCCTCGGGAAACGCATGCCAATCGACGGGGCAACCGCAACGGCTGAAGCAGTCCGAACCGGGAAGCTCATCCATATCAAAGACTGGGGGGATGTTCCGCCGGACCGCTATGCCGACACGCTCGTCGGCCGCCGCCCGGGGCGGAGCCAGCTCACGATTCCGATGATGCGTCACGGCGTCGCCGTGGGGTCGGTCGGGTTCTTGAAGTTCGGTCCGCAGACCGACGCCCAGATCGAGACCCTCCGGACGTTCGTCGATCAGGCCGCCATCGCGGTCGACAACGCCAGGCTGCTGCGCGAGATCGAGGCCCGCAACAACGAGTTGGCCGAGTCACTCGAAGTACAGACAGCCACCAGCGAGATCCTCGCCCTCATCAGTGCCAACCCCGGCGACCTGAAGGCCGTGCTCGACGGGATCCTCGCGCAGGCGAGCCACCTAGTCGGGGCCCAAATCGGAGATGTGTGGCTCCGGAGAGACGACGTGCTGCGCATGGAGGCGTCATCGGCCGACGAGGACTACGTCGGAGGGGAAGTCCCGATCGGCGACATCTTGGCGCGTGTCGCGCCGGCGGCGTTCAACCTCAACAACGACTACCGGCCCTCATCATCGACGGCATCGGCGATACCGTCGTGGCCAACGATCATCGCGACCCGTGGTATCACCCGTCGGGCCGTGGCCCGGCTGATGCACGAGGGTGAGGTCCTCGGCATGATCGAGGTGTTCCGGTCCGGCGAGCCGTTCGACGAGCAAGACGGTCGCATCCTCAAATCCTTCGCCGACCAGGCGACGATCGCCATCAGCAACGCCAAACTCTTCAACGATCTCGACGCTGCGCTGGAGCGTCAGACGGCGATGACCGACGTGCTCGACGCGGTGAGCACCGCCCGGTTCGATCCGACACCGGTGTTCAATGCGCTTGCCAATCACGCCAGTCGGCTGTGCGGTGGGACCGGCGCCCTCGTCTACGTCCGCGACGGAGATCGGATGGTTGTCGGCTCTACGGCCGACCGACCGGGGGTGCAGTCTGGACCACCGGCTCCTATTGTGGACATTGCCATGGGCCTGACCCCCCTGGGCGAGGCGGCGTTCACCGGTCAGATCACCCATATCCGCGACTTCGACACCATCCCGGACCGGTATCCCGACACCGTCCTGCGCTCCAGGGGCCGACGCAGCAACCTCAACATCCCCATGATCCGGAACAGCGTGGTGATCGGCGTCGCGACGTTCTCACGGGCCGAACCCGGCGGCTACACCGACGCAGAGGTCGCGTTGCTCAAGAACTTCGTCGACCAGGCGGCCATCGCCGTCGAGAACGCCCGACTGCTGCGCGAGATCGAGCAGCGCAACACCGAGCTCGCCGAGTCACTCGAACTGCAAACGGCCACGAGCGAGATCCTCGGCCTCATCAGTGCCCATCCGGGTGATCTCGAGGTCATCTTCGACGGGATCATCGACCGGTCCATAGCTATGTTCGAAGCGGATGCCGGTGCTGTTTCCCGTCCGTACGGCGACGTGAATCGAATCGACTTCGCTCGAGGCCACATGAGTGCGGAAAGGATCGCGACGGAGTTCCCCCTGCTCGACACGAGAGCTGAGCGTTTCAAGTTCGATGACTTCTTCGAGGCATCATCGGGCGATTCGTTCCTGGCGGAGTACGGCGAGCGCTTCGAGATCCGCAGTCACATGTCGGTGCCTCTCGTCTCCGACGGCAGCTACGCCGGACACCTGACGCTCTATCGATCGACACTTCGGCCATTCGATGATGGTCAGTGGCACGCGCTCCAAGCCTTCGCCGAGCAGGCATCGATCGCCATCAGCAATGCGAACCTGTTCAAGGCACTGGAGGAGCAGACCCGCATTGCCGACGACGCCAATGCGGCGAAGGGGTCGTTCCTTGCCACCATGAGCCATGAGATACGTACACCTATGAATGCCGTCATCGGCATGAGCGGGTTGCTCATGGACACCGACCTGGCGCCCCGCCAACGCGAGTTCGCCGAGATCATTCGCTCCTCGGGTGAGTCGTTGCTCGGCATCATCAACGACATCCTCGACTTCTCCAAGATCGATGCCGGCCGCCTCGAGCTCGAACAGCATCCATTTGATCTGCGCGCGTGTATTGAGTCGGCGTTCGACCTCGTCACCGAACCGGCGGCCCGCAAGGGCCTGGAGCTGGCCTTCCTCATCGACCCCGCGGTGCCCGTCGGCGTGGAGGGTGACGTGACCCGTCTGCGTCAGGTCCTCGTGAACCTGCTCAGCAACGCGGTCAAGTTCACCGAATCCGGCGAGGTGGTGCTGACGCTCGAACCCGGCACCGGCGACCACGAAGGCGAGTTGCACTTCGCTGTTCGCGACACCGGTATCGGTATTCCCGCCGATCGTGCTCACAAGTTGTTCGAAGAGTTCAGCCAGCTCGATTCGTCGACCACGCGAAAGTACGGCGGCACCGGTCTCGGCCTCGCCGTGAGCAAGCGTCTCGCCGAGCTGATGGGGGGCACGATGTGGGTGGAAAGCGATCCGACCACCGCGCCGGGCGCCACCTTCCACTTCACGATCACCGCGCCGGCCGCCGACGTGCCGTCACGCCGAGCCGCTGCGGGCGTCCCCGCCGAACTCAACGGCAAGCGGGTGCTGGTCGTCGACGACAACGCCATCAACCGCCGCATTCTCGACCTGCAGACCGAGGCGTGGGGGCTGCACTGCGAGTCGTTCGCGTCAGGCCCCGAAGCGCTCGCGCTCGTGGAGCGCGGCAATGCGTTCGACCTGGCGATCGTCGACATGCACATGCCCGAGATGGACGGGCTCGAACTGGCAAATCGTCTGCGCGCATTGCGTCCTGATCTGCCGCTCGTCCTCTACACGTCACTCGGTGGCGCCGACGAGGTCGACCCCGTGTTCGCAGCCGCGCTGGCCAAGCCGGTGAAACAGTCGCAGTTGTTCGACGTGCTCGTGTCCTTGCTCTCCGACGGCACGTCGGCGGCGGCGAGCGTGCAAACGCCGAGCGACACCAAGACGCCCGGCGAACGTCACCCGCTACGCATCCTGCTGGCCGAGGACAACAACGTGAACCAGCAGATCGCGTTGCTGGTGCTGGAGTCGATGGGGTACCGGGCCGACGTCGCGTCGAACGGCCTCGAAGCGGTCGAAGCCGTGGCCACGCTGCCGTATGACCTCGTCCTCATGGATGTGCAGATGCCGGAGATGGACGGCATCGAAGCCACCCGCCGCATCCGTGCGTCTAGGGCGGCCGGGGCTCGCGTCCATATCGTCGCCATGACCGCCAACGCCATGCAGGGCGACCGCGAGGCGTGCCTTGCGGCAGGCATGAACGACTACCTGTCCAAGCCCATCCGCCCCGAAGAACTCGCCGCCGCCCTGGCTGCCACCCCGCTGGCCTCGTCGAGAAACGCCGACGCCACCGCCGGAGCCACCGGAGCCGATAGTGCGCCCGGGAGCGACGGGCCCGGAACCGGAACCAACGCCAGCGGGCCCGGCGCCGACGGCACGCAGGCAAGCGTCGGCCGCGCGGCCCTCGACCCCGTCGCCCTCGACCGACTGCGGACGATCGCGTCGACCCCGGAAGCCATGGCGAGGCTGGTGTCGTCATTCCTCGACAACGGCGCGTCCCTCGTGGCCCAGATCACCCAGGCCGCCGCCACTGGTGATCTCGACGTGCTGAAGCGCCAGTCCCACACCCTCAAGTCCAACGCCGCCAGCTTCGGCGCCACCGAGCTGGCGGAGTTGTGCGGCGAACTCGAGTCACAGACAAGGGCCGGCAGCACCGAGGGCGCCGCCGACCTGGCGACAAGGATCACGCAGGCGTTCGCGGCGGCCCACGCAGCCTTCGCCTGAGCCGGAGGTTGTGCACTCAGTCGCCCCGGGGGCGACTGAGATACCAATCACGCGCCCACCGCAGCGAGCCGTCACACCCTCGCGGCCACACTTCTCATTCCCTTCCCGCGTCTGCATCGGCCGAAACCCTCTCGGAGGTCCACCGTGGCGCGACTCCAATCCACTTTCGATATCGACGCGCGCATTCGGGCGATCGCGTCGGCCCAACTCGGTCTCGTGACCGTTGCTCAAGCGACTCGTTGCGGCATCGACAAGCACGCCCTGGCCGGGCGTCGCGACTCCGGGGCCCTGGTGCCGCTGTATCCCAACGTCATGAAGCTCGCGCCGTTCGCCACCACCCCCGAACAGCGAGTTCTCGGCGCCGCACTCGCCGTGCCGGGGTCAGTCGTCGCCGCGACCTCGGCGGCGATCGTCCACCAGATGCCCGTGCCCGCCCGCGACTGGCCCAACGAGGCGGTCTTGAGTGTCGTGACCGGGCGCGCCGTACGCTTGCCCGGCATCACTGTTGTTCGCCAACGGATCATCCCGCCGAGCAAGGCGTGGATGACGACCAGGGTGGCGACGCCGGCGGCCGCCGTCCTCTTGCTTCCCCGCTTCGCCGATGATTCGACGGTCGAGCGATGCCTCGACCATTGCCTGGCCCACCGCATCACCTCGGTCGCCATCCTGCGGGCGCTGATCCTGGCCACCGCTCCGCACGCCGTCTTTCGACGGCAGCTTCTGCTCGATCTGCTCGCCGATCGCACGAACGGGATCGGGCACCGCAGCGCCAAGGAGCAGACGGTCGGCCGTTGGCTGAACCGCGCCGGCTTGACGGGGTGGACCCGCAACCTGAAGGTGCGCGTCGTCGTCTCCGGTCGGGTCGTCGAGGTGGAAGTCGATTTCGGATGGCCGAACGACCGGGTCGCCCTCGAGGTGAGCCCGTTCTTCACCCACGGCTCCCGGGTCACCCAGGACCGAGATGCCGAGCGTCGACGGCTCCTTGCAGTGGCGAGCTGGCACGCCGTCGAAGCCGTCGACGGCGACCTTGCCAACGAGCGCGCCTTCGCCCGCATCATCGCCACCCTCCGAGCCATGGGCCTGACCTGAGCGCTGTCGGGCCGGATGATTGGTATCTCAGTCGCCCTGGGAGCGACCCAGGTACCAATCTCCGATCGGCGACGGCTCCGGAAGCGCGTAGACTATTAGTATGACAGAATCGTCTACAACGATACGGGTGAGCACGCAACAGCGCGACCGTCTGCGGAAGTTGGCTGAGCAGCGCGACGCGTCGATGGCCGACACGTTCGACGCGGCGCTCGAAGCACTCCGTCGCAACCAGTTCTTCGAGCAGATGGCCGAGGCCGAGGCCCGACTCCGCTCCGACCCGGCAGCGTGGGCCGCGTATCTGAGTGAGCGCGACGCCTGGCTCAACCCCGACGTGTCTACGTCGTGAACTTCGGCGACATCGTCACCGTTGACTTCGGCACACCGATCGGATCCGAAGCCGGTTTCCTTCGACCGGCGATCGTCCTCAGTGCCGACGCGTTCCTTCGGTACCGACCGACGACGGTCTTTGCCGTGCCCCTCACGTCGACGACACGAGCCTTTCCGAGCCACGTCGAGATCGAACCCGACGCCATCAACGGATTGCGAGCGCCAAGTTGGGCGCTGGTCGAGCAGATGCGCGCCGTGGCCGTCGAACGATGTTCCGCGTCGAGCGGCAACATCGGTCCGGCGGCCGGGCGGCAAGTGCTCGACATCCTCGCGATGATCACCGGAATGCCCTGAGCGCTCTCGGGCCGGGGAGATTGTGCACTCAGCCGCCCCCAGGGCGACCCAGGTACCAATCTCGCCAGTTGTGTGATCACGATCACGGACAGCGCGACGCAAACCCACTTCACTAGCCTCACCACCGAACGCCACCGCCGAACGTCGCCCGATCAAGGAACCGCTATGCCCGCACGGACGGTCCTCATCACTGGCACCTCGACCGGGATCGGGGCCGCGTGCGTTGCCAGGCTGGCGAAGGACGGGTGGAAGGTCTACGCCGGTGTCCGCAAAGACGACGACGGCGAGCGACTCGTCGCCGCCACCACCGGCGACATCACGCCCGTGATTCTCGACGTCACCAGTCGGGAACACATCGACCGGGTGCTCAGCCAGATCGGCACCGAAGTCGGCTCGCTCAACGGGCTCGTGAACAACGCCGGAATTGGTGTCGGCGGACCGATCGAAATACTCACCGATGAAGAGTGGCGCTGGCAGATGGACGTGAACTTCTTCAGTCTCGTCACCCTCACGCGTGAAGCCATGCCTCTTGTCGACAAGGCCGGAGGAAGGTTCGTACACATAGGATCGATCGCGGGTCGTGTCGCTGGAGCAGGCCTCGGACCGTACGCCGCGAGCAAGCACGCCGTGTCAGCGTTCAACTGGGCACTGCGTGACGAATTGTCGCGGAACACCAAGATGCGATCGTCGGTCGTCGAACCGGGCGAGATCAAGACGGCGATCTGGGAGAAGGCGCAGGATACGTATGCCAGTAACGAGGCTCGGCTCACCGGTCCACTGCGCGAACGCTACGCCTTCATGCTGGACGCTCAGCGGGCATGGCTCGAGCACGGGAAGGCGAAGGGCATCGACCCGGACCGCGTCGCCAAAGCGGTGGAGCACGCGCTCACCTCCTCCCGTCCCAAGGCCCGCTACCTGGTCGGGCCTGACGCCAAGGTCGTCGGCATCCTCACCAAACTGCCCGACGGCGTACGCGAGAAGCTCATCGACGTCAACGGGCGCATGATGGAGAAGAAGGGTCGCAAGCTCCGGTAATCAGGTCGGGATGCTTCCTGCCGTGGTCGCTCCGGGAGCGACCAGGTGAACAACCTCCCGGACCCATCGGGATCGCTCCCCGCACGAACCGCACGCGAGACTCATACCATGACGGAACCCGCCCCCACTGCGACCGTGTTGGTCGTCGACGACGATCCGTTGAACCGGACGATGCTGTCCATGTCGCTCGGCAACGCCGGCTACGTGGTGCTCGAGGCCGGCAACGCCCAAGAGGGCCTGGCCGTGCTCGAAGCCGAAGGCGACCGCATCGACGTCGTGCTCACCGACATCGAGATGCCGGTCATGGACGGCTATGCCTTCCTCGAGCACCGTCACGGCAACGAGCGCCTGAAGGCGATCCCGTTCATCGTGATCTCTGGTGTCGAGGAGATGGCGTCGATCATCGCCTGCATCAAGCTGGGCGCCGAGGACTACCTGCCGAAGCCCTTCGACCCGGTGCTGCTGCATGCCCGCATCGGTGCCTGCGTCGAGAAGAAGCGGATGACCGACGAGCTACGCGACCTCAACGAGCACCTGGCGGAGCGGGTCGACGAGAAGGTCCGCGAGGTGGAGCGGCTCACCATGCTGCGGCGCTTCGTCTCCCCGCAGTTGGCCGAGGCGATCGCCAGCGGCGGCGAGTCGATCCTGGCCAGCCATCGACGCGAGATCACCGTGCTGTTCTGCGACCTGCGCGGGTTCACGTCGTTCTCGGAGACGTCCGAGCCCGAGGAAGTAATGGCCGTGCTGCGCGAGTTCCACGAAGCCGTCGGCCCGATGATCTTCGACTACGACGGCACCATCGCCCAGTTCACCGGCGACGGCATGCTGGTGTTCTTCAACGATCCGGTGAAGCTCGACGATCCCTCGTGGAACGCGGTGCAGCTCGCCATCGACATGCGCGAGCGCACCGCCGAGCTGTCCACGGCATGGCGGCGTCGGGGACATGAGCTCACCCTCGGTATCGGTATCGCGCTGGGCTTTGCCACGTGCGGTGAGATCGGCTTCGAGGGCCGCACCGAATACACCGCGATCGGCACCGTAGTGAATCTCGCCGCCCGGGTGTGCGGCATCGCCCCCGGTGGGCAGATCCTGGTGACGAACCGCGTGCACGCCGCCGTGGAGGACCGGGTCGAGGCCCGCTCGCTCGGCGACACCGACTTCAAGGGCCTCACCCGCCCGGTGCCGATCCTCGAGATCGTCCGCCTGCTCGACTGAGTCGCGCCCGGACTGGCTCCGGAGTTCGGGGTTTGCGTTGCTCTGGGAGCAACGAATCCTGCAAACTCCGCAACCGAAGATGCGGACGCAGCGCGTCAGGCCATCTCGTCCATGAGCGAGACGAGGTCGAGATCGTCGATGGCGGCGATCGAGCGTTCGAGCATGACCGAGATCCACGCGCGGCCGCGCTCATTGGTGGGGTCGAGCGTGCCGGCGATCACGACCGCCATGATCCACACGTAGAGCATGGCCTTGCGGTAGTCCTCCCACGCATCGTCGGCACTGAAGCCGGTGACGCCACCGGCGACGAGACCGGCGTGCCACTGATTGATAAGCGCGCGTTCATGTTCGCGACGAATCTCGACGGGAAGGCTGCCACTGAAGAAGTAGGCGATGTCCTGCGATGCGCGTCCTCGGAGGCTGCCCTGCCAGTCGACGGCGATCAACGGCTCCTGGCCGGGTTGCGATCCGAAGAAGAGGTTGTCCATGCGGAAGTCGCCGTGCACAACGGTGAGCGGCGGCGTGGCCATCCAGTCGAACAACTTCGGCAACGCAGCAAGATAACGGTCCTTCAGCGCCGCGATGCGCGGTGGCACTACGTGGCTGAAGAGCTCCGTCATCGGGTCCCAGCCGAAGGCACATCCGTGGGCAAGCCCTTCGGAGCTGTACGACGGCGACACCATCGGGAGGAAGGCGAACATCGGGTCGTCGGTCTGACCCCACAGCGACGCATGGTGACGGGCGAGCCAGGCGACACCGCCCTCCGTCTCCTCCAGCGTGCATCCCTTCACCTGATCCCCGAGCGTGTAATCGGTCAGGTGTTCCATGAGGAGGACGAAGTTGTCGCCCTCGAGGTCGGCCCGGTACACGGTCGGGGTGTATGCCGAGCTCTTCGGGGCGACGTCGCGGTAGAAGAGGGTCTCGCGGGCGTAGAGGTGGTAGAGATCGGCGACGGCGCGATTCACGTCGTTCTCGGCCGGCATCTTGAGCACCAGACGTTCGGGCCCGGTGCCCCGTCCGTAGGTGACGACGAGGCTCTGCAGCCCCGACATCATCCCGATGCCGACACCGAGCGGCGTGGCATCGACGGCGGCGACCTCCACGTCGAGTCCGGCCGCTTGGAGCGCCGAGGTGAGCCAGGCTGGGGTGACGTCGCTCATCAGACGAGGAAGCGGGACGGCAGTCGATGACATGGGTACTCCAGGCGCTCTAGCCCCGCTCGTTGCGAGGCGGCACGCATCGTAGGAGGTTGTGACGCACGTCGCACAGACCAGCCTCCGCCCAATGGGTTCGCGCTGCGAGCTTGTGCCAGCAGCCGCGGTACGTATCTTCCCCCATCACCTCTACACCAATCAATTCCCCGCGCTGGACGCTGTATTGCATGGTATACTCACCCGGGTGATTCCTCGGAATGATACCCAAGCCATGCTGGGCGCGGCGCTCGCTCGGAGTCCCGTCGTCCTTCTCGTCGGCGCTCGTCAGACCGGCAAAACGACCCTCTCCCGCAACGTCGTACCGGCGGGCGGCGAGTCATACTTCGACCTCGAAGACCCGCGTGACCTGGCCCGGCTCGATGAGCCGATGCTGGCGCTTGAAAACCTCCGAGGAACCATCGTCATCGACGAGATACAACGACGGCCGGACCTGTTCCCAGTGTTGCGAGTGCTCGCTGACCGAACCGGCAGTCCGGCCCGATTCCTGGTCCTCGGGAGCGCGTCACCGGCCGCGCTTCGCCAGGCGTCGGAATCTCTCGCCGGTCGACTCGAGGTGATCGAACTCGGAGGCTTCTCTCTTGCCGATGTCGGAGCTGATCACTTCGACGAGTTGTGGCTCCGGGGCGGATTTCCCCGGGCGTACCTGGCCGACGATGAGCTCTCGTCGGTGCGCTGGCGTACCAACTACATCCGGACACTCTCCTCACGAGACCTCCCGGATTTCGGATTGGGTCTTCCGGCGGCGACGATCGAGCGCTTTCTCGCGCTTGTCGCTCACGCGCACGGGCAACTCTGGAACAGTGCCGAGCCGGCTCGTGCCCTCGGCATTGCGGAAACAACAGTCCGTAAGTACATAGATGTTCTGTCCGATGCGATGCTGACCCGAGTCCTCCGTCCATGGCACGAGAATCTCGACAAGCGCCAAGTCCGCTCGCCGAAGGTGTACTTCCGAGATTCGGGTGTCGCTCACTCACTCCTCGGCATCGACGACCGCGTGGCGTTGCTGCGGCACCCACGATCGGGTGCAACGTGGGAGGGCGCGGTCATCGAAGAATGCATTCGACGTCATGACCCGTTGATGACGCCATACTTCTGGCGAACGAGCAACGGCGCCGAGCTCGACCTCCTGCTCGTCCGAGGCGACCAGCGCATCGGTATCGAGGTGAAGCGGACCGACGCTCCGCGAATCACGCCGTCCATGCGAGCCGCTCTCACGGACCTCAAGCTCGACCGGCTCACCGTCTACTACCCAGGAGCACGCGGATATGCGCTCAGCGACCAGATCGACGTCGTCCCGGTGGCGACGCTCGCCGGGTCCGGGCATGGCTCGTCGCTCGACTGAAAAGGGCTATTCGACGGTGGGCTTGGCCGAGGTGATGCCATCACTCACACGGCGGCCGAACGGTACCCGCCCCCACGTTCTGGCCGCTGTGTGATCCGGATCACAGTGTTGTGGGTCGGGGCGTGGTTTGCTGAACGCAAGTTGGTGGACAAAGGTCCCCACCGGAAGTTCGGACCGACGAAGGACCCGAGTGACATCAGACAATACGCACCATCCGGTCAGCGATACCCTCGCTCCGCAGCTGGTGGTGGCGCGCCGGCGCGAAGCCGCGCTCGTCGGGGTACTGCGGGCGGTGGTCGACGGCGGGTCAGATCTCGACAAGGTGCTGTTCGCCATCGCCGGCCACGCCACGGAGTTGTGCGGTGGTGCGTGGGGAAACGTGTTCTCCGAGGATGGCGACAAGATTGTGGTGCACGCCAACGACATAACCCGGAGTTGGCTGCCGGAGCCAACCCGTACGACCCGTCCCCGGAACGCTGCCTCCGCGCTCGCGTACGTTCTCCGTGATCGCCAGGCACTGCGGTTCGACGACTTGTCCACGCTCGACGATCCGATGTTTGCCGACTCGCGGGCCACCGCAGTCGCACGCGATACGAAGTCTGGGGTCTACGTGCCGGTGCCGAACGCATCGCCCGCCACCGGCGTCGCCGTCTTCCGCACCGCGATCGATCCGTTCACCGACGACGAGGTCGCACTGCTGGAGGCCTTCGCCGTCCAGGCAGCCAACGCGATAGCAAGCGCGCGTATGACTGCCGAGGTCGCGGCGCGCAACGCTGCGCTGGCCGAAGCGTTGGAACTGCAGACTGCGACGAGCGAGGTGCTGCGTCTCATCAGCGCCAACCCCGGCGACCTGCGCACCGTACTCGACGGCGTCTTGTCGAAGGCCGCCGAGATATGCGGAGCCGACGGCGGACAGGTGCTCATCCGCCGCGGTGACGTGCTCGTGTTCGAGTCAGAGATCCACATGCCCATCCCTGGCGCCATCTCGATTCTCGGAAAGACGGTCCCGGTTGCTGAAGCCGGTGTGAACCTCAAGGCGAGGGACCGGCGTTCCCCGGTCTTCGTTGACGACTTCGGTTCCTTCGTGCACTCGAAGCGTGATCCGGTCGGGATGTCGTTCAGCCAGGCCGGCGACGAAGTCCTCCACACGAGCTTCGCCACCGTCGCACTGATGCAGGACGACGAGTGGCTCGGCAACCTCAACCTCAACCGTGACCGCGTCGATCCGTTCGACCCCAAGTTCGGTCCGGTGCTCCAGTCCTTCGCCGACCAGGCCGCGATCGCCATCGCCAACGCCCGTCTGTTCAACGACCTGGGTGCCGCGCTCGAACGCGAGCAGGCGGTGTCGGACATCCTGCGGATCATCGGCACGGCGCCCGGGGACGCCCATGCGGTGTTCGTGGCGATCGCGGAGAGCGCGGCGCAACACGTCCCCGGTGCGTCGATCGGGCTCCTCCTGCGTGATGGCGACACCCTTCGCAACGTGGTGAATGTCGCGGGAGATGTGTCGATCGACTTCAGTCGAGCGACGGCCGAGTTCCCCGTCGCCCTCATCGACCGAATGGACGGCGAACTCGTCTACGAGCCCGATCTCGCCACCGGCTCCGGGGTGGCCCGCCGCGCCCACGAGGACTTCGGCTTCGCCTCTCGGGTCATCGCGAAGCTCGTCAACCGAGGTGAACTCGTCGGTCTCCTGTTCCTGGCCAAGCGAGAGGCGTTCGGCTTCTCCACCGAACAGGTCGCACTCGCCCGTTCCTTCGCCGACCAGGCCGTCATCGCCATCGAGAACGCGCGGTTGTTCAACGAGCTGGAGGAGCGCAACGGCGAAATGGCCGAGGCGTTGGAACGCGAAATGGCGACGGCCGAGATCATGCGAGTCATCAGCACGTCCCCGGGCGATATCCGACGCACTCTGCCCGAAATCGGCGGCGCGGCCGTCCGGTTGTGCGATGGTGACAGCGTTTCGATCTTCTTCACGAGCGGCGGTCGGGGATGGGCGTGGGACTACGTGCGCGGCTTCAACGAAGGGGAGTTCGATCTGGGCGCGATTTCCCCCACGAGTTTCGCCGGTGCCGCGCTGGCACGGGGTGGCCCGGTCCGTGTCGCAGGGCCCGTCGAAGCATGGGAATCCGAGTATCCGGGCGCCGCGTTGATCAACCGGATGGACGGCCGCCGTGAAGTGGCTGCGATTGCCGTCCCGCTCCCCGGTCGCGATGGCCCAATCGGCACGATCGTGGTGTTCCGTTCGTCGTCCCGGGCATTCGACGATCGGCACGTGACGCTGCTGCAAGGCTTCGCCGACCAGGCCGTCATCGCCATCGAGAACGCGCGCCTCTTCAACGAACTCGAGGAACGCAACCGGGAAGTCAGCCAGGCACTCGACCAGCAGACGGCGATCGGCGACGTGCTGCGGATGATCAGCACGAACCCCGGTGATGTGCGCACGGTCCTCGACGCGATCGTGTCGAGCGCTGCTGCACTTTCGGGTGCCGAATCGGCGAC
>JANOJN010000050.1:0-6867 GCA_031418775.1 Acidimicrobiia bacterium
CAGTTGGCCTTGGCCTGTTCGACCGTCTCGGCGATGTGCATCGGACCCATCAGCCGCCACGACGAACGCGGGGCCTGGTGGCCGTTGAGCGCGGCCTCTTCCTGCCAGACGTTGTAGTTGTAGTCGAGCACCGAGAATCCAGCCGGCTCGGTTGCCGCGATCGAGATGAGGCCGGTTCCGTAGCGGCCTGCGAGCTTCGACCCCGACGGCGAGATGCTGCTGGCAACGGCGATGTCGAAGTTCGAATACGGACGGATCTGGAGCACCGCGTTGTCGCACGTGAACCACTCGTTTCGTTCCGTGACCGTCTCGCCCTGGAAGAGTCGCATCATCACGTCGAATGCCAGTTCCATGATCGGACGCTGCTGCATCGGATCGATGCCCAGCATCGCCGCATCGGTGGTGAGCTGGCCGGGGCCGGCGCCGAACATCATCCGCCCGCGGGTCAGGTGATCGAGCATCACGATCCGGTCGGCGAGGATGAACGGGTGGTGGTACGGCAGCGAGTTCACTCCTGTTCCGAGCTTGATGTGCGACGTGCGCTGCGCCGCAGCGGCGATGAACACCTCGGGGCTGGCGATCAGCTCGCTTCCTGCTGAGTGATGCTCGCCGATCCATGCTTCGTGGAAGCCGAGCCGGTCGAGATGTTCGATCAACTGGAGATCGCGATGGAGCGCGAGCGTTGGATTCACTCCCGTCTTGTGCATCGGGGGCAGGAAGATGCCGAAGCGCAGCGGGTCGACGAAGGGCTGGAGCTGGACCATCAGCTCATCGTGGCACAGCAGCCCCGAGAACGAGGTTTCGACGACATCGTTTCTTGGTGGCAGGATCACGTCATGTGCCACCCAAGTGAGCTCGGCCGCACGAAGCACTGCGAGATCAGCAAGCCCACGAGGTTGGACGGGCCGGTGGACCCATGGTGACCTGGCCGGTCGGCCGTGGGGTCGATGGCGGCATCGACGAGATCCCGTTGCCGATCCGACCCGGTCGTCTGTGGCTCTGCGGCAAGCACCACATCGGGCCCGATGTCGACAGGGCAATGACTGCGGTGGGGGCGTCGGGCGTCGTGTGCCTCAACGAACGCCACGAGCTCGACGATCGCTATCCGGCGTATGTCCGGTGGCTCGACGAGTCCGGTCCCGAGCGGGTCCTGTGGTTTCCCATCCCCGACCTCCATGCCCCCCGGCACGACGCCGCCATCGAACTCGTCGGTGCCATCGTCGATCGGCTCGTCGCGGGTGAGCGGCTGATCATGCATTGCGGTGCCGGTATCGGTCGTGCGGGAACCATCGGGGCGGCGGTGTTGGTGGTGCTCGATGTGCCTCTTGACGACGCGCTGGACACGATCGCTCGACACCGGCCGATGGCCGGGCCGGAAGCTGGTGAGCAGCAGGCGCTTCTGCTGGCCCTGGCCGATTCGCCGAGGCTCGCGATGGTCAAGGAGCGCTCGAGCGGGCCGGCTGCGTCCCCAGCGTCATGACCGCTTCCATCGTGCACATACCAATCGACAGACAGTCGAACATCAGGTTCACCTGATCCTCGGCCGGCGGCCACGGCATTTCGGGATGGGCGATCCGAAGCGACACGATGCCGTGGACCTGCGACCACAGCATGACGGATAGCTCGAGCGCCGAGGCGGCGGGCCGAATCATCCCGGCGGCAATCGCGTCCTCGACAGACTCGACCAGGTTCACCAGTCCCTTCATCTTCGACACAGCCATGTCGAAGGAGTGCGCGTCCATCATGTCGGGGTGCTTGTGACTGCCCGGGGTCATGAACAGCACCCGGTACTGCCCGGGATTGGCCAGCGCGAAGTGCACGTAGGCCATGGCCCGGGCCATGATCGCGCCGAGCGGACCATCGCCGTCGGCTGCCTTCTCGTCGAGGAAGTCGCCGAACCGGTCATAGGCCCGCTCGCACACGGCGAGCACAAGGGCGTCCTTGTCCTCGAAGTGCCGGTAGATCGACGGTGCGGTGACGCCGACGATCTGACCGATGGCACGGATCGACACGGCATCCGCGTCGGCCGTTTCGACGAGCAGCCGCTCGGCGGCATCGAGGATCTCCTCACGGAGTCGTTCGCCTTCGCCGCGACGCGCACGGACACGTTTCACCGGGGTGCTCGGGTTCGCGAGCGCAGATGGAGTCGGCATGGGCAGGGTCCTGAAGGTGAGACGAACGTCACTACCGTAGTGCTGTCACGCCAACTGGACCCTGCTGTCATGTCAATCAACTTCAATCGCGGCCTCAGCCGACCATCGCCGGATGCTTGACCGGGAGGTCAGCGGCGAGCGACGGGGGAAACTCCTCGAGATCGACGTGTTCGCTCAGACCGATCCGCTGCTGGAGGCGACGCAGCGGGGCAGGCGCCCACCAGTTCGCTTCGCCGGCGAGGCGCATGAACGCCGGTACCAGGGTGGCCCGGATCACGAAGGCGTCGATGAGGACGGCAAGGGCAAGCCCGAGACCGAACAGCTTGATGAAGCTGATCCCCGACGTGGCGAAGGCGACGAAGACGATGGCGATGAGCAAGGCCGCCGCGGTGACGATCCGGCCCGTGCGCTCGAGACCCAGGGCGACCGACTTCGTGTTGTCGCCCGTTCGGTCGTGTTCCTCTTTGATCCGTGAGAGCAGGAAGACCTCGTAGTCCATGGAGAGGCCGAACGCGATGCAGAACATCAGGATCGGTGTCGTGGCGTCGAGGGTTCCCGTTGCGGTGAAGTCGAGGACGCCCGACAGGTGACCCTCCTGGAAGATCCAGACCATGGCTCCGAATGTGGCACTCAGGCTGAGGATGTTGAGCAGCAGCGCCTTGAGGGGGACGAGGAGCCCGCCGAACATCAGGAACAGGAGGATGAACGTGACGACGGCGATGATGCCGCCGGCCAAGGGAAGCCGGGCGAACAGCGACGACTTCGAGTCGACGAGTTCGGCAGACGGCCCGCCGACCTTGGTGTCGAACGGAGCGTCGACAGCGCGGATTGCCTTGACCATCGTTGCGCCGGCGTCGGAGACGGGTTCGACGTTCGGGACGACCGAGAGCCACGTGCTCGACGCAGCGACGAAGCGGGCGCTCGCCGGGTTTGCTGATGCGACCTTCTTCCCGGCCACCCAACTACCGGCTGCTCCGTCCACGCGGGCGACGTCGCGGACCTTGGAGAGCGACGCGGCGTACGTCTCGATATCGGCAGCACGAGCGAGAGGGTCGACTGAGGGAATGATCACTTCGGCGGCGCCGTTCTCACGTGAACCGAAGTCTCTGGCGATGCGATCGAGAGCGGTCCGGGCCGTGGCGCTCTCGGGCAGGACGCGGTGGTCGGAGAGCGACAGGTTCACATGCAGGAACGGGGCACCGAGGAGCAGGAGTGCCAACGACGCGCCGACGGCAACTCGTCCGGGCCTGCGCATCACGGCCATGGCCAGCCGATGCCAGAAGCCGTCACTCGCTTCACCCACGGAAACGGGTCGCTGCTTGCGGAACGACAGCGAGTCGACCCGATGTCCGAGTACGGCGAGCAGGGCGGGCAGAACGACGACGGAGGACAGTGCGGCGATGGCGGCAACAGCGACACCGGCGTAGGCGAAGCTGCGGAGGAATGCCTGGTTGAAGACCAGTAGCGACGACAGCGAGATCGCAACGGTTGCCGCCGAGAACACGACAGTGCGTCCGGCCGTTCGCATCGTTCGCACAACGGCGTCGGCAACGGGCCACCCGGCCTGCAGCTCCTCTCGGTAGCGCGAGACCATGAACAGCGCATAGTCGATAGCCAATCCGAGACCGAGGGCGGTGGTGAGGTTCAAGGCGAAGATCGATACGTCGGTGAACGAGTTGATGACCTGCAGAACCGCGAACGTTCCAAGGACCGTAAGTCCACCTACGAAGAGGGGGAGGCTGGCGGCGATGAGACCTCCGAAGATGAGGACGAGCAGGATCAAGGTGATGGGGAGGGCAATCGTCTCGGCCCGCTTGAGGTCGGCCTCGATGGTGGAGCCGACCTGGCGGAAGACCTCGGCCTGGCCGGTGACCTCGACGGAAAGAGCGGCATCGGGTCCGGCCCGAGTGAAGCGGGGCGAGATCTCTTCGATTCGTTCGCGGACGGTGTCCTCGTTCCCGGTGATCCGGGCGAGCACGAGGGCTTCAGCCCCGTTGTTCGACTTCAGGGGCGGCGCCTGTAGCGACCAGTAGCTCGCCGTGCCGGACACCCCGGATTCCCGTTCGAGTTCCCTTGTCAATGCCTGGCCGGCGGCAACGCTGGCGGGGGAATCGACCGACCCGTCCTTGGCGGTGACGAGGAGCACCAGGTTCGGTGATCCTGCGCCGAACTGGGTTTCGATGAGCTCCTTGGCAGCGCTCGATTCCGACGTGGGGTCGTCGAAACCGCCGTTGGAGAGGTTCTTGGCGACCGAGCCGCCGAAGGCGCCGGCGAGCGCCGCGAGGACGATCGCGACGACGAGGACGATGCGTCGCCGGGCGACGATGAGGCGGGCGAAGGATGCGGGCATCGTGGGCCTCAGCCGGCCAGGGCGGTGCGGGTCGACCGGACGTCGGCGGAGCCAGTACGGCGGGACTTGTCCATACGGCGGAGCGTCCGAGCGGCGAGCCGAGCGCGGCGGACTTCGGCGCCGAAGGTCGCTTCCACCTCGAGGGTGCGGAACCGTGCCGCAGCTTCACGGGGTGTCAGGCCGCCGAGAGCAGCGATCGTTGCCGAGGTGTCGTGGGTTCCGTAGTTCGAGAACATGGGGGGTCCTTTCGTTTGTTCTTCCCGATTCAAGAAGGTAGCGCTGTTACTAGAACAGGACTACCGTACCTCTGTCAACGTAACAAACGTCACCTCGAAGGGCTGTCGCCGGACAAAGACCGCTCGTGGCGCGCGGTTCCGGCCCGGATTCGGTTCGGTGTTGACGGGCACGGAGTGGAAGGATCTCGTCATGGACGACGCCAACGACGGTTCGGTGTTGCTGGGCGCGAGCGGAAGGGTCCCCTCATGAACGACACGACCGGAAACACGAACGGTGTGAGCCTCTCCGAGCTCCTCGACCTCGACCCCCGGGCGGTCTCGTGTCCGCACGACGTCTTCCGGCCGATGCGTGATGCCGCGCCGGTGCACTTCATCGAGGAGACCGGTTGTTATGCCGTCACCCGTTTCGACGATGTGCTCGAGATCGTCCGGGATCCGGTGCGGTTCTCCTCGCGCATGCCGACCGGTCCGCATGCGGGTGCCGCCCTGATGGCTCGTGTCCAAGAGGTGGCTGCCAGCTCACCGGAGATGGCGGCGATGGTCGGCAAGGCGTTCTCCCGGAGCTCGGCGGTGCTGCTCTCGGCGGATCCGCCTGACCACGGCCGACAGCGGCGCCTGGTCAACACCGCGTTCGGCCCGAAGCGGGTCGGCGCGATGGAAGCGGAGATCGCGTCGATCGCCAATGCGCTGATCGATTCCTTCGCGGACCGCGCTGAGGTCGAACTGGTCAAGGAGTTCGCGGTCGGGCTGCCGCTCACCGTCATCGCAATGGCGTTGGGCGTGGAGGACCGGGACCTTGCCACGTTCAAGCAGTGGAGCGACGTGCTCGTCGTCCTGGTCGGCAACCACAAGCCGAGCATGGAGCAGATCGCCGAATACGTGCGGGTCCAGGTCGAGTTCGCCGACTACTTCACGGAGAAGATCGAGCAGCGGCGCGCCGACCCGAAGGACGATCTCATCACCGACGTGGTGCAGTCGCGCATCAAGGAAGCGGACGGGACCGAGACGGAGCTGTCGGTTCCCGAGATGCTCTCGATGTTCGCCCAGTTCCTCGTTGCCGGGAATGAAACCACGACCAAACTCATCGCCTCGATGGTGCGCCTCCTCGTCGACAACCCGTCGGCGATGGCCGCGTTGCGCTCGGACCCGTCTCTCGCGGATCAGACCGTAGACGAGGCGTTGCGCCTCGAAACCCCGGTTCAGGGTCTCTATCGGCAGGCAAATGTGGACACCGAGATCGGCGGGTGTCCGATTCCCAACGGCTCGCATCTCTGGGTGCTCTACGCCAGCGGCAACCGCGACGAGCGGAAGTTCCCCGAGCCCGACGCAATGGATCTCGGTCGCGAGAATGCCAAACAGCACCTGGCCTTCAGCCAGGGACCGCACTACTGCATCGGGGCGACACTCGCCCGTACTGAGGGACGCATCGCCGTGCAGACCCTGTTGTCACGCCTCGACGACATCGCGTTCGCTCCCGGCCGGAACACCTTCGAGTACGAGCCGAGCTACGTGCTCCACGGCCTGCGCGAGCTCTGGCTCACGTTCACCCCGAAGCGCTGATCAATTCGGGTCAGCTGTCGCGGAAGGCCCCGGGTCCGCTCATCAGGCCGCGCCGCCAGCGTCGCGGGGTGAGGACGATGCCCCGGGGATAGTCCTCGAACAGCCAGCGCGCGAAGTTCCGCCGGGTCCAGTCCGTCGATCCGGAAATGGCGACAGCGCCGTCGGCGATCAGGCGAACGCGCATCATCCGCTCGAGGGTCGACGCCATGCGGTGGTCGGGCCCGAGGTGATGGAGCACTTCGCGTCGATAGTCGTCGGCTGCCTCGGCAAAGCCCTGTGTGCGGAGAAGCGCGTCGGCCGCCATCGAACCCGTCTGCAACGCCTGTCCGATTCCTTCGCCGGTGAGCACATCGCACGCCCGAGCGGCATCGCCGACGAAGAGGACACGTCCGTCCGCGAGGGCGGCATGGCTCGGCGCGCAGGGGATCGGCCATGCCCGCGGTGTTCCCTCGAAGACCGGGTTCGGGCCGAACACCGGTTGCAGGTAGTCGCGGGTGAGGAGGGTCTCCCACAGGCCCTTCATCTCCTTGGTCTTCACGTCGCCACGACGTTCGACACCGAAGCCGAG
>JANOJN010000051.1:0-2932 GCA_031418775.1 Acidimicrobiia bacterium
AGAGCTCGGTCCCGAGTCCTTCCTGATGGTGCGGCAGGACGACGGCACGATCAAGGCCTTCTACAACGTCTGTCAGCATCGCGGTTCCCGGCTCGTCTTTGCACCGAATATGGCCGTGCGCAACATCGTGTGCCCGTATCACTCGTGGACCTACGGGCGTGACGGCACGCTCGTGGCGGTGCAGGACGCCGACGACTTCCCATCGAACCCGTGTGACGACGTCCGGCTCGTCGAGGTTCCCTGCGACAGCTTCGCTGGATGGATCTTCGTCAACATGGACCCGGGTTGCATGTCCCTTCGGGAGTACCTCGGACCGATTTGGGATGACTGGCAGACGTGGGCGCCGAACGACTGGCGACGCATCTCGGCCCAGACGGTCAACGTTCCGTGCAACTGGAAGGTGTTCCAGGACAACTTCTGCGAGTCGTACCACCTCCTTACGGTGCACCCCCAGCTCACGGCCAACATCGAAGAAGGCGTGTCGTGGACGCAGTTCGACATGGCCGACGAGGGCCACAACCGCATGATCATGCGGACCGCTTCTCCATCACGACGTCAGAAGAACGGCCCGCGGCTCATCGAACCGCTGGCGACGCAGGTGCGGATGTGGGGTCTCGACCCGGACTAGTTCGTCGGCCGCGAATACGACGTGCGAGCCGCGCTGCACAAGGTGATGCGGGTCGAGGGACCGGCGCGCGGTTACCACCATTACGACCGGCTGCGCGACGAACAGTTGACCGACGCGCACCACTACAACCTGTTCCCGAACTGCTCGGTTACCTTCGGGGTCGACTCCGTGCTGCTCCAGCGCATGCGACCTCACCCGACCGATCCCGAGCGGTGCCGCTTCGACCACTGGATCTACGCGTCGCCCGCGTCCATCGCGTACGGGCTGTTCAGAAGCAATGGTGGGATCATCGACACGAGCAACAACGGCGACGCCGATATCGAGTTCATCGAGTTCGGCGAGCGGTCGATCAACCCGCTGGCCGACCAGGACGCCGGCATTACGACCGGTCAGCAGCTCGGCCTGCGCTCCCGTGGCTACCGCGGCGCCCGCCTCGCCGGGCAGGAGGCCCGGATCGCCCGTTTCCACCACGTGATCGATGAGTACCTCGCCGGCAAGCGGCGATGAGCGGGCACCGCGTCCGCCACGTCGTGCTCGTGAAGTTCAAACCCGAGACCACAGACGCGCAACGGGTCGAGTTCATCCGGCGGTCCGGATGGAGCCGGACGCACTCGTTCGTCACGAACTACACGTCGGGCGCCAAGGTCGTTCCGAATCCGTACGCGGCGTCGAACACCGACGAGTGGGACTGGGCGATGACGCTCGACCTCGACGAGGACGATGTGCTGACCTACCGGGACCATCCCGAACACCGGCTGGTCGGCCCCACGGTTGGGGCGTACGCCGAGCGCTACGCCATCTTGGACTTCGTCATCGACTGAGAGACCTTCCAAGGACTTCGGGATCTGTGTTGTGTCCAGGATCGACGACATCGACCTCGTCGTGCGGGTCGAGCAACTGGGCATCACCCATGCCTGGTTCGCGGACAGCCAGATGTTGTGGGCGACCGGTACGCGTGCCTCGCGAACTCCGCGCCGTCGCCGGTCAGGTCTGACGAGCCAACTCGAGACCGACCCCGGTTCGTCCGTTCGACGAACGTTGCCTACGTGGTCGGCAGGATGACCCAGCTGACAAGTCGACACGGGTTACGCCGGAGCTCGACCGTCGCACGGATCCGAACCCGCTGTCCGGTACGCGTCGCGTCGAGGAGGGCGACGAAACGGCCAGGCGTGTGGCCTCGGTACCAGTTGACCGTTGTCGGTTTCGAAAGGGCCCCGACCGCGGAGGCAACGCCGGGGACGCGCACCTCCGTCGCCGAGCTCTTCGTCCCACCGGCACCGAGCGCCGCGGCCGAGCATTGCCACTCGATGTAGCGCAACACTGTGCCCGCGAGGGGTGTGCCGTCGACCTTCGGGTCCCCGGCGAGCGCCGCGGACGCGCCGAAACCAACGCTGAGACCGGCGCTCAGCAGCAGCACGCCGACGACGGTGGCGACGGCTGGCCGGGCGCGATCAGGACGGATAGTTGACATGGAACACCCCGAGACGTGCGTTGGGCGCATCGGTGACGACGAAGTCCTGGTACTCACTCATGGCCCGATTTCTATGGTCGTAGGTGTGATACGAGACGCGGATGTCGGCCCACGTCGCCCCGCTGCCGGCAACGTCGGTGACCATGAGCTGATGGTCGATGTGGACGCGGCCGGCCACCCCGTTGAGGTCCCAGACCACGATGTCGCCGATCTGGATCCCCGGCGGTGGCGGGTCCCGGTTGATGAGGCCCAATCCGCCCATCGGTCGCATCCATCCGAGCTTCACGAACGTCGCCGTGAGGCCCTGTGGTCCGCTTGCTCGGACCCACGCCGTGGATGCCGCGTGTCGCTTGGCGTTGTACCACCACTGTTTCGTGTTCTGGAACCCTCCGGCCCGTAAAGCCTGCGACATGTAGTTGGTGCAATCCAGCTCGATGTTGGTGACGCCTTCGACCGCCCGTCCGCGCCGCTCCGGGTTGTCGAACGGAACCGTGAGGAAGGCGCCGGACTTGAGCGCGAACGCGGGGTTGGTCCCGTAGGCCCAACGGTACGCGTACGCAGCCGCGAGTTGCCGGGCCCCTTTCGGCTCGTCGACGTAAGCGGGTTTCGTGCCCTCGAGCTGCGATGGTGGAATTGTCGTCTCGGTGGTGCCGACGATTGTCGTCGTTGTCCGGCCGGTCGCGCCGACGGTCGTCGTCGTTGTCCGGCCGGTCGATGTCGTCGGAGTTGTGCTGCTCGACGTCGTCGGGGCCACCGAAGTCGTTGTCGGAGTCGCCGCATTCGTGGTCGTCGTCTGCGCGCGTGCCGGTGCACCCAGCAGCACTACGCCGCTG
>JANOJN010000052.1:0-6955 GCA_031418775.1 Acidimicrobiia bacterium
CTGATCAAACGGCGTAAACGCCGTCGACGGATTATGATCATGCAACGTCTTCGTAATCGCCGCCGTCAACGTCGTCTTCCCATGGTCAATATGACCCATCGTACCAATGTTGAGATGCGGCTTGTTCCGCTCAAATTTGGCCTTCGCCATGTTCTGTGATTCCTTCGTGAGTGTTGGCTTGGTAGGTTTTCGTGCGGACTATTTACTCGCCGCGGACGCGGGCGATGATTTCACGCGACACGTTTTCAGGTACTTCTTGGTACGAGTCGAAGATCATGGTGTAGGCGGCACGGCCCTGGGTGCGTGAGCGAAGGTCTCCGACGTAGCCGAACATGTTCGACAGCGGAACCTTGGCCCTGATCACCTGGGCGTTGCCACGGGCTTCCATGCCCTCCATCTGGCCACGACGGCTGTTGATGTCGCCGATGACGTCACCCATGTAGTCGTCTGGCGTGACGACTTCGATCTTCATGATCGGCTCGAGGAGCACGGGCTTGCACTTACGGGCCGCTTCCTTGAAGGCCATCGATCCGCAGATCTTGAACGCCATTTCGGAAGAGTCGACGTCGTGGTACGAGCCGTGGACGAGACGGACCCTGAGGTCCTCGAGCGGGTAGCCGGCGAGCACGCCGCCGGCCAGGGCTTCCTGGATACCGGCGTTGACCGGTTGGATGTATTCGCGCGGAATGACACCACCGGTGATCTTGTCCTCGAAGACGTAGCCGCCGCCGGGGTTCGGCTCGACGTCGATCACCACATGGGCGAACTGTCCCTTGCCGCCGGTCTGCTTCTTGTAGACCTCGACGTGGCCGCTGATGCTGCCTCGGATGGTCTCGCGATAGGCGACCTGGGGCTTGCCGACGGTCGCCTCGACGCCGAACTCGCGCATCATGCGATCGACGAGCACTTCGAGATGCAATTCGCCCATTCCGGAGATGATCGTCTGCCCGGTCTCCTCGTCGGTCCGCACCCGGAAGGTGGGATCCTCGTCGGACAGCGAATAGAGCGCCTTGCCGAGCTTGTCCTGGGCATCCTTCGACTTCGGCTCGATGGCGACGTGGATCACCGGCTCCGGGAACTCCATGCGCTCGAGAATGATCGCGTGGTCCTTGTCGCAGAGCGTGTCGCCCGTGGTCGTCTGCTTGAAGCCGAGACCGGCAACGATGTCGCCGGCCATGGCCACATCGAGATCCTCGCGCTGGTTGGCGTGCATGAGCAGGATGCGACCGAGACGCTCTTTCTTGTCCTTGGTCGAGTTGTAGAGCTCGGAGCCTTTGGACACCTGCCCGGAATACACCCGGAAGTAGGTGAGCTTGCCGAACGGGTCGGCCACGATCTTGAACGCAAGGGCGGCGAACGATTCGTTCTCATCGGCGCGGCGATGCAGGACGGCGTCGGTCTTCGGGTCGACACCTTCGGTCGGCGGGACGTCGAGCGGCGACGGGAGGAAGTCGACGACGGCGTCGAGCATGGGCTGGACACCCTTGTTCTTGAACGCCGAACCGCACAGGATCGGCACGAACTCGAACGCCAGCGTGCCGGTCCGGATGGCCCGCTTGATGTCTTCTTCGTTCAGCACTTCACCGCCGAGGTAACGCTCCATGAGTGCCTCGTCCGACGTGGCGATCGTCTCCAGGAGTTCCTCGCGGTACTGGGCGGCCTCGTCAACCATGTCGGCCGGGATCTCGACCTCGTCCCACGTGGCGCCCAGTTCTTCGTTGCTCCAGATGAGAGCCTTCATCTTCACGAGGTCGACGAGACCGACGAAGGGGTTGTCAGACTCGGCACCGCCCGACCCGATGGGGAGCTGCAGAATCGCCACGGTCGCATCGAGACGATCCTTGACCATGTCGACGGTGCGGTAGAAGTTGGCGCCGATGCGGTCCATCTTGTTGATGAAGCACATGCGCGGAACTTTGTACTTGTTCGCCTGACGCCAGACCTGCTCGGTCTGCGGTTCGACGCCAGCCACGGAGTCAAAGACTGTGACGGCGCCGTCGAGCACGCGCAGCGAGCGCTCGACCTCGATGGTGAAGTCGACGTGGCCCGGCGTATCAATGATGTTGATGCGGTGGTTGTTCCACACACAAGTGGTCGCCGCCGAGGTGATCGTGATGCCGCGCTCTTGCTCCTGCACCATGTGGTCCATGGTCGCAGCGCCGTCGTGGACTTCACCGATCTTGTAGCTCTTCCCCGTGTAGTAGAGGATGCGCTCGGTCGTCGTCGTCTTCCCGGCATCGATGTGCGCCATGATGCCGATGTTGCGGGTGCGATCGAGGGGGAACTCGCGGGCCATTGTCTTCTCGTTCAGTTCAAGTGGGGTGGGTCAGGCTGTCAAGGAAGTGGTGATGCTCGGCTCGTGGCGAACCGACGGTGTTACCAGCGGTAGTGGGCGAAGGCCTTGTTGCCTTCAGCGGTCTTCTGCACATCGTCGCGCTTCTTCACGGAGGCGCCGACGCCGTTGTTGGCATCGAGGAGTTCTGCTGCGAGACGCTCTGCCATGGACCGCTCGCGACGCTTGCGGGCATTTTCGACCAGCCAGCGGATCGCCAGAGTGTTGGCCCGGCGCGGCTTCACTTCGATCGGAACCTGGTAGGTAGCGCCACCGACGCGACGGCTCTTGACCTCGAGCGCCGGGCGGACGTTGTCCATGGCCCGCTTGAGGACGGCGAGCGGCTCGGCCTGAGCTTTCTCAGCAGCCCTGGTCATGGCGTCGTAGACGATCTTCTCGGCCGTGGATCGCTTGCCCTGGAGCAGCACCTTGTTGACGACGTTGGAGACGAGTACCGAGTTGTAGACCGGATCCGGGAGGATCTCACGGCGGGGGGCTGGACCCTTGCGAGGCATGGTGTAGGCGTTCCTTGTTCTTCGTTGGTCTGTAGGCGAGCAGCGCTAGAGGGCGCGGGTCACGGCTTCTTGGCGCCGTAGCGCGAACGGGCTTGCTTGCGGTTCTTCACGCCGGCGGCGTCGAGCGTGCCGCGGATGATCTTGTAGCGCACACCCGGAAGGTCCTTCACTCGGCCACCACGAACGAGAACGATCGAGTGCTCCTGGAGGTTGTGACCTTCACCCGGGATATAGGCGGTGACTTCGACGCCGGAGTTCAGACGCACACGGGCCACTTTGCGCAACGCCGAGTTCGGCTTCTTCGGGGTCGTCGTGTAGACGCGGGTGCACACGCCGCGACGCTGCGGCGAACCCTTCAAGGCCGGGGTCTTCGACTTCTCGACCTTGGACTCGCGGCCCTTGCGGACCAGCTGCTGGATGGTGGGCACGTAGTACTCCGAGGTAACGCTGGTGTCGTGTGACGTGAACGAATAGGGAACTGCAGAACGTGGTGTCCGTGGCGGAGCATCGCCCTGCGCACGGAACGGAACAGCATAGCCGACCGAGAGGCGCTCCCGGACAGGGCGAACAGAGGCTCAACCGGGACCGGGAGCCTCCGACACCGTACATGCCAGGCGCGACGCAGAGGCGTATTCGTCAACGGTCCCGCCTCTCGGCGGGACCGCGGACGACTCATCAGACGGTTTGCGGGTCAGGCGTCGTTGCCGCCGAGCACCCGAAGGGCCTCGGCCCGTCGGGATTCGGCGTCGGCCTCGCCAGCGGTGAGCGCCGACAGGACCGTCTCGTCGTACGTGGCCGTGGGAGCAGGTGGGAGGTCGGCGTTGATGCCGGCCAACCAGGCCGCCAGGCTTTCTGGGCTCTCGGCGGCAGTGCCGACGGTGGCAACGACACCTTCGAGTTCCATCGCCACGTCGCGGTAGCGGGGCATGCCTGTACCGGCCGGGATGAGCTTGCCGATGATGATGTTCTCCTTGAGACCGAGAAGCCCATCGCTGCGGCCTTCAATGGCCGCTTCGGTGAGCACCCGGGTGGTCTCCTGGAACGACGCCGCGGACAGCCACGACTCCGTCGCCAGAGACGCCTTCGTGATGCCCATCAGCTCGGGACGACCCTCGGCCGGCACCTTGCCCTCATCGCGCAGCTGGCGGTTGATGATCGAGAAGATCCGGGCATCGACGCGCTCACCGGGCAGGAAGGTGGACTCTCCCGAATCCTGCACCGACACCCGCTTGAGCATCTGTCGCACGATCAGTTCGATGTGCTTGTCGTGAATCGACACGCCCTGGTCGCGGTACACCTTCTGGACTTCGTCGACGAGGTACTCCTGGGTGGCCCGGATGCCCTTGATGTCGAGGATTTCCTTCGGGTCAAGCGGACCCTCGTTCAGCGCGTCACCGGCGCTGACGCGCGCACCGTCGACGACATTCGGGAAGAGCTTCGCCTTGATCGGAACCGTGTAGAGCTCCTCGGTGCCGTCGTCGGCGACGACCACGAAGTTGCGCAGCTTGGAGTCTTCCTCTCCCAGACGCAGCACGCCGGAGTTGCGCACCAGGACGGCCTTGCCCTTCGGGGTACGAGCCTCGAAGAGCTCGACGACGCGGGGAAGACCGGCGGTGATGTCGAGCGACTCCCCCTTGCCGGCGGCGACGCCGCCGGTGTGGAAGGTACGCATGGTGAGCTGGGTCCCCGGCTCACCGATGGACTGGGCAGCGATGACGCCGACCGATTCACCCAGCTCGACGGTGCGGCCCGACGCCATCGACTTGCCGTAACAGGTCATGCAGACGCCGTACTCGGCGTCACAGGCGAGAACGGTGCGAACACGGACCCGCTCCACCCCGGTGTCGTCACGAAGGCGATCGAGGATCTCCTGGGTGACGTCGGTGCCGCGGGCGAAGATCTCGCCATCGGCACACACCACGTCTTCGGCCAGGAAACGGCCGAGAAGAGATGTTTCGAGGTAGGCGCGCTTGGTGGCGGTGTCGGGTCCGACGTAGTCGAGCCAGCGGCCACGAGCCGAGCCGCAGTCCTCCTCGCGGACGATGAGCTCCTGGGATACGTCGTGGAGACGACGGGTCAGGTAGCCGGAGTCGGCGGTGCGGAGAGCGGTGTCGGCGAGACCCTTTCGGGCGCCGTGGGTCGAGATGAAGTACTCGAGAACGGAAAGACCTTCACGGAAGTTCGACTTGATCGGGCGGGGGATGATGTCGCCCTTCGGGTTGGACACGAGGCCACGCATGCCGGCGATCTGGCGGACCTGCAGCGCATTGCCTCGCGCACCGGAACCCACCATCATGTTGATGGGGTTCATCGGGTCGGCATCGAGAACGTCCTGCATCGCCTTCTGGATCTCGGCCGTGGCCTCGGTCCAGATGTTGATCTCCTGCTCGCGCCGCTCGTCGTTGGTCAGGATGCCGCGCACAAAGTTCTTCTCGATCTTCAGTGCTTCGGTCTCGTGACGATCGAGGATCTCGCGCTTGGCGACCGGTGTCTGCACGTCGTTGATCGATATCGACAGACCGGACTGGGCGGCGTAGCGGAAGCCGAGGTTCTTGATGGCGTCAAGCGTCTCGGCGACGACAGCCTTCGGGTACTCGGTGGCCAGACGCTCGACGAGCGTGGTGACTTCCTTCTTCTTCAAGACGTAGTTGACGAAACCGAAGTCCTCCGGGAGCGACTGGTTGAAGATCAGACGGCCTGCGGTCGTCTCGAGCAACACCGGTTCGCCGCCCTCGACGCCGCCGTAACGACGCTCCGTGCTGCGCAACGTGATCCGGGCGTGGAGGTGGATGTCTTTGTTGTCGTAGGCCCGTTCAACTTCCCACAGGTGACGGAAGTGACGGCCTTCGCCGGCGAGTCCTTCACGCATGAGGGTCAGGTAGTAGGTGCCGATGATCATGTCCTGGGCGGGCACGGCGATCGGGCGGCCATGGGCCGGCGACAAGATGTTGTTCGCCGAGAGCATGAGGATGCGGGCTTCGGCCTGGGCTTCCGCGGAAAGCGGAAGGTGGATGGCCATCTGATCGCCGTCGAAGTCGGCGTTGAAGGCGGTGCACACCAGCGGGTGGAGCTGGATGGCCTTACCCTCGACGAGAACCGGCTCGAAGGCCTGGATGCCGAGACGGTGCAGGGTGGGTGCACGGTTCAGCATGACCGGATGTTCCTTGATGACTTCCTCGAGGACGTCCCACACCTGGGCACGACGACTCTCGACCATGCGCTTGGCCGACTTGATGTTCTGGGCCAGCTCCTGATCGACGAGGCGCTTCATGACGAAGGGCTTGAACAGCTCCAGCGCCATCGCCTTGGGCAGGCCGCACTGGTGCAGCTTGAGCTCGGGACCGACGACGATGACCGAACGGCCGGAGTAGTCGACGCGCTTTCCGAGCAGGTTCTGACGGAAGCGGCCCTGCTTGCCCTTCAGCATGTCGGACAGCGACTTGAGCGGACGCTTGCCGCGACCACGAATCGCCTTCGAGCGGCGGCCGTTGTCGAACAGCGCATCCACTGCTTCCTGGAGCATTCTCTTCTCGTTGCGGAGAATGACTTCAGGCGCTCGGTGCGAGATCAGCTTCATCAACCGGTTGTTGCGGTTGATTACTCGACGGTAGAGGTCGTTTAGATCCGAAGTGGCGAACCGCCCGCCATCGAGCGGGACCAACGGACGCAGATCCGGCGGAATTACCGGTATCACGTCCATGATCAGCCATTCGGCCTTGTTCGGCTCCTGGCCTGACCCTCCGGAGTTCCGGAACGCATCCACGACCTTGAGCCGCTTGAGCATCTGCTTCTTGCGGTGCTGCGAGCCTTCGTCCACGAGACCTGCTCTCAGCTGCTCGGCGACCTTGTGGACGTCGATCCGCTTGAGCAGCTCGCGCACGGCGGGTGCACCGATGTCGGCGTGGAACGCCGTATCGCCCTCGGCCTTCGCCTTCTGGCGCAGGTCGAGGTATTCGTCTTCGTCGAGCAGCTGGCGCTCACGCGCTTCCTGGCTGCCCGGGTCGATGACGATGTAGTTGCTGTAGTAGATCACCTTCTCGAGGTCACGCAGCGTGACGTCGAGGAGATTGCCCATCGGAGACGGCAGCGTCTTGAAGAACCAGATGTG
>JANOJN010000053.1:0-1689 GCA_031418775.1 Acidimicrobiia bacterium
TTCAACGCCAAATCGACGCGCTCACCACCCAACTTCGAACACCTCGCACTCTCCAAAACCACCACCCCACCCCGACCCATAAACCGGGCCTTCACCAAGACCGACCGTCCGGAGATCCTTGGTGAGGCAACGAACCAGCCCACCCGGAGAATTTGACATGAGTCAACAGGCGTGCCGGCACAGGGGACGCCGAGCCTTCCCAGCCGGGGCGGTTTGTGGCTGTCGTCACATCATCGAACGGAGCTCCGAAGTAGCCTGTCACGCGTGGTCCATCCCGACGCTCTCCGATCGAACGAATTCTTCGCCGGTTTTGACGACGAAGCGCTGTCCACCCTGGGTTCCGCAGCACGAAGGACCACCCATCACCGCGGTGATTACGTGTTCAAGGAGACCGATCCGGCAAACGAGCTCTTCCTTGTGCTGTCGGGACGCATCGCCATCGCCAACACCTCGTCGGACGGACGCGAATCGGTGCTGGCGCTCATGGGACCGGGTGACCTGTTCGGTGAGATGGCCCTCTTTGACGACACCGGACGCTCTGCCGGGGCCCGCGCCCTCGAAACCTCAGATGTCGTTTCCGTCCCCTTCAGCGTTCTGCGTGCCTACCTCGAAGGCGACACGAAGGCGCTCTGGAGCGTGCTCGGGCTTCTCGTGCGCCGCCTCCGCGCCGCCGACGAAGCGCTGGCCGACTCGGTGTTCTTGGACGTGACCGGTCGAACCGCCAAGCGGCTGCTCGAGATCGCCGGCGACAACGACGAGTTTACGCTCCCGATCACCCAGGAAGAACTGGCCGGGATGATCGGCGCGTCGCGCGAGCGGGTGAACAAAGCCATCGCGGCGTTCGTGCGTCTCGGTTGGCTCGACCAGCGCGAGCGTACCTACCGGATCGTCGATCGTCGCAAGCTGACGATGCGCTCCACCTGAGCGCTTCGCAAACGTCGCACCGTTCAGCCGAGGCTCGACGCTTCAAGGATTCGGGCGAGGCCCTCGCGGATCTTGCGGGCGCGAACCTCACCGACCCCATCGACCTGCGTCAGACCGGCAACGCTCGCCTGCACCAACTTGGGGAGGCCGCCGAAGTGCTCAGCCACGTCGGCGATCACGGTGTCGTTGAGGCGAGGGATCCGCGCCAGCACCCGGTAGCCCTTCGGCACGAGTACGCCCCGAGTTCCGGTCGGCGTGCGTTCCCCGTGCCAGATCACATCGATGACCTCGTCGAGGTCGAGCAGGTTCTCGGTGGACAATCCTGCGAGCCTGTCGATGCCGGGGAGGCGGTAGTCCTTGGCCAGGAACTCGCGCTCGCGGTCGACGCCAGCGAGAAGCTCGCTCAGCTGAAGCTCGACCAAGCGACCGTCATCACCGAGCTCTATCGTGAAGCCGCGTGTCTCCTCACCGAGACGGCGCACCATCTCCACCCGCTGGAGTGCGACAGCCAGCTCGCGTTTCGTGACGTGTCCGTCGAGCTCGTGATTAGTCAGTGTACTTAACACTGCGTCGAGGCGGTTGCGGTACCGCTCGAGCGTGGCGAGCGCCTGCGAGGACCGGTCAAGCACGTCGCTGATCGGTTCGATCTGATGGCGCTGATCGGCCCGGTAGACCGTGATCACCGACATCTCCTCCGACGCCGCCACGACCGGCACGTCGACCGACCGGGCAACGCGTTCCGCCGTGCGGTGCCGAGTTCCGGTC
>JANOJN010000054.1:0-12080 GCA_031418775.1 Acidimicrobiia bacterium
CGAGCAGCCTCGCCGGTCGGAGCGTTGGAAGCGATCAGGACGCTGCAGCGGTTTGGCCAGCGCCCGGCTCGCGTGCTCGCGCCGCTGCTGCTGGCGACGACGCTGAGCCTCTTTGCCTCCCACGCCGAAGATTCTCGCTCAGGATCGGCCGGGGAAGACGCACCCGGGTCTCGTGCACTGGTTCAGAAGTTCCTGCGACGTCGGCTACCCCCGAATCCGGTCGGTGCCGCTGATCGGAGGGTTTCGATGTCACCGGAGATTCTGCGAGGATGCCCGGCCGGACGAAGACCCCGGATGCCGTCTCGCTCACGGACACCGCTCTCCGCCACCATGGTCGGATGGATTCCCCCCAGCCCACCGCACCGGTCCTGCTCGTCGACATCATCGAACGCGTTGCAACGCTCACGTTGAACCGGCCGACGCAGCGAAACGCCCTGTCCAGCGCTCTGCTTGCCGCGCTCCGCACCGAGATGGCCTGCGTCGATGCCCACGATGATGTCGACGTGATCGTCCTGACCGGCGCCGACCCGGCATTCTCGGCCGGGTTGGACCTCAAGGAGTTGGGGAGCACAGGCAACAACCTCGTCGTCGAGACGCCCGCCGAGACCGGATCTCGGCCACTTGAACGAGTCGTCGGGTCCAACGCCCCGTGGGGACCGACCCGCAAGCCGGTCATCGGAGCCATCAACGGCGTCGCCGTCACCGGTGGTTTCGAACTGGTACTCCAGTGCGACTTCGTGGTGGCGTCCGAACGCGCCTCCTTCGGCGATACACACACCCGCGTCGGCATCCTGCCCGGATGGGGACTATCGGTCCTGCTCCCCCAGGCCATCGGCCTGCGCCGCGCCATCGAGATGTCGCTCACCGGCAACTTCATCGACGCCGAGGAGGCCCATCGACTCGGTCTGGTCAACCACGTCGTCGCCCACGACGACCTCCTCCCGACCGCCCATCGTCTGGCCCGCGACATCTCCGGGAACGACGCGGCCGCGCTCCAAGAGCTGCTCCGCAGCTACCGGGAGATCCATCGCATGACGGTCGGCGACGGCGAGCGCCACGAGGCGACGGTCGGCCGGAACTGGGCCCGGACCTATCGGCCGGGGGACGTTGCCGCGAAGCGGGCAGCGATCCAGGCCCGCGGCCGAACCCAGGTCTGAACCCGACGATCAGCCGAGCGTGTGGCGGAGGTGGAAGGACTTCGGGCGCGTCAGTGCATCGAAGCCGAGCCGTGAGAGCGTGACGCCCCGACCGGTGTCCTTCACACCGGTCCAGGCCAGCGCCGGGTCGAGGTAGTCGGCTCGGTTCATGAACACCGTGCCGGTCTCGATCTTCCGGCCGATCGAGCGCGCGGCATCGAGATCCGCGGTCCAGATCGACGCCGAAAGACCGTAGGCACTGTCGTTCACCAGGCCGATCGCCTCGACATCGGAGTCGACGGCCATGATCCCGACAACGGGGCCGAAGCTCTCCTCGGTCATCACGTCCATCGAATGGTCTACATCGACAAGGAGTTGCGGTGCGAGGTACGACGATCCGCTGACGTCCGGACCGAAGCCGTTGAGATCGACAAGTTGGCGGGCCCCTGCCGACACCGCCGAATCGATCTGCGCGCGTACGAGATCTGCAGCCGTCCCTCGCACCATCGGCCCGATCGTCGTCGATCGATCAAGCGGTGTTCCGAGCACGTACGTCTGCGTCAGCGCGACCGCGCCATCGACGAACTCGTCGTACACGCGGCGATCGACATAGACGCGCTCGATGCCGCAGCACGACTGACCGGAGTTGAAGAACGCGCCGTCGACGATGTTCTCGATGGCGTGGGCGAGGTTCGCGTCGGCTCGCACGTAGGCCGGGTCCTTCCCGCCGAGCTCGAGCCCGATGCCGATGAAGGTCCCCGCGGCGGCCCGTTCGATCTGACGGCCCCCGCCAACCGACCCGGTGAAGTTCACCTGGTTCACGGACCGGGAACTGAGCAACGCCGACGATGCGTCGTGGGTCAGGACGAGGTTGGTGAACAGACCGGGCGGCAGACCCGCCGCTTCGAACGCGTCCTGGAATCGCTCGCCCACGAGCATCGTCTGCGTCGCGTGCTTCAGGATCACGGCGTTGCCGGCAAGCAGAGCCGGGATGATCGAGTTCACCGCCGTGAGGTACGGATAGTTCCACGGAGCGACCACGAGCACGATCCCGAGCGGGACGCGCTCGATGAACCGTTCGAATCCGTCTTTCGGCTCGACCGCCACGTTGGCCAGCGACTCCGGCGCGATGGCGATCATGTGGCTGGCCCGCTCGGTGAAGCCACGCAACTCGCCCGCGCCGTAGCGCACCGGCCGACCCATCTGCCAGGCCAGCTCGGTGATGATGCGGTCGCTCATGGCGTTCATGGCATCGACCGCTCGACGACAGAACTCGGCCCGATCACTGATCGGCCGGGCAGCCCACTCGCGCTGGGCAGTGCGGGCGAGCGCAACGGCGCCGGCGATCTCGTCGGGAGTGGCATACGCCCGTTCGGCGTAGACCGACCCGTCGATCGGCGAAACCAGCGATGCGAACCCGGGACCACTCATGGGCACTGGCCTACCAGAAATCACGGAGCGGGCGAAGGTGCTGCCCGATCGGGATCGCCCGGGTCAAGTTTCGCAACGGCGAGCTGCGTGACCGTCCGTCGAACGTGCCGCGCCGGCTCTGAGCCCGAATGGGAAATCCTCGGGTCGGGTCCGATCTGGGCTGCGCCGCGTCCGCCCGACGCGCACCTGTGTTATCCCGCCAAGCTGTGACGTGTCCGCCTCGCCGGGTCGCGTGACAGCACGGTGATAGCGCCGAGGACGACAGCTGCGAGCACGATCCAACGCACGTGGGCGTCACGCCATGCGCTGCCATATGGCTTGGTCGGCCAGAGCCAGGCGTTCGTTTGCGGGATGGTGAGACTGCCCAGGGCGGCAATGCCGGTCACCAACGCGACACGCCCGCCGCTTCCCGGCCCCGTCACCTGGGTGACGACGATCATTGTGACGAAGCCGAACATCGTCATCGCCGCTACCTCGATCAGGCTGGCACCCCACGGGAATTGCCGGACCGGGTCGGTCCCGTCGACGATCACCAAGGCCACCAGCGCGACGGCTGCCCACAACGCAAGAACGAGCGTGAACCCTACAAGCGCGTCGAGAGCGCGTCGTCGGCCTCGCCCGTGCGACGTCACGTCAAGCATTGGCGCGGCGACATCGTCGAGGAACGGCGCGGCGGACGCGGCCAGGACGACCGTTGGAGCTCGCAGATAGCCGACGAGACGCAGAGGGTCGTGTTGGCGTGTCGCCGATACCCACACGAATCCGCCCGCCAGCAGGGCGGCTGCTCCGAGGGTACTCAGCGGGAGGCGGCGCAGGACGTGCCGCAGATATGGAACGAGCACGGGACCTGTCGTGCGGGCGATCTCGCTCATTGGGTGTAAAGCGGCCGCATGTGCACGCCAGCCTGTATGAGCGCAAGGCAGACAGTTGCAGCGAGCGAGATGGTGAAGGCTGTCCACGCCGCCCGGTCGCGGCGGTGGCGCAGGACGGCGATCGTGATGAACCACGCGCCGAGCGCGAGGAGGTAGCCGAGGTGCCACCAAGGTGTGGTCCGGTCGAAGCCGGTGAGCACCATCTGGCAGGCCTCGCCCTCGCCGCATCCGCCGATGTAGCCGTCTTGGACGATGCCGGTCGACAGTGGCCACAGCCACGGGAACCATGAGGTCGACTCGCCGTTGAAGATGCCGAACCACAGGCCCTGGATGAACAGCAGGAAGAACAGGGGAACGGCGACGAGCCACGTCGGTACCCAGCGTACGAGCGCGACGACCCCGGCGGCGACGGCGGCGAGCGCGAGGGGGCCCTGCACTATCTGGGCGAGGTTGGGACGGGGGACTTCAAGGATTGACGGTGTCGAGTCTTCGGAGAAGAAGCCGGGCGTCGACGACGGCCACAGGTACAGGTAGGCGGCGGCGATGATGACGGCGCCGTACAGCGCGTTGGCGGCCGTCGACCAACCGTGAGCGACGGACCGTTGCGCCCGCCCGACGGGAAGGGTGTCGAGCAGATCGTCAGCGTGCGCGAGCCGGCTGCGCAGCACGGCGAGGATGGTCACGACCACGGCGGCGAAGCCAGGGAGCACCAGCGAGTAGCCGTTCAACAGGTAGACGAGGTCCTCGGCGTCTCGTCGGTCGAGCCCGGCCTTGGCCTCGTTGACCCACGTCGCCGACGGGATAACGGCGAGCCATACGAACGGATTTCGCAAGAGGCGGATGCCTTCGACCCGGGCCAGGGCGAACTCGGCGTTCACGCCGCGACCTCCTCGCGGAGCCCACCGGATAGCAGCAGATAGCCATCCTGCAGGGTCGGGGCGACGAGTTCGGCATCGGCGGGGGCCGAGCCGATGTGTCGATGGCGGCTCTCGCCCGTTCGCCACGAAACTACCGCGCCCGGGTCGGGTGGTCGGCGATCCACACGTTGCCGCGGGCGGTCTCGGCCAGCTCGACCGGTGTCCCGTCGAAACGGACGATGCCTTCGTCCATGACGATGACGCGGTCGCACAACGCTTCGACGTCCTCGGTCATGTGGGTCGACAGCACGACGCAGCGCCGGTCGGCATGGCGCGAGATCAGCTGCCGGAACCGCAGCCGCTGCTCGGGGTCGAGGCCGACGGTCGGCTCGTCGAGCACGAGCAGGCGGGGATCGCCGAGCAGCGCCTGCGCGAGCGAGACGCGTCGCTTCATGCCACCCGACAGCTTGCGGATCTTTTTGCGGGTTACGTCACCGAGACCAACCGCATCGAGGACGCGGCGCACCTCGGCGTGGCGGGCAGTGCGGTCGGTGTGCTCTTTCAGGATGGCCACGTAGTCGACGAAGTCGAACGGCGTGAAACTCTCGTACAGCGCGCTCTCCTGTGGCACGTAGCCGAGCTGGCGGCGGATGGCGAGTCGCCCGGCCGCGTCCTCGGGGCCCTCGCCGAGCGCGCGTACCCTTCCGCTCGAGGGTGCCAATCCGGTGGCGAGGATGCGCAGCAGCGTCGTCTTGCCGGCGCCGTTGCGGCCGAGCAGGCCGGTGATGCCGGGTCCGAGTTCGAGCGACACGCGGTCGAGCGCTACCTGGCGCCCATAAGACTTGGTCAGCTGGTGGACGTGGACATAGGTCTGGTCGAAGGTGTCCATCAGGTCTCCCGGGGGTCGAGGAACGAACGGCGATTGGTGATCACGACGGCGGCCAGGGCGGCTGCAGCGATGGCGATCAACTGGCCGGGTCCGGCAGTGGCGTCGATCAGCTCCGCCGCCGGCAGCGACGCAGCGATCGGGGCGACGATCCATGTGCCGGCGACGCCAAGCGCGGCGTGTTCGATCGGCATACAGGTCGACAGGGCAAGTGACACGGCCGCCATGGCGATACCCGGCAGCAGCCAGGCCATGGCCGCCCACCCACGGTCGCGCAGGATGAGGCTGGCGAGACCGGTAATGGCGACCGCAGGGATCAGCGATGCCGCAGTGCGCATCAACGCGATCTTCCACACCGACGTCGGAGCGGTGGTGACCAGTGCGTGCGCCTGGTCTAGGCGTCGACCGAACGCCAGCACCGTCGCCACCAGCGGGCCGAGCGCGGCGACAACGAGGAAGGTGCCGAACTGGGTATCGCGGCCGCTTCGCGTAGCCACAAACGCCAGGCCAACCGTGAGCAGCGTGGCGAGCACGAACGACAACCGGGCACGACTGGTGGCACCGAGCAGGCGAGCGGTCTCCGTCGACAGCCCAGCCCGGGTGAGTGCGCGTTCGCTCCATGGACGATGTTCGGCGTCGAGCGCGATGGTGACACCCTGCCAAACAACGCCGAGCAATGGTTCGTGCGTCGCCGCCGATGCGTCGGCGATAAGGCCCCGGCACTCACGACAGGTCAGCAGGTGCGCTTCGATCGAACCAATTCCCGACCCGCTGCGACGCTGACCGACATACTCCGTTGCGGCGGTTGGGGTGATGTGCCAGGTCATGTCAATGCTCCTCTCATCTCGGCGCGAGCGCGCATCATCCTCGTCTTCACAGTGCCAGCTGGGATCCCGAGCAACCGGCCTGCTTCACGGGTGGTCAAACCATCCAGCACCGTGGCCTGAACGACGGCACGCAAATGCGGTGATAGGCCGTCGAGCGCGCCGGCAAGGTCGCCGTGCCCGATCCCGTGCAGCACGAGCTCCTCGGCGCTGACCGAAACGCCGCAACGTTCCTCGACTCGGATCGGCTCAGGGTGACGCTTGCGCAACTGGCCGATGAGGCGCCGGATACCGATGCCCCACAGCCAAGCGGCCGGGGCGCCGCGACCCTCGAACGACCTGGCCGACTTCCACACGACGACGAAGGTGTCTTGCAAGGTTTCGGCGACGATGCCGTCGTCGGCGCACCGACGCCGCAGGCGAGCAAGGAGCCACGGGGCGTGGCGGCGATAGAGCTCGGCGAGCGCATCGTTGCTCGCCCCCGCAATGGCCGCAACCAACTGCTCGTCGGTCATGACCGACACCTGCGACGGCGAGTATTCGGTGGACCCGCGTCGGCCAGGCATATCACACTGTCGCGCCAGCCCGCCCAGATGGTTCACCAACATCCGAAAGCCGGTTAGCGATCGGCGGTGGCGTCCCATGTGGCGATGCGTTCGGTGTCTTCGTAGTCCTCCCAGCGGACGAGTCTGCCCCAGCGGGTCTCCAGGAAGAGCACCGCGCGGTTGGCGTAGACGTCGGCTCCGCCATCCGAGCCGGGGATGTAGTTGTGAATCCTGACGGCGATCCGAGTGTTCCAGGGTGGGCCGTTCACGAGGATGTCTTCAACGAAGAACTGGATGCCTTCGGCGACGAATCGCTCGGCGAATGCTGCGGCTTCGGTTACACCGCGGTGGGTGACATGCCGGTGTCGTCCACTGACCTGCGGCCGGAACATCGTCGACCACGAGTTGTCGCCTGGGAAGGCGAGCTCGAAACGCCGATGAGCCAGCTTGAGCAACAGGGAGTAGTCACCGCCGTTGAGCCTCTTGATGCTGTGGCGCAGAAGCGTCCTCACCGCGGTCTTGTACGTGGCCAGCTCCTCCTCGAACGAGAACAGTCACTGTAATCAGTGCCCAGGTGCCCGACTGGGGCGGCACTCGATGACGGCCCACATGAACGGGTGAGAGACGCTCCACGGCGCCAAACCACGTGCGGGCCAAGCCGCGCTCCGGAGCGGATGGTTGTTCGCGGGGTCGCGCACAAGGCGACCCCGCCAACCTTCTCAACGATGCAGCGAACGCCGCACGCGATCAACCCGCGAAGCGTTTTAGGGAACGGTAGTGACGTCGACACTCACGGTCATGGTGTTGGTCTTCGCCTCGGTAAAGATCACGCCGCGCAGCGGAGAGACATCGGCGTAGTCACGACCCCACGCCGTGCAGATGTGGCGCTCCCCCACGAACACGTTGTTGGTCGGGTCCAGATCGACCCAGCCGAGCGTCGGCAGGTACGCCGAGACCCAAGCGTGCGACACGTCGGCACCGATGAGACGCTCCTTGCCGGGGGGAGGAAGCGTCTCCAGGTAGCCGCTCACGTAGCGAGCGGGTATGCCGAACGAACGGAGGCAGGCGATCTGCAGATGGGCGAAGTCCTGGCACACGCCCTTGCGAAGTTGAAGGAGCTCGTCCGGTGTGGTCTCGAGGGTGGTCACGCCCGCTTTGTACTCGAACCCTTGGAAGATCCGAGCCGTGAGGTCTCCGAGAACGTCGATGAGGTGACGATCGGCGGTGAACGACTCTGCCGCAAAGGCCCGCACCGACGGTGACGTGGGGGCCGAAGGGGACTCGAGGAGGAACTGACGCGCGTCGATGACATCGGGATCGTCGGACTCGCGCACGAGCACGGCGGCCGACTCCCACGACGGCCCCGTCCCGAAGGCCGGGAGCAGACGCACGGCAACATCCACCACGCTTGTGGTGGTCACGGTCAGCTCGGTGTGCGCGTCGAGAACCGAGAAGTTCGCGACGCGATTCCCGAAGAAATCGGTCCGTTCGTTGTAGGAGTCCGGCTCGGGAGTGATCCCGACGCGGACATCGAGCACCCGCTGCGCCGATGTGTCGCGGGGCAGCAGATAGACCATCCCGTACGACGCTGACACAACTGATTCGTACACATACGACGTGCGGTGCGTGACTTCGTAGGTCATGGTGAGCTCACCGCCGATCGGGTGTCCAACGACAGGCTGCGCTGGGGCATCTGATGGGTGAAGTGCGACGTCTCGATCGCATTCGCGCAGCGACGCAGCAATCCGTCGACACGGCCGAGGAACTCGTCGAGATCGTTCCGACGCCCATGCTCGCCGGTCACCGCCAGGCTGGCGGTGTCGGCCAGGTGCAACATCGTGGTCGTCTCGAGCACCAGCTTGGCGGCCGGCGACAGCCGATCGACCGCGGCGCGTCCGGCAGCATCGGCCTCCGGCACGGGGAGAAGGGCAACATCCGCGGCGAGGCGATCGAGTTGGAACACAACCGACCGGGGATTGCCGGCATCGAGGAGCAGCAGATCGAGCACCGTTTCGACCTGCGCCTGCGAACGGTAGCGACGGCGGTAGGTGATGATGCTCTCGGCCGTGGTGAGCAGCGACTCCAGCAGCAGGCTGTCGGTCGCGGTGCCGTTGGCCGTGCGCAAGGTGGAACGCAGCAAGGCCACAAGCTGCAGTGCTCGTTCGATTCGGCGCCCGGCGTCCATGAAATGCCAACCCGGGTCGCGCACCATCGATTCACTCGCCAGTCCGCCAAGGGCGAGCAGGCTCTGCATCGACGCACCGAGAGCCCGCTGCAAGGTGACCGGACGTTCGCCCGAGGGAAGCGTTGCTTCGTCGCGAAGCGCGAGGATCTCCCGGTCAAGGTTGCCGATCACGAGCCACGTGTCGTTGGAGAGTTGGTCACGCACGGCATAGGCGGCGTCGAGCAGACGCAGGATCGCATGGCTCAGCGTGCCCGGACGGTTGCCGTCGACGATCATCGCGAACAACTCGTTGCCTGGTGCGGTGCGAACCAGATCGTCGACGAACCCGGGATAGGCGGTGGTGACTTCCGTGAGCGAGCGCAGCAGGATGTCGAGGCAGCTCGCCCCGCCGGGGTTCGTTCCGCTCGCGAATTCGGTGCGCCGATCGTAGATGACCCGGAGCAGACGAACGGCGTCCTCGGCGCGTTCGGCGTAGCGGCCGAGCCAGAACAGGTTCTCCGCGGCGCGCGAGGGCATGGACCCGACCGGGTCCATCGCCTCGACCGCCGGGCCCGATTGCAGCCAGTAGCTCGTGGGCTTCTCCGGCTCCGAGGCGAGTACCCAAGCGTCCTTCGTCAGAGCGCCCGACTGGTTCGAGATCAGTGCGCCGGAGTTGTCGGGTGCGACCCGCAGTAGGCCGCCGGGCATGACCACATAAGAATCGGCGCGGGCAACCGCGAACGTGCGCAGCACGGAATGACGTGCGTCGAAGCCCTGCGACGTGAGGGTCGGGGTCGTGGACATCGACACCGGCACCTGCGCGCACCACACGTACGGTGAAGCATTGATACGTGCGCGTAGTTCGTCGAGTTCGGCGGCCGACTTCTCCCAGCCAAGGATCGTGCTGTGGCCCACTCCTCGGGCGATCGGCTTCACCACGAGTGCCGCCAGGTTGGCAAGCACATGCTGTCGGCTCGTGTCGTCGCCGCACCACCAGGTCTCGACCGAGGGCAACCGCGGCTCGCGTCCGGTGAGATGGGCGGCGATCGCCGGAAGGAACGCGAGGAGTGCAGGGCTCTCGACGATCCCGCTGCCGAGGGGATTCACGATGGTGACGGTCTGTCGCCGGGCCGCGTCGAGCAGACCGGGAACACCGAGGTGCGAGTCGGGCCGCAGTTCGAGCGGATCGCAGAACCAGTCATCGACGCGTCGAAGGATCACATCGACGGGCTCCAGGCGTCCGAGTGAGCGCATCCAGACGCGGCCGTCCCGGGCGATGAGGTCGCCACCCTCCACGAGCGAGTAGCCGAGATAGGACGCAAGGTACGCGTGCTCGAAGGCGGTCTCGCTCCACGGGCCCGGTGTGAGCACGACGACGCGCGGATCGTGGCGATTCGGCGACGACTCGGGGGCAGCATCGCGAAGCGCCGAACGCAGAGCACGGAAGAACGGGGCGAGCCGATGCACCTGCGCATCGCGGTACAGGCTCGGGAACACCCGGGAGATGACCACGCGGTTCTCCAGCGCGTAGCCCGCGCCCGACGGGGCCTGTGCCCGGTCGCTCATGGCGACGTAGCGACCGGAAGCATCACGCGCGATGTCTGCGGCGTACGTGACGAGCTGCGAGGTCGGCCGAGCACCTGCGCCGATCTGATCGCACGCCCGGAGGAAGCCCGGATGGCTGTAGACGAACTCGACGGGCAGCAGACCTCGACGCACGAGATCACGCGGCCCGTAGACATCGGCGAGGATCAGATCGAGCAGCTCGGCCCGATCGATGACACCAGCTTCGATGGCCGCCCACTCCGGGCTCGAGAGCACGACCGGGACGGGGTCGAGCGCCCATCGGCGTCCCCTCGGATCCGTCGACCCGAACGCGTTGTACGACACACCGTCGGCATCGAGAAGCCGGTTGACGTCACCTTGGCGGCGCAGAAGCTCATCGTGGCCGAGCTCTCCGAGTGCGGTGCCGACGTGAGACCAGGCCGGCCGCATCGTTCCGTCGGCTTCGAGGAGCTCGTCATAGGAGCGGGAGTCGGGGCGGTAGTTGGTCAGCACGGCGGGGTGGGGTGGATCAGAACAGAGAGCGTCGGAGATCCAGCGTGAGACGGTACTCGTGGCCCTGCACTCCGCCGTGAATACCGGCCACCAGCACATCGAGAGCCTGGTCATCCAGGGTGCCGGGAGTGTGGCCGTGGGTGTCGAAGCGGATTCGTCGCCGCGCCTCCGCTTCGTTGGCGTTCACCGGGAAGGTCTCGTAGTTCCGCCCGCCCGGGTGGGCTACCCGGTAGGTGCAGCCGCCGACCGATCGACGGCTCCAACGATCGATCACGTCAAACACGAGCGGAACATCGACGCCCATGGTCGGGTGCAGGGCCGAAGGCGGCTGCCAGGCCTTGTAACGGATCCCGGCGACGCCTTCACCGGCCGACGTTGTGTGCAACCGCACCGGCACGCCGTTGCAGGTGACGAGGTGACGACCGTCCACGACACCGGTCACTCGGACCTGCAGTCGCTCGACCGACGAATCGACGTAGCGCGCCGTTCCGGTCCCGGAGACTTCCTCACCCAACACATGCCACGGCTCGATTGCCGACCGCAGCTCCAACTCGAGATCGCCGAGGCGCACCGAACCGATCCGGGGGAAGCGGAACTCGAGGAACGGGTCGAGCCAGCGGGCATCGAACTCGATCCCGTGGGCCCGGAGGTCGTCGACCACATCGGCGATGTCGGCGGCGACGAAGTGCGGCAGCAGGAACCGGTCGTGCAGCTCCGTGCCCCACCGGACGAATGCGCCTCGGCACGGGTCATCCCAGCATCGCGCGACGAGACTGCGGACGAGCAGCGCCTGGACGAGCGCCATCTGTGGGTGAGGCGGCATCTCGAACCCTCGAAGCTCCAGAAGGCCGAGCCGACCGCGTTCGGTGTCGGGACTGAAGAGCTTGTCGATGCAGAACTCGGCGCGATGCGTGTTGCCGGTGACGTCGGTGAGCAGATGACGGAGCAGACGATCGATCTGCCATGGCCGGACGCCAGCGGCCGCTTCGGGATCTACATCGGCCTCCGGCTGAGCGGACCCGTCTTCGGTGCGGCGCTCGGCATCGGCCCGCAGACGCGCCAACTCGGCAAACGCGATCTCGAGCTCGTAGAGGTTCTCGACCCTCCCCTCGTCGACGCGAGGCGACTGGCTGGTGGGACCGATGAACCGTCCGCTGAAGAGATACGAGAGCGAGGGATGGTGCTGCCAGAAGGTCAGGAGGCTCGGGAGGAGATCGCTGCGGCGAAGAAGCGGGCTGTCCACGGCGCTCGCCGCCCCGAGCGTGATGTGGTTCCCGCCACCCGTGCCGGAGTGGGATCCGTCGAGC
>JANOJN010000055.1:0-6588 GCA_031418775.1 Acidimicrobiia bacterium
CATTTCAGGCCGATCGTCATTGCGGCGAGGCTTCGCGGCTCCGACCATCCCCGATGCGAGGACGGTTCCACAGGTGCCGAGATCTCGTCCGATGACGAGGGTGCCCTCCCCGCTTCGGAAGTACGAAAGGCCGTCAACGACAAAGCTGGATGTCCGAGTTGGTGGCGCAACACTTGGCGAGCCAGAAGGCAGTACGTACATGCTGACTGGGTTCGTCAATTGAGAGCCCTCGCGGCTTGCGAGCACGATCCAACGTGACTTCATTACGTCAGTTGCAGGCAACCGGGAGACACCCACTGGCCTGTATCCACCGGGAAGCGAGGTCGGCAAGAATTGGGGGTCACCGGCGGGAGTCCGGAGGAGGCCCGTCGTGTTGGTGGGCTCAACTTCGTGGAACAGCGCTTGAACGCCGTGTTAGACGTTTTGGACGGGGCGACGGTGGTTGATGTCGCCCGCCGTTACCTGGTTCGCCGACAAACGGTGCATGAGTGGCTCCTCCGATCGGCTCGCTGATGCCTCCGCGTCACGGGGTCAGCCGTTGCAGGCATCCAAGCCGACTGCTGCGCTCGATGTCTCAAGACGCTTGGTCTCGGGGGTCTCCCCGTCTGCGTCCAGTTCGGCCTGGGCTGCGGCAGGATCCTTCGCAGCCTTCCCCCAAGCCACGATTACGCCATCCAACGCAGCCTCGAATTCGTCGATCTCGGCATCGAGACCATTGGGGCGGTCGACGTTCTTGATCTCGGAAGCTGTCTTTTGGAAGGTGGGCGTGAAGTCAGTCAGGAAGGCCATGAGCTGATCGACGGATGGCGCTGAGTCGGTCGGCAACGCCGCTGCCGCGGCCTGACGATCAGCGTCCAGGCGTTGGCAGATCGGCACGATTTGTGCCGCCCATTCACTCGCTGAGGGAGCGTCGGCGCTGCACGCCGTCAGAGACCCCGTCGCGAATGCGGTCACAAGTATTGCCAGGCAGAGATTGGTTCGAGTGGACATGGCAGTTCCTCCATCGTGGTGGTCGACCGGTCGGTCCGATCGATTGGTGCCACCGAACGATGCGACAGTGCTTGTCCTGCAGACCAGGCCACGCCGTCCTACTTGTGAGGTCGAACGTCCCCCATGCCTGCTGCCCTCGCGACACGCACCGCGGCAGCGCGATCTACCGCACCCAACTTTGTCAACAGCTCGGAGATCAGGTTCCTGATCGTCTTGGGCGCATAGCCCAGCTGTCGAGCGATCGCCGTGTTGTCCAGCCCCTGAGCGACCCGCTCCAGAATCTCCAGATCTCGGTCGGTCAGGTCCGGAAACGACTGCCGCCCGGCACGCGGTCGCGTCGCAACGGCTGCCTTCGCCACCCGTTCGGCGATCTCTTCGCCGAACAGGATCTGGCCACTCGCTGCCGCACGAATAGCTCGCTCGATGTCGACGCCTGACGCCCCCTTCACCAGATACCCAGCCGCGCCAGCGGCGATCGCGTCGAAGACGTGTCGGTCGTCGTCATGCATTGTCAGCACGACGCACCGACACGCCGCGAGTGATCGCCTCAGTTCCTTCACGACCCCCACCCCGTCGAGCTGCGGCATATCCAGATCCACGAGCGCGACATCGGGCTGCAGGTGCAGAGCCCGGGTGACCGCATCACGTCCGTTGTCCGCCTCGCCCACGACGATGATGTCCGCACGCCGTTCGAGCACCGATCGCAACCCATCCCGAACGATGGGATGGTCGTCGACGATGAGCACGCGTATTGATGCAGTTCGACTCATCGCTCTACCTCAACCGGCACTCGGAACCGAACCAACGTGCCACCGTAGGACGACCGTCCGATGTCGAAGTCGCCTCCGACCGCAGCAATTCGCTGAGCCATCGAACGCAAGCCGGTGCCCTCCCCCACCGCGTCGGGCATCCCCGTGCCATCGTCTTCGATTGCGCCCTCCACGGAGTGATTCTGGTCGAACGCCAACCGGATCGCACCACGCTGGCCACCACTGTGACGAACGGCGTTCGACATCGCCTCCAGAAACACCATGTAGACCACGTCCTCCCATTCCGGCTGGAACCGAGGCAATGCCAGCGGCACAGCAACCTCGAACGTGAAGCCCTCGACCGTGCTCAGCCGAGCCGCTGCCGCCGACAGTGCCGCACAGAGTCCAATCTCGTCCAACTCCGCCGGACGGAGATCCCGGGCCAACCGGCGAACATCTTCCAGCGCCCCGCTGGCTTGAGATCGCAACGAGTTCAACAACTCTCGCTGTGGCGCAGAAGCGTCCTCGGCAATGGCCGATAGCTGCAACGCCAAACCGAACAGGACCGGCCCGACCCGATCGTGCAGATCGCGTTGAAGGCGATCACGTTCGGCCTCCCGCGACACGAACAGCTGCAGTTGTGTTTCGCGAAGTGTGTTCGTCAGCAGACTGACCTGCGCGGCAACAGCGGCGTGGCGACCGAGGGTGGCCAGCAAGGCGCTGTCGATCGGGCTGAGGTTGCCTTCGTCCCGACGCGGTGAGACCAGGAGTCGACCAATGACCCGGTCATCAGAACGCATTTCCACGGAGTCGACCACAACCCCCGGATGCCCACGTTGTTCGATGATCCGAGGGACATCGCCGAGCTGCAACTCGATCGCGGCGTACGGCAAACGCAAGCTCTCGGTCACCGTCTCGACAACTGCGGCGAGTAGCGCGTCGGGGTCGGCGGACGACGATAGGCGCTGACCCAGCCGGTCGAAGACCACACCGGGCTCGGCGCTCAGTCCGAACAGCCGCTCGGCAACCCAGCGCTTCGTGCGTTCGCGCACGGGTGCGAACAGCACAGCCACCGCTCCGGCCGCCGGCAACGCAACCAGCGGTCCGGATCCGCTGACGACGCGCGTCGTTCCTGCGACCAGCCCGCCGTACACCGCCAGAAGCACCCCGCCCGTGATGGACGCCACGAGCGCTCGATTCAGCACCAGATCCAGCTCGAACAGATTCCGTCGTGTCACTGCCACCGCGATCGAAGCTGGAAACGGCAGCACCATGAATGCGAACAACGCAATCGGAAGATGACTGGAGATGGCGTTCACGAAGATCCACGGCACGAACGAGATCGCAGCCCCGAGAAGCACGACCTGACATTGGCGCTTGGCCACCGAGTCATGGCGTAGGACCCAGCATCGACGAGCCAACAAGGTCAATGTCGCCAGCATCCCGACCATCCACCACAGCCCTGCAATCACATCAACTGCCGAGTTTCGAGCGACCGACCAGTCACCCGCCAGGTAGATGCCAGCCGCACCGAGGGTCGTAACGACCGGAACCAGCGATGCCCATCGGACAGCGGCGACGACACGTGGATGGGAACGGCCACTCGGAAAGGCCAGCGCGAACATCGTCAGGGCAACAGCGACCTCCATGAACCCTGCGAGTCCGGCGAGCGACCAGGCGACGGCCCACGGTCGGGCCCAAAGGTCAAACGGTTCAAGAAATGCCAAGGCACTCAATGGCAACGAGACCAGACCGGCGGACAACAGCAGCAGCGCATGGGCAACTGGCTCGGCGGGTCGGCGGGCGGCCAACCAGGCAGCAAGCATCAGGATGAGCGACGTCGCCCCGAGCAGAGGCCACAGGTCAGCCAACAACGAACCGAACTGGCGATGGGCACGGATGGTCACCTCGATGGTCCGGTGCTCTCCATTTCGTTCGACCACGAGTTGCGCCATGTCACCGCGCTCGATGTTGCGCGCCGCCGGGTTGGCGAGGAGGTCGTCTATGCGCTTCCCGTTGACCCTGATGACGTGGTCGCCGTCGAGGATTCCGCTGACCGGGTGCGGTGGCGACACTCTGAGCGCGTCATCCACGAATGCGCCACTCGCCTCCAGCACCGGCAGGCCATCGCTCGGCAACCACACGCGCACCACCGACAGCCCGAGTGGCACCAGCACCAACCACGCAGACAACGCGACGAACCAACGGAGGTGGGACGAGGCATTCGCCGACGGCATCGTCGAAGTCTGCTCCGTGCTGCGTCCCGCAGGCGAGGACACGTGTCCCGAAGGGTCATCGGGCCGCATTTCGAGGTCTTGAGTTTCTTCGTTCCGGGCTGCTCTGTGCCAGTCGCAAACCAGGCCGCACGACTACGGGCAAGGTGCTGTGGGTCCGCTTTGCGCGGACGAGCAATATCGGGCGCGAGGGAAGGGCCGAACCCGTGCGGACGCTCGACCGTCGCGATGCTCTCCGGCGGAGAGTTATCGAGTGACCCCGAACGGCACTTCGGCAGCGCGGTCGACCGGCACTTCGAGGCACGTTAATAGCGACCGCGACTTGGCGTTACATCGCTTCGAGCTTCACCTGCTGGCGATGCCATAGCGGCTGAGCACCCATTGCACCGAAGAAGGCTCGCGCCCCCTCGTTGAAATCCCAGACCGAAAGCTCGAGCAGCTCGACGCCAAGAGCATGAGCCCAGTCGATCACAACCGACGCAAAGGAGTCGGCCAGCGCCGCCGCCACGTGCTTCGTCCACTATCGCGATCTGGCCGAGCTCAATCCAACGGATCGGCTTCGTGAAACGGGTTGTCAGGCCGCTCCCGAACCAGTCGCGGCTCCGTCCCGACCGACACGGCCCGGCGGCGCGTTTGGCGAGGGCTGCCTCTCCCTCACCACCTGCCACCTCACCAATCCCTACGACACCATGTCCCAAGAAGGCCCCGGCGCACGACGGCTCCTTCCCGGCACGCCACACGCCACTCCAACCTCAGTCGCGGTGTTCCACGAGTCGCCGCCGTCCCAAGCAACCGACAACGCGCAGGCGAAGCGCCACGAATCGGTCTAGGGTCGGCCAGCCTTCGACGAGGAGGTCTTGGGAAGGTTGGTCTCGATGTCGCAGGTACTCAGGCAGGCGTGGTGGGCGCCATTGGCAGGCCTGCTCGCGTTGGCGCTGCTCGCGTTCGCAGTCGTGATCGGCGTCTCGAACAGTGAAGACGACGGCGCCACGGCTGTCGTCGTCGGAGTCGCACTCTGCCTGGCTGGTGCGTTCGCGCTCGCCGCCGGACTCTGGAAGCGCCCGCACGCTCGATCGCTCGGGAACGTCTTGATCGTCGTCGGGTGCCTCCTCGCCGTGTTCTGGTTCTGGACGCTCTGGCTTCCGATCGCGGGGATCATCGTGCTCGTCGGCCTTGTCAGCAGCGAGGTTCGCGATCGAACCCGACCTGCAGCGCAGTAGGCCTCACCACCGACGTGAAACCCGGGACACAGGCAGGGACTGTCAGACGTTCCCTTGTCAAGATCCTGCGACCCGCGCGCAACTGCGTCGGCGCTGCGCCACAAGCATGTCGAGCGAAGAACACCGCCGCCCGACGCCGGATCTCGTTCTCCTGTTCGAGCACCCGGATCCGTTTCCTGGCGTCGCGCAACTCGACAGCCTCGACGGTGATGACACCATGACGGACACGGTCCTCGACTTCGGCCATCTTCAGCCACCGATGCAGACACGCTGAGGAGATCCCCCGCCCGGAAACGCGCGTCGGCAACGCGCCCGATATCAGCCATTAGGAGTGGGGGCGGGGAGGTCCAGAACTCATGGACGGTCCTTGGCTTCGGTGGCCCGCCGACGACGAGCGAGGTACTCGTCGACAGGGACGTCATGGCGCGCTGCAGGATCGAACTCTTCGAACCGCCGAACATACTCGTCGGCGTGATCGAGCACCGACTGGATCGTGCGCGACGGCGGAACGAAACCACCGAGTTCCGCCTTCATCTCCGCCCGAGCCTCGGCACGGTCTGCCTCGGTCGCCTTGCTGAGCTTCTTGATCTCGGACCACTTCTGGGTTCCCATCAACGCCCCTCGCCACCGAGAAGCAGGAGGCCCTCGTGCTCGGCGAAGTCGACGAAGTCACGACGGTTCAGGGTGAGCAGGCCGACCCCCATCTCAATGCAGCACGCAGCAACCCACGTGTCGTTCTGCGGCCGCGGCCGACCACGAAGGTGCGCACGTCCTGCGAGCCGACCCCACGTCACTGCGATGGCGTCGTTCCATGGCACGACGGCCTTCCCGAGTACCCAACCATCAACTCGGTCCGAAGCTGCGGACCCCAACTGCGAACCTCGGCCCATTTCGACAACTCGCCGACCGTCACGAACGTCAACCCACACGCGGTTGCCAACTAGGGCACGCCGAAACCCACTCGGGTTCCTGGCGCTTGATGAGCTTCGAAGCAACGTCGGTATCGACGACAACGTCCGCCACGGTCAGGCCGGACTGGCGTCCCGGCTGGCCCGTACGTCGGCAAGAAAGGCGTCGAGCTCCTCGTCCGACTCGAAGATGTCGGCAGCCCACTCTTCCGTCGACTCCATAGGCTTCACGCCCTGGGCCGCGGCAAGCTCTTCGATCGTGAACGGTCGAGTGGAGCGCAGCGGGGCGGAGGCGGGTTCAGGAGCCATGTCGTCGACACCATCGTACGCCTCGACAAGGATCACGGGAAGGGATCAACGGCGACACGCTCCGAGCGCCCGTCATTGACCCGAATTTGCTAACGGATTGCTAACGGAACTGCGCGAAACAGGCCGAAACTCCCCAATACGCGCCAACACGTCCATTCGCGAAACCCCAGCTCAGACA
>JANOJN010000056.1:0-12963 GCA_031418775.1 Acidimicrobiia bacterium
GGCCCGCCAGCCGAAGTGGTCAACAATCGGCCCGCCCACGAGCACACCGAGCACTGGCGAGCCCGCGTTCACCAGCGACCAGTAGCCCATGGCTTTGACCCGGTCGTCGCGATCGAAGACGCGGAAGATCAGCGCCAGCGACGACGGTCCGATGGAAGCTCCCGCTATCGCCGAGAGCGCGCGGAAGATGATAAGTGAACCTACGTTTGGCGAGAGCGCCACCATCAGCGCGGTGACGGCGCCACCAATCAAACCGACGAGCAGCATCCGCTTGTGACCACGAAGGTCGCCGAACCGGCCGAACGAGGGGGCCACCATCGCTGCCGCCAGTGACGGAGCGGTGAAGGCCCACAGCACGAGCGACGGCGGTGCACCGAGGTCCTCACCGATCGTGACCCGCGCCACCGAGAGCAGCGTGAAGACGATCCCGGCGGCGAAGTTGCCGAGCAGCACCGCGGTGAGGATGACCCACTTCGACCGTCCGACGTTCGGAAGCCGACGCGAGAGCCATGCCCGGAGCACCGCGTCCCAGGGCAGCGACGTCCCTTCGGCCTGTACCGAGGTCTCGGCGCTGATGCGCTCGGTGGTCAGTTCGTCCAAGGTATCCGGGCTCGGACGCCGGTCAGGCATCAGGCTCGCCTGGTCGGGTGCCGAGACCCCACCGGAGCGCCGGTTCGGCGAGGAGAACAGCGGGCCGAGAAGGCGTCTTCGCTCGTCCGACGACGCTTCGCCGTCAGGTGTGGGCCGCCCCGGATCCGTCATGTGCCGACCATTCCACGTGGTGTCCGCGCCGAGCGCAACTTGGGCCCAGCAGGGTCATCGACCCGACCGGTCAGGTCGACCTCGGTTCGGGCGCAGAGCAGGCAGACCGATGCGGCTGAACACCTCCCAGCGACGTTCGGAGGTGTTTTGCCCCCATATATGGGGGCAACCTCTCTCCCAGCGCACTCCCAACACGGTTAGTCCCAGGAGGATTCGAGCCACCAGGTGGAGGATTCGAGGGTGACGAGGAGGGCGCGGCCGGACTCGGTGATCAGCTGCAGACGGGCTTGGCGGCGGGCGGACTGCACGTCCCACCACCGCTCCTCCAGCGGCCACGGGCCGGCCCAGCCGGTGATCGCCGACGGCGACTCCCCCGGCAGGCGGACCGTGACGGGCGGCGCGTCGAGCATTGCCCGACGGCTCACCCGCACCGGTGTTCCTGCCGCGGTGAGCACGTCGACGGGCACCGGCAGCGGCGGTACCACGGTGGGGTGGGGCGGCGGCAGCGACCCCGGCCACGGACGATCGGCGTTCGCCGTCCCGGGCACGTCGCGCGCATCGCCCCACGGCACCAACGCGACCATCTCCGCGGGACGGCGACCGCCGACCCGCACCGGCGCGCAGACCGCCTCCGGGCCGAGCAGACCTTGGATGCGGGCAAAGGCCCGGGCCGCGCGTTCGTCGGCGGCGCTCGCGCCACCCCACAGCGCCAGCTGACGGCCGGTGTCGGCCGTGACCTCCTCCGGAACCAGCCGCAGGTGGGTGATCCCGCCGACCAGACGGTCCGCGAGCCCCAGCGCCGCTGCCCCCCGGAGCCACCCGTCGAGCTGCCAGCGGACCCGCTCCCCCAGCGCCTGGGGGGTGAGGCCGCCCGACACCCCGGCCCGGTCGTGGCGCCACCGGCGGGTGACGACGCGTCCGTCGGGAGAGCCGTCGTCGACGTGCGCCTCGATGGCGATGCACGTGCACGCGACACCGTGCGAGGCGAGACGTTCACACAGCTCGTCGGCGAGACCGCGGGCCACGAACGCCGCCGTGTCGACACGCTCAAGCGGCGGGTCGCATTCGATGCTCACCGTGAGCTCCGGCGGCGGCACCCGAGGACGCACCGCTCGCGGATCGAATCCCGCGGCCAGGGTCCACGCGTGTTCGCCGATCGGACCGAACCGGGCCAGCACGTCGTCGTGCGGGAGCGCGGCGAGATCGGCGAGCGTGTGGATGCCGAGGCGGTGGAGGAGCGACACCATGTCGATCAGCGCCAGCCCGTTCGCCTCGCTCGGATGGCCGGCATGGCCGGCACGGCCGGGACCCTGCTTGCCTGGCGCTACGCTCTTCCGCTGCGCTGCAGTGCCCTTGGCCGACCCGGGCGTCATCGACGCCCGTGGAGTCCGGGTACCCGGCGATCCACGCGACCCGCGCGCCGATCTGGTGACGGCACGTCCGCCCTCCACGGCCACGAGGGCATCGACGGGATAGCCCCGCAGGAATGCCGCGGTGTCGCCCGCCTCTACGACCCGAGCGGCTCCGGGTGCCGCCGTGCGTGCCGCCAGCGCTGCCGCGAAGGGTCCGTCGGCGATCCCCAGTCGAACGTCGAGCACGTCGGTCGGGTCGAGAGCGGTGATCGCCTCGGCGATGGTGGCGGCGAGGATCGCGTCGCCCCCGAAGTAGCGCGACGGACCCCGGGTGGCGAACTGGAGATGGCCGGGCCGGACGATCTCGACGCGGGGGGTGAACGCGTCGACCATCGCCGCGACCGGTTCGAAGAGCCGGGCGTCACGGGCCGGGTCGTCGTCGACGATCTCGATGTCGGGACAGCGGCTCTGGACCTCGCGACGCCGCATGGCCCGCCGCACCCCGTCGGCCCGGGCACGCGCCGACGCGGCCACCACCCGGTTGGCGCGGAACACCGCCACCGGCATGTCGCCCGGCGCGTCGCCACTGCGGATAGCCGCTACCACCGGCCAGTCGGGGCACCACACCGCCAGGGTGCGCTCCGAAGTCATCGTCGGGTACCCGTTGTCGTAAGCGTCGGCCGAGGAGCAGCCGACTCGGCATCAGCGGCGCCCACCGGCTCGATCGGCTCAGGTCCGGTGAGCATGATCAGCCCCCGGCGTCGGCGGGCCGCCGCACCGCGGCCATCGGCTTCCACCTCCACGCTCCAGCTGCGGAGGTGACCGTGGCCCTGTCCGATCCCCTCGAAGTGTCGGTTGATCACGGTGAGGCGCAGATCGACCGCCTCGGGCCAGCGGCCATGGACGAGCAGCACCGACTCGCGCTCGCGGGCCCGAGCGGTGAGGCGCCGGGCATCGGCGGCCCGGGCCACCACACCGGGTCCGAGGATTACCAGATCGAGGGCGTCGACGAGCGCCGCCACCACCGTGGCCGCGAGATCGACCGGCGGAGCCGCCACCACGGCAAGTCGATCGAAGGTGATGCCGTGATCGCGAGCGGCGGCGAGACCGAGGGTAGGTAGCCCGACCAGCGCAGCCCACGAACCGACCCGTAGGGCCTCGGCCATGGCGACGAACAGCAGCGACGGTGCGGCGATCTCCACCACACTCCCCCGGCGCAACCCGCCACCGGGAAGCAGCGACGCCAGGTCGTCTCGGACCGGGAGGAGACGTTCGCCAGAGAGGTTGACCGGCCGGGTGCGCTCGCGCAGGGCCTCGAGCACCGCCGAAGCGGACGGAGAGGCCGGAACAGAGGCAGGAACAGAGGCAGGGGGTCGGGCAAGAGCGGCAGCACCCACCCCGTCAGCCTAGGGAACGAGTGTTCGTCTTGTCCAGTCGCAGCGTTCGACGCGACCGACGCGCAGCTCGAGAGCTTTGGCGCGCACCTACTTCGAAATCCACAGTTCTCGACCACGCTTCGGACGATCTGCGCGTGGAGCCGTCCGATCTGCGCGTGAACGCTCCGGGCGGGGAACTACAGGGAGGGAACTACAAGGAGGGGACGACGCCCGGCTTGTAGTGGATGAAGAGGTCGGCGATCAGCTCGGCCATGCCGTCGGTCGTGCCGCCGGCGGCGAGTTCGACGAGCACCTGATTGCCGTGGACGGTCACCGCCGACACACCGCCTCGCTCGAAGAGGAGTCGGGCAAGCAGGTCGGGGGGGCGGGGCCCCTCGGCCGATTCGATCGACGTGTAACGCTCGTGACCCATGCCGGTGAGGGCACGGTTCGTCTCGAAGCGGACGATGTCGCGGCGTGCGCTCGACTTCTCGGTGACGGTGATCAGCTGGCCCATGAAGCGGTCATTCTTTCACCTCCGACCCGTCGTGGTCGCGCGAATGGGTCTGGCGGACGGTGAGCGCCGCGGAGCCGCTCGGCGCCTAGGGACGGGGTCTACGCTCGACGGCGGTGAGTGATCACGTGAGCGACCCGGACCTGACACCGCCGAAGGCGCAACGCGAGGAGGGCTCCGACGAGCCGATCCTCACCGTTGCCCTCACCGAGAGCGGCTCGCTCATAGTGACGGACACCTCCGACGAGGTCCATGGATGGCGAGTCAGCCGCCTCACCAAGAACGTGCCCATCGCCACGATCATCACGACGATCGGACTCGTGCTGGCAACCGCCGCGATGATCACGGTCCTGTCGCGTACTTCCCGGATCATCACCTGGATCCTCGTTGCTGCGTTCTTCGCCGTCGTGCTCACGCCACCGGTGAACTTCCTCAGGCGTCGGTTCCGCATGCGCCCCGCCCTGGCGGTGTCGGTCGTGTTTCTTCTCGGACTCGCGGCGATCAGCGGGCTCGCGTACCTCTTCATCCGCCCGCTGGCCGAGCAGGGAACCCAGTTCGCCAACAACCTGCCGCAATACGTCCGTGACGCCGAGAACGGCAAGGGACCCGCCGGCAAGCTGGTGAAGCGTTACAAGCTCGACGACTGGCTCGACAAGAACAGCGACGAGATCCAGGCCCGGGCGCAGAAGATCTTCGAGCCCGACAAGGTCCTCGGTGTCGCCGCCGGAACGGTCGGAGCCGTGTTCTCCATCGTGGCCGCCGTCCTCACCATCGCCGTGCTCACCTTTCTCATGCTCCTGCAAGGCCACCACCTGCTGATGACGATGACCAGGGTGCTCCACCCCGATGCGCAACTCCGATTACAACGCGTGGGCCGCCTCTGCGCGCGGGCCGTCAATGGCTACGTGAACGGCAACCTCGCCATCAGCGCGATCGCCGGGCTGACCACGTGGATCTTCCTCCTCAGCGTGCAGGTGCCGTTCGCCGGCGTGCTCGCGCTGTGGGTCGCGTTCGCCGACCTCATCCCGTTGGTCGGCGCCACCCTTGGGGCGATTCCGACGATCGCCGTGGCGTTCCTCCACTCCACGACCGCCGGCATCGCCACAACCATCTTCTATGCGATCTATCAGCAGATCGAGAACCAGGTGCTCCAGCCGACGATCATGGCGCGCACCGTGGCTATGGAGCCGCTCGTCATTTTGATAAGTGTGCTTATCGGCGTGGAGTTCCTCGGCCTTCTCGGCGCGCTGCTGGCGATCCCTCTGGCCGGCATCGTCAAAGTCATCGGGGCCGACATCCTCGCCCATCGACGGCCGGACCTGCTGCCCATCGAACGTCGGGCCAAACGGCGAAGACCACGCCGACGCAAAGCCTGAATCGGCACCAACGCCGACAGACTGAGCTCAGGCGGCGGCGTCCGACGACGACCCGTCGGCGAGCTTCGGGGCGTTGCGCCCGCGGTTCTGGGTGACGACACGCCACGTGCCGAGCGCAAACGCCACAGAAACGAGGGCAAGCACCACGTGTACGGCGATGAACCCCCAGCCCCGGTCGCCGTCGAACACGTTCTTGATGCGGGTGCCCCACACGAACACGGTCCAGAGCGCGAACGCCCGGAGGAAGTTAGCTTGGCCCTTCGTCATGTCAGGACGGCCGCCACGTGCGACGGCCCGTTGCGCCGTACATCCGGAGATAGGTTGCCCGAGTTGGGTGCACGGCCAGGAAACCCGTGCCGGGCGAGTCGTCCGGCCCGCCCGGTGCGAAACCGCTGAGGTCGTAGTCGAACACCCCGGTCCACAGCCGGCGCTTCGTCTCGAGGTCGTCGTGATAGCTCGCCAGGCCCCAGACGAGCAGGCCGTCGCCGCTCGCCGAGACCTGCCAGTGATAGGCGACCTTCGGGTTCGACCGGACGTTGCTGGCCTTCACCGAATCGCCGCCGCACATGGTCCAGAGCACCTCGCCCTCCCAGCACGGGTGTACGGGCACCACATCGGGCTCGCCATCGGCGCCGACCGTGGCGAGATGGGCCCAAGGACTGAGCCCGGTGCCGTAGGCCTTGACTTCGTCGAGGGTCATCTTTGGATTGAGCGGTTCCATCTTCGTAGTCTGCCGCGTGGGCCCTGCCCTCCGGTTCGTGATGGCGCGATGTCCGTTTCGCCGTTCCGACAGCCGACACCGTAAGTTGGCCCAGCCCATGGTTGGGCGTGTCGAACACCACCGGAGGACCAGCGATGTCCAACAACCTTCCCACCGAAGAAGCCTTCCGCACCGAGGCGCGCGAGTTCCTCGACGCCCACTGCAAGCCGCGGGAAAGGGAATCCACCCGCAAGTGGGGCGAGGGCAGCGACAAGGTGTCGGTGTTCGAGGAGAAGTCGGCCGAGGCCGAACGTCGCGATGTTGCCAACGCGAAGGCGTGGCGGGCGTCGATGTTCGACGCCGGTTTCGGATGGATCACCGGCCCGACTCAACTCGGCGGCCGCGGCCTTCCCGGCGCCTATCAGAAGATGTACGACGACGAGGCATCGCGGTTCTCGACACCCAATCTCGGCATGTTCCAGATCGGTCTGGGCATGGTCGCTCCGACCATCCTCGCCCATGCATCGGAGTCGGCGAAGGAGGCGTACCTCGCCAAGATGTGGCGCGGCGACATCGTCGGGTGCCAGCTGTTCTCGGAGCCGGGAGCGGGGTCGGACCTGGCGAGTCTGCAGACGAAGGCCGAACGAGACGGTGACGAGTGGGTGATCACCGGCCAGAAGGTGTGGACCACCGGCGCCCAGTTCTCCGACCTCGGTGAGGTCATCTGCCGTACCGATCCGAACCTGCCCAAGCACAAGGGGCTGACCGGGTTCATCGTGGACATGCACGCTCCCGGGGTGGAGGTCCGCCCGCTGCGTCAGATGACCGGAGGGGCATCGTTCAACGAGGTGTTCTTCAGCGAGGTGCGGGTGCCCGACGACCACCGCCTCGGCGATGTCAACCAAGGATGGACCGTTGCCCTGACCACGCTCATGAACGAGCGGGCCTCGATCGGCGGCGGTGGTGGCGGCGGACGCTCGGGCAACATGGGCCTCGACTTCCTCGCCTCCATGACCGCGGCGATGGGCAAGCTCGACGACCCGATCGTCCGCCAGAAACTCATCGACATCCACATCAACAGCGAAGTGAGCCGCTTCACCGGCATGCGGGCGATGTCGAAGATCAAGGCCGGGCAGCTCCCCGGACCGGAGATGTCGATCGGCAAGCTCGCACTCACGATGAACATGATGCGGGTCTCGGAGTTCGTTTCGATGGTGCTGGGCGCGAAAGTCACCGCCGATTCAGGTGAATGGGGCACCTACGCCTGGGCCGACTTCATCCTCGGTGCACCGGGCATGCGAATCGCCGGCGGATCCGACGAAGTGATGCGCAACATCGTCGGCGAGCGAGTACTCGGCCTGCCGAAGGACACCGGCATCGATTCGAACTCCGCATTCAAGGACCTGAAGGTCGGGACCCAGAAATGACCACCCGGTCATGCTGAGCGTCGGTGCACCCGCGTCGGCCGAGAGAGCAGTGCCCGGCCCCGCATGTTGATTGTCGCAGCAGCGCTCGTCATCGGTGGCATCGTGCAACTGATCGTCACGTCACGCGCCGCAAGCGGAAGGCTCGGCCGGAACAGGTTCGCCGGTATCCGGACGCGGGCGACCATGCTCACCGACGACAACTGGCTCGAGGCCCACAAAGCGGCAAGGCCGTACGGCATGCGTTCGGGGCAGGCGTTTCTCGCGAGCGGACTTGTCGTACCCGTTGCCAGGGTCGGACAGCTGCTCGCGCTGGCCGGTGTGGGCTTCGGCATCGTGTGCCTGTACGTGAGCACCAGGGCAGCGGTGCGTGCCGTCACGCCGGTGAAGGGTCGTGGCGGGCCCGAATCGGGAGACGAGTAAGAGGGTCAGCTCGGCGTCGTCGGGGCGTCGGTCTGCTCGACGATGACTTCGGTGACGTTCTGCTTGGTGTTGACCGGCACCGGCGCAGTCGTCGCGGGCAGCGGGACACCACACTTGGTGACGAGATCAACCGTGAGCGGTTTCGCGCGCTGCCCGTTCGCATCGGACCCTTCCATCGTCGCCTTGACCGTGGCACTCGTGCCATCGGCGGCGATATCGATGGTGCCGGCGTCGGTGCCCGACTCCCCGGACCACGAACCGTCTCCGTTGACCACGACGGTGGCCTTCTTGCCGAACACGAAGTAGCCGATGCTGTTTTTACCGATCTTGGTGGAGTAATACGCGTCGGGAGCGTTCTCACCCTCGTTGCGGGTGTTGACCTGGGTAAGAACGTCAACGGCCTTTTCCTCGAAGGCTCCGCTGAGCGACCCGTTCGTGAGGCACCCGATCCCCCCGAAGTCGGGGCCCGGAACACCGGGGAGAGGCGCAGCAGCGATTGTTGTCGACGGCTGCGGATCCGTGACCACGAGGGTCGTCTCCGACGCAGATGATATGGACGGCGAGGTCGAATCGGACGAGTCGGATGAACCTGTACAGCCGCCGACCAGCAGCGCGACCAAGACGCTCAGACCGGCGAAACGCCATGGCTTTGGACGTTTGTGGCAGCCGGAAAAAGACATCGGGAGCAGGTTAGTTGGCGATCCGCTCGTCGCGGCACGCCGAGGTCGTGCCCCGTTCACGGTCAAGTCCGTCGCGTCCGGGCGAGGAACGATTGCGTGCGCTCGTGTGTCGGGCGTTCGAGCACATCGGCCGGAGCACCTTCCTCCACGATGACGCCCCCGTCCATGAACACGACCCGGTCGGCGACCTCTCGGGCGAAGCCCATCTCATGGGTGACCACCATCATCGTCATCCCTTCGCCGGCGAGGTCACGCATCACCTGGAGCACCTCACCAACCAGTTCGGGATCGAGCGCGGAGGTCGCCTCGTCGAACAGCATGACCTTGGGCTCCATCGCCAGCGCCCGTGCGATCGCGACCCGCTGCTGCTGGCCACCGGACAGCTCGTTGGGCATGGCGTCGGCCTTGTTCGACAGACCCACGCGCGCCAGCAGCTCGCGTCCCTTCGCCTCGGCCAGCGACCGCTCCTGCTTACGGACCGTCAGCGGCGCGAGGGTCACGTTTCCGAGCGCCGTCTTGTGGGGAAAGAGGTTGAACTGCTGGAACACCATCCCCATCGATGTACGCACGATGTCGAGATCGCACTTCGGATCGCACACCTCCACCCCGTCGACAACAATCGAGCCGCTCGTCGGTTCCTCAAGGCGGTTCACACAGCGCAGCAGGGTCGACTTCCCCGAACCCGACGGTCCGATGATGCACACGACTTCGCGTTGCTCGACCGTGAGGTCGATACCTTGCAGCACGGGGTTGTCGCCGAACGACTTCGTGAGTGACCTGATGGTGATCAACGTCGGCCTCCCTTCGCCCGCTGTTCGAGCACGGCAACGAGTCGCAACAGCGGAATCGTGATGACGAGATAGGCGATCCCGGCGACGATCAGCGGGGTCGTGTTCGCCCGGGCATTCGTCAAGGTGCGGGCGTAGGTAAGGATCTCGCGACCGCCGACCTGTACGCCAAGGATGGCAATCAGCGAGGTGTCCTTCAGCAGGGCTGTCAGCTCGTTGGTGAGCGGCGGGATGATGATGCGAAATGCCTGCGGCAGGATCACCTTGCGCATGGCCACGCCGTGCGACATGCCGAGCGAGCGAGCCGCCTCCATCTGCCCCTTCGGGATCGCTTCGATACCGGCCCGGATGCTCTCGGCCAGATACGCGCCGGCCACGATCGACAGCGCCAGACAGCCGGGGATGAACCGGGATCCGAGGGTGCCGAATGGCCACCGCCACAGGTTGCCGGTGAGGCTCTTGTAGGCGATCGGAAGGCCGAAGCCGATCAGAATGATCGTGAGCAGAGCCGGGAGGCCGCGCACCACGTCAACCACCACGGCCGCAGCCCAGCGAAGCGGGCGACGACGGCTGATGCGAGCGAGCGCCAACACCAGACCGATGAGGAGACCTCCGACGAACGCGATGCTCGTGTAGACAAGCGTGTTGCGCATCCCCTCGGTGACGATCCGCGGGAACATCTCCCGGACGATGTCGGTCTTGAAGAACTCACCGAGGCCGGCATCGGCGGCGAGAACTTCGGCGGAGCTCATGCGCCGCCCACGGTAGCGCCGTCAGCCCCGGCCCGCTCCGGGCAGTTCCCCGATGCAGCCAGGACGACTGCCTCCATCAGCGCGCTCAGTCGGCCGCGGCACCGAGGTACTTGGCCCCGATCTCCTTGTACTTGCCCGAATCACGGAGTTCGGTGAGCGATGCGTTCATCGCATCGCGAAGCGCGGGGTTCGACTTCGGCACGACGAATCCGTATGCCTCACCCTCACCCTCGAACACCTTCGACACGGTCAGCTCACCCTCGGATCGGGTGGCTGCGTAACCGTTGACCGGCGAGTCCTGGATGGCCGCATCGACTTGACCCGCCTTGAGCGCGGCAATCATCTCGTCGGCACCCTGGAATTCGGTCACCTCGAAGCCGTTCTTCGCGCCCTCGGCATTGGCGAACTCGGCGCCCGTCGTCGCAGCCTGGGCACCGACCCTCTTGCCTTTGAGTGCCGGGGTGTCGGTGAGGGTCGCAGCGTCGGCGGAACGCACCAGGATCGTCTGTTGGATCGTGAAGTACGGGTCGGTGAAGTCGTTGGACTTCTTACGCTCGTCGGTGATGGAGACCGACGACGCGATGATGTCGCACTGACCGGCAGCAAGCGCCGCGAAGATCCCGTCGAACGGGGTCTTGATGAAGTCGGCGGTCAGACCGTTGTCGGCGGTGATCGCTTCGACGAGTTCGACGTCGATGCCGACAACCTTGCCGTCGGCGCCGTTCTCGTAGTACTCGAACGGGGCATACGGGATGTCGGAGCACACCGTTACCCGGCCGGGCTTGATCAGCGTGAGCTCTGCACCCGCCGCGGCAGCCTCGGTTTCCGCAGCCGCTGCTTCGGATTCCGCTCCTACGGCCGCCGTCTCCGCGGCCACGGCCTCGGTGCCGGGAGCGCTTGCTTCGGTAGCAGCCGGCGCTGCGGTGGTATCCGCGGAGTCGGAACTACAGGCTGAAGCGAGCAGACCCACAGAAACGAACAGGACGACGGAGAACCGTCGGGTACGTGTGCTCATCGGGAAGCCTTTCGGAACGACGCAACGCCAAGGCATGGCGGGGAAGCCGACCAGCATACGTGACGCTTGCATATATGCATCGCCGCAGGGGTCAACATGTTCTCGGAGCCCTTGTTGCCACGATTGCTGCGGCTGGCGACTTCAGCGATCCCGCCGCCGCCGGGTTCCTCTTCGAACAGGTCACGCAGCTGCGAACAGGATTCACCCAGGGCGCGCCAGCATGCGAGCTTCCTGCGGGTTAGACGGGGTTAGACGGGGTTAGACGGCACGAACCGACACCTGCCGCGCGGTCAGAGCGTCGAGGCGATCCGCTCGATGTTCAGACGCACGAGATGTCGCAAACCTAGGTGTTCGATCGATTCGAGCCCGAGACGTGCGGTACTCACGACGGTACGAACGACTTCCTCGGCCACTTGCCGCTGGATCCCCCACCGAATCGCCTCGCTCACGAGAGCGGGCTCGTGGTGCGCAAAAGGGTCTGTTCGTCGGCGACCCACAGCGCGTTGCGGTCCTTGAGCGAAGGCCAGAGCAAGGTCGGAACGGTGTCGTAGAGCGGCGCGAGGCGAATGCTTCCATCATCTTGGATCATCAACGAGAAATTCTTCGCATGCGCGTCACCGTTGCCGATGAGCGTGTTGAACACCACGAACGTAAGCAGAACGATCAGGTCCTCCTCGCTCCCGAATCGCTTCAGGCAGTCGGCGAGATGCCACAGTGAAGGAGGGCCGGCGCCAACTTGCTGGTACTTGATGCGGCCGCTCCGGGTGGTTGGGTCAAGGCCCAGAGCCTGGAGGAGATCCTCTTGATGCAAACGATCGACTGCGCCATCGCGTTGGGACCGATCGAAACGTTTCACGATGCATCGAACATCTCCGAGGGTGACCGCTTCGGACTCGGCGGCCGGCAGGCCGAGTTGGCGCGAAAACGTAAGCCCGGCATGTTCGGCATCGACCAGGCCGCGGTGCACGGCATGGTCGGTCTTGAGGAGATGGGTCGAGGGATAGCCGTCCACCGGCCGCGCCCACCCGTCTTTCGTCTCCACCATGAGGAGCTTGTTCTGCACGCCGGCCAGGGAGAGTTCGCTGATGTTCACGCATGCCGAGAGGGTGTTCGCCGGTGGCAACCTCAGCGACGTGTTCGATCAGCGACGCTGATGAGTAGGGGGCCAAACCCGCTTCGCGAACAGACCCTCCGTCTGGGTCGACGATCTCGAACGCACCAGCCACATCGCGACCGTGTCGTACAAGCAGCGCGTGGTGAAGTTGAGCACACCAACTCGCTCGACACCGCGGCGTACCTCGAGGATTCGCTTCACGAAGGTGAGTCGGTTCGTTCGACCGACTTGTCGCTGTCCTCATCAACTTCGGGTTGCGTCGGTTGTCCTGCTCTCGACGTTGCCTCCTGTTGCGCGCGGAACGGGTCGCCGGCGGACGCCAGCGCGTCCCCTTGCCCTCGTGCCGAGCCCCACGCACGTTCCATCACCTCCGCTTGCCCTTGTGCCGAGGCCAGCGCGTCCCCTTGCCCTCGTGCCGAGCCCCGCGCACGTTCCATCACCTCCGCTTGTCGTCGAATCGGGGCCAGCGCGCGCTCACAATCTAGAGGAAATGGGTGATGTGTCTATCTAGACACATCCCTCCATCCATCGACGGATGTGGCTAGATACTTCCCCCGGAAATAGTGGTTGAGCTGGGGGTTTGGTGCTCGCGTTTTGGGTGGGGGTGTGTGACGATGGCCTCTGGGATCCCTTCTTGGACAAGGGTTCCGCGAGAGGCCATCGATGTTTAGGACTGTAGGGCCTTCG
>JANOJN010000057.1:0-20982 GCA_031418775.1 Acidimicrobiia bacterium
CGATGACGCGTTCGCCGGCGTGGTGATGCGGCGAAGCGGCGTTGGCTCCCGACGCCACGATGGCGAAATTCACGACGTCGTGGCCTTCGGCGATGAGTCGACTCGAGATGTCGGCCGACACCGCGGCCTCCGTCCTTCCGAAGAGCGCGATCTCACCGCCGTGCAGTTGCGCGGCCACACGATCCGCCGTCGCCGCCGCAGCGCTGAGCGCGGCGATCTCCGCGGCGTCCTTGCGCATCCGCAAGGGCGACACGACCGACGACGATGTTGACCACGAGCGTCCCGGTATCGCCGTCTGCAGCGAGACGAGGAACTGCGCCCAGCACCGGTCACTGATCGCCAGGTTCTTCCTCGAGCCGACGAGGGAGGCGACAAGCTCGATAGGAGACTGCGTTTCCGTCCACGGAGCCATGGCGAACAGCTCGGGATCGTGGTCAACCCGGGCGGCCTCGAGCCCCGGGATAACCAGCGTGGCGTCTGCGTCGACCGGGAGCACGAGCATGGTGAGCCGCTCGAGCGGCATGGCGTGGTAGCCGGTGAGCCAAGGGAGGTCGGCGCCGAGGGAGAGCAGCAACACGTCCACACCGGTCTCGACCATGGCGGTCCGGACTTTGGCGAGACGGAGCTGGCGGGCGGTCGAGGCGTCGATCGGCATGGGCCCAGGCTAGGGCCGGTGGGCCACTCCGTTGGGAGCATCCTCGGTGCTTCGACTGTCCGTGGTGGCGTCGCACCCGGGGAGCCGGTACGGTCCGGGGCATGCTCGTCACCCGCCTTCGTCAGGTTGTCGTCGCCGCCGCCGAGTTAGAGCCGACCGTTTCGGCGCTGCAGACGGCGTTCGGCTTGGGGGAGGCGTTCGCCGATCCCGGTGTCGCGGAGTTCGGGCTGATCAACGGGGTCCTGCCGGTCGGCGACCAGTTCGTCGAAGTGGTCACGCCGTCGACCGGTAGCACCGCGGCCGGGCGATGGATGGAGCGCGGCGGCGGTGATCGGGGCTACATGGTGATCGTGCAGGTGGCCTCGATCGATGAGGCTCGCTCGCATCTGTTGTCGCTGGGACATCGGTTCATCTGGTCGGCCGACCTCAGCGACATCTCGGCCAATCACCTCCATCCGGGGCTGATCGGCGGGGCGATCGTGTCGGTCGACGAGCCGCGTCCGCCGGCTTCGTGGCGGTGGGGCGGGCCGGAGTGGTCGGCGAACGTCCGGACGGGCGTCGTCACCGGCGTCGCCGGTATCACGGTGGCGGCGAAGGATCCGTCCGCCATGCTGGCGAACTGGGCCGCCGCCTTCGCTCTGGAGGCGGTTCCGGGGACCGGGAGTGAGTCCGGCGCTCTCGTGCTGGGCGACCGGTCCCGCATCTCGTTCGTCAGCGTCGATGCTCCTGTGGCGGGCGGGCGTGACGGGCTGGTCGGCATCGACCTCGTCGCCGTCGATCCGGCGGCGGTGGGGCGAGTCGTCACGATTGCCGGGACGCAGTTCCGTCTCGTGGCGGCCGGCGGCTGATTGGCACGGCGGCGGGGGGCGGCACGCAGCGTCGCCCGCCCGTGTGGCGCGGGTCGTCCCGTCGGCGGTCATCCTCGGTGCTCATGCCGTCGGCGTAGGCGGCCAAACACCTCCCAGTGCCGTACAGAGGTGTTTTGCCCCCATATATGGGGGCAACCTCTCTCCCAATGTCTGCGCCGGTAGGCTCGAGTCGCTTCTTCGCCCGCTCCTCCACCACGTCAGGCACCCGCACCATGAAGATCTACACCCGCAAGGGCGACGACGGGACAACGGGCCTGTACTACGGCGGCAGGGTCCGCAAGGACGATCCCGCCCCGATGGCCTACGGCGACGTGGACGAGGCGCAGGCGGCCATCGGCCTCGCTCGGGCGGAAGTTCGCGTAGCGGCGTCCGACGACGTCACCCTCGCCGGGCTCGATCAAACCCTCATCAGTCTCGAACGCGATCTCTGGGTCCTCATGGCCGACCTGGCGACGGACGAGATCAACCGCTCGAAACTCGTCGCCGGGGCGACTCGCGTGACGGACGAGATGATCGATGTGCTCGAAGCGCTGATCGACAGCTACTCGGCCCGTTTCGAACTCCCCAAGGAGTTCGTGGTCCCGGGACAGAACCGCGTCTCGGCGCTGCTTGACGTGGCCCGCACCGTCACCCGTCGGGCCGAGCGGTCGAGCCTGGCGGCTGTCGCCGAGGATTCGCTCGTCCTCACCTACCTGAACCGCCTTTCCGACCTGCTGTGGACCCTCGCCCGCTTTGCCGAGCACGGCGTCACCTTGACGGCCCGCACCTGACCCACATGCCATCGACCCCGGCTTCCCCGGCCAACCCAACGCTGCCATCGCAGCAAAGGAACTCTCTGTGTCTCTCACGCTGAACGTCTCATCCGCCAAGCTCGCACCGAAGTCCGCCGCGATCGGCGTCGGAGTCCTGATCGGCCGGAGTGGGCCGGAGCTCCCCACCGGAGCGCCTTCCGCCTCGGTGCTGGCGGCTCGGGGGTTCGAGGCCAAGCCGGGCCAGGCGGCCGTCGTTCCGGGGCGCTCCGGTTCCACCATCTACCTGGGTCTCGGCCGGGCGGCGGATCTGACGCTCGATACGTTGCGCTCCGCGGCTGCGCTCCTCGTGCGCTCAGGCTTCGGCGAGACGACGATCGCCACTGCGTTGGTTGACGCCGCGCCGAGCCGTCTCGACCGCGCCGCCGTAGCCCAGGCCATCACCGAGGGCGCACTCCTCGCGAGCTATCAGTTCACCAACTACAAGTCACAGACCCTTCCCCGCGCGCTGAAGAACTTCGTGTTCACCGGGCGGGTAGGTCGGCTCGTCGATCAGGGCATCAAACGCGGCGTGGTCGTGGCGGAAGCCGTGGCGATGAACCGCGATCTCGTGAACGAGCCGGCGATGACACTGACCCCGTCGCACTTCGCCGACATCGCGCTCGAAGTCGGCGCCCAACGCGGCCTCGCCGTCACCGTCTGGGACGAGCACGACATCGCCCGGGAGCGCCTCGGCGGGATCCTCGGCGTCTCCCTCGGCAGCAACCAGCCGCCCCGCCTCGTGAAGATCGTATATTCGCCAAAGGGCGCAACGAAGCGCACGCCAACCCTCGCCCTCGTCGGCAAGGGGATCACCTTCGACTCCGGCGGACTTTCGCTCAAGACGAGCGACGGGATGCTCACCATGAAGTGCGACATGAGCGGTGCCGGAGCGGTGCTCGGTGCGATGTCGGCGCTGGCCCATCTCGCTCCCGCAATTCGTGTCGTCGGCTACTGCTGCCTCACCGAGAACATGCCCGGGCCCGATGCCTTCAAGCTCCTCGACGTGCTGACCGCTCGCAATGGCAAGACCGTCGAGATCCACAACACCGATGCCGAAGGCCGCCTCGTCCTGATGGACGGCCTGTCGCTCGCCGTCGAGGACGGTGCCGACGCGATCATCGACCTCGCGACGCTCACCGGCGCGGCACTCGTCGCCCTGGGCAACGAGATCACGGCAGTCATGGGCAACCATCAGGGGTTCGTCGATTCGGTGCGGTCAGCGGCGAGCACCGTGGGCGAGGACACGTGGCAGCTGCCGCTGCCGGCGAGGTACCGCAAGCACCTCGATTCGTCGATCGCCGACATGAAGAACATCGGGAACCCGGGTCAGGCCGGGAGCAGCATCGCCGGGCTCTTCCTCCAGGAGTTCGTCGGGTCGACGCCGTGGGTGCATCTCGACATCGCCGGCCCGGCCTACACATCGGCGGACGAGGGGATCATCACCCGGGGAGGGACCGGCGCCATGGTGCGCACGTTGCTCCAGGTGATCGAGACCTTCGAGGTCCCGACCCGGTAGCGCACGGGTCGGACTCCGCGGGACGGTGTCACGCGACCCGTCGGGTGGAGTGCGAGACCTGCTCCAACGCCCACGCCTTCAGTTCCTCGATGCCGGCCGCGGGGTAACGCCACGCGTTGAGCTGCTCGGCGATGTCTTCGGCCGTCCCGCCGGATGTTGCGCACCCCAAGGCGATCGCCGCGGCCCGGCGGCGGGCCACGCGCTGTGCCGACTGTGCGAGGTCGGCCGCGTCCCACTGCTCGTGCTCGACCCGGAGCAGGTCGGGAAGGCGGAAGACCTTGCGTTCGTCGAGCCACGGGATGTCACGGCGGGCGAGCAGTGTCACCCCGCCCCGTACGGCAGCGAGGTCGAAGTGGCAGAGTCGGTCAACGGCGCGTTGCACGGGGGAGTGTCGCCCAACTCGGTCGCCGAGACCGAGGGCGCGGGCAACGTTGTGCACGTCGAGCGGGTAGCCCTCCGGGGCTGCGTCGAAGCCATATGCGAACATACGGAGCAGCCAGAGCGCTGACGGTCCGATGACGCCGAGCCAGAACCGTTCGACGTAGGCCGATCTCGGGTCGTGGCCGACCTCTGCGGTCACGTGGTCGGGCCATGGCGCGATGCGGATCTCTCCGCGTTGTCCGAACGGCATCGACGCCGGCGGGAGGGGCATGCCTCGCCGCACGCGCGCCGGCGGCGGGGCGGTTGGGGTGATTGCTTTAGTGACGGTGTTCATGCTGACCTCCGGAAGCGAGGAAGATCGTGGTGAGATCCGAGGAAGAGGAGGGCAACGCTGCCATGGTGATGTCGGGCGATGATCAGGCGGAGGACGAAACCGCGTTGGACGGCGCGCTGGCGCGGGCGGCGCAGTTGTTGGCGGCGGCCCGGCGCGTGGTCGTGCTGACCGGTGCGGGCATCTCGACGGATTCCGGCATCCCCGACTTCCGGGGGCCGCAGGGTGTCTGGACGAAGAACCCGAAGGCCGAGCGGATGTCGAACCTCTCGCACTACCTGAACGACCCCGAGGTGCGCGAGATTTCGTGGCAGAGCAGGCTGGCCAACCCGGCGTGGGAGGCCCAGCCGAATGATGGGCATCGAGCGCTGGTCGACCTCGAGCGCTCCGGTCGGCTCCACACCCTGGTCACCCAGAACATCGATGAGCTCCACCAGCGCGCCGGGTCGTCGCCCGAGTTGGTCGTCGAGGTGCACGGCACGATGCGTCGGGCGCTGTGCTGGTCGTGCCGTCGGGAGTGGCCGATGGAGGTGTTCCTCGAACGGGTTAGGGCCGGGGAGCGCGATCCCCGCTGTCCCGACTGTGGAGGCATCGTGAAGTCGGCGACGATCAGCTTCGGGCAGTCGCTGGTCGAGGCGGACATCACCCGGGCGATGGAGGCCGCCAGCGTCGCCGACGTGCTGCTCTGTGTCGGGTCCACGCTTTCGGTCGGGCCGGTCAACCAGATGGTTCCGGTGGCATACCGGTCGGGCGCAGCGATCGTGATCCTCAACGGCGAGCCGACCGAGATGGACCGCCTCGCAACGGTGGTGCTGCGCGGCCCGATCGGGAGCCTTCTTCCGGCGCTCGTGGTGTGACGGAAACCCGACTGAGTTGGTCGGGATTTGAACTACATTGTCCGGCATGGCTTCGTTCCGTGAACTCCTGTCGGCTGCCAAGTCCCAGATCGTCGAAGTGTCGACCGATGATGCGGCGGCCCGCATCATCGCCCCGGGTACCGTGGTGCTCGACGTGCGCGAGCCCGACGAGTACGAGCAGGGCGCCCTCGCGGATGTCGTCCACATTCCTCGTGGCCATCTCGAAGCGCAGGTCGAGGCCCGCATCTCCGGTCACGACACGCCGATCGTCGTCTACTGCGCCGGCGGTGTGCGGTCGGCGTTCGCGGCGAAGACGCTGGGAGAGCTCGGCTACACGAACGTGGTGTCGATGGCTGGAGGCTTCGGCCGCTGGAAGGACGAGGGCAAGCCGTGGAAGACCCCGGCGTCACTCACCCCGGAGCAGCGCAATCGCTATCAGCGCCATCTCCTGCTGCCTGAAGTGGGGGAGAAGGGACAGCTTGCGCTGTTCGAGAAGAAGGTCCTGATGATCGGTGCCGGCGGGCTCGGTTCCCCCGCCGCCCTGTATCTCGCTGCCGCCGGTGTCGGCACGCTCGGCATCATCGACATGGACGTGGTCGACGCGTCGAACCTGCAGCGCCAGATCCTGCACAATCTCGACCGCATCGGTGACCGCAAGGTCGACTCGGCGAAGAAGACGCTGACCCTGATGAACCCGGATCTGAACGTCGTCACTTACGACACCCGACTGGGCGCCGACAACATCGAAGCGATCATGACCGGATACGACCTGATCGTCGATGGCACCGACAACTTCCCGACCCGGTACCTCGTCAACGATGTGTCGCTCAAGCTCGGGATCCCTGTGGTGTTCGGTGCGCTGTTCCGATTCGATGGCCAGGTGACGATCTTCAAGCCCCACGACGGGCCGTGCTACCGCTGCATGCTCCCCGAGCCGCCGCCGGCCGAGATGGCGCCATCGTGTGCCGAGGCCGGTGTGCTCGGCGTGCTGCCCGGCATCATCGGTTCGCTCCAGGCGATGGAGGCGATCAAGTACCTGCTGAACCTCGGGGACTCACTCTCGGGTCGTCTGCTCACGTACGACGCGCTGGAAGCGAGTTTCCGGCCCCTGAAGATCCGCCGCGATCCGAACTGCCCGGCGTGTTCGATCGACCCGAAGGACATCGTGATCGCGGAGTACGACGAGCTCTGCATGCCCCATCGCCATTAGCACGAGATCTGGAGGTTGGTACCTCAGTCGCTCCCGGAGCGACTGAGGCACCAACCTGCACGTGGCATCTAGGAGATCTTGGGTGCGTCGGCGCCGAGGAACTGGGTCCGCAACTCGCGCTTGAGAACCTTGCCGGTGGCGTTGCGCGGCAGCGCCTCGACGATGGCGATGTCGTTGGGCACCTTGAACTTCGCGAGCCGAGGGACGCAGTGCTCGACGACGGTCGCCCGGTCGAGCGTGGTGCCCGGCTTCAGTGCGATGACGGCCAGGCCGACCTCACCCCATTTTTCGCTCGGCACGCCGATGATCGCTGCCTCGGCGACCTGCGGGAGTTGGTACAGCACGTTCTCGATCTCGGCCGGGTAGACGTTCTCGCCGCCGGAAATGTACATGTCCTTCCACCGGTCCACGATGTAGACGAAGCCTTCGTCGTCGGTTCGGGCGGCATCTCCGGTCTTGAGCCAACGACCCTCGAAGGCGGCGGACGTTGCGTCGGGGCGGTTCCAGTACCCCGGTGTGATGTTGGGGCCGGCGACCCAGAGCTCGCCGATCTCGTCGGGTTCGCAGTCGCCGCCCTCGTCGTTGACGATGCGCATCTCGGTGTGCAGCAGCACCTTTCCGGTCGACCCAATCTTACGAAGGGCGTCGCCGGGGTCGAGGAAGATCACGGCGGGACTGGTCTCCGTCATACCGAAGCCCTGCACCATGTTCACGCCGCGACCGGCCCAGTTCTCCATGATCGTAAGTGCGCATGGTGCCCCTCCCACGCCGGCGACCCGCAGACGGGACAGATCGGTGTCGGCGAAGTCGGGATGCTGCATCATGAACTGATACGGCGCCGGCACGGCGAAGAAGTGCGTGATTCCCTGCTTCGGATCGCCGATCACCCGAAGGGCCTGGCCCGGATCGAACGCCTTCAGGATGACGACGGTGCCGCCGGCGTGCAGGACCGGGTTGCTGTAGCAGTTCAAGCCGCCGGTGTGGAAGAGCGGAAGGACGTTGAGATGCACGGTGTCGAGTCCGATGCCGCCGGGAATACCGAGGTTGATGCAGTTCCAGAAGTTCATGCCGTGGGTGATCATCGCTCCCTTCGGGTGACCCGTGGTCCCGGAGGTGTACATGATCGTGATCACGTCGTCGTGGGTGAGTTCCTCGCGGATGACCTGCTGTCCGCTGAACTGATCGACCACTGCCTCATAGAGGTTGGCGGACCCGGAGGAGTCAATACTCAGGAGCGTCGTCACGTTGCACCGTCGCTGCAATTCGCCTGCCGCTTCGGCGAACGTCGAGTCGTGCACCAAAAGCATCGGGGAGCTGTCGTTGAGGATGTACTCGAGTTCGGTCACCGTGAGGCGCCAGTTGAGCAGCACCGCGATCGAACCGGTACGCGCGCATGCGAACTGGACGTCGAAAAACTCGACGCCGTTGTGGGCGAGCATCGCAACCCGGTCGCCACGGCCGATCCCCAGGGATCGGAAGTACGCAGCCATCGCGTCGATGCGGGCGTCGAGCTCGGCGTAGGTGAAGCTGCGGCCGGTCCCGAGGTCGTGAACGGCTTCCTTGTTCGGCCGATTCGCGGCGTGGTGGGCGATCCAGTCGTAGGCGCGCACGGTGCCGTGGCCGGCCGGCCGGGACGAACGCATGGCGGCGCGCTCGGCGGGATCGGGTACGAAGGCTTGCGGTGCGGTGGTGTCCATAGTGTCCTCTTCTTCTTCTTCTTCTTTTCCACGGACATCTTGCCCGTCAAACGGTGGTCCAGGCGATTGCGCCGTCCACGGCCGGCGCGGAAGCAAGAGCGACCCCGTCAGCTGACGAGATCGAAGTCCCGGGCGTGAAGTCCTGTCGGGCCCAACCACCCGCGTTGTCGTCGACGATCTCCGCCGATGCGCACGCCGAGACCACGACGGCCCGCGTGGCGCGGGCGACCTCAGCGAGCCGAAGGTCTTCACCGGCAGGGGAGTGTTCGCCGGTGCGAAGGGTCGGGTTGCAGATGATCGTCGGCTGCCGGGCGGCCAGGGTCGTGACGGAATCGTCCTGGTCGATCTCGGTTTCCACGAGCATGCCGACGGAGCCGAACGCCGTGTGCACGATCGGCAGGACCGCCTCGTCGCCGAACGCGGCCACGTAACGATCCCGGACGGCGCTGATCAGCGTGATCGACGGACCGGAGCGGGCCCACAGCTTCGGGCTCCGGAGGGCAACGCCCAAGGGTCCGACGATGAAGCCGGTGTGGAAGAGCACGTCGGGCATGGCGGGATGGAACTCGATCGCCGACGTGGCGAGATACACGTCGAGTTGGGCACAGACATCGAAGATCGGCTGGAGTCGGTCATCTGGAGCCGTGAGGTCCACCGCGAGACTGCGTGCCGCCAGTGGACGGCTCGGGGTGAGCCCGAGGAGCCGACGTCCGGCGCCCGAGCCCGACAGGGCAAGGACCGGAAGGCAGATCAGCCCGATCGGCGGCCGGTCGCCCGGCCAGCTCTCGACGAGTGATCTGACGGTCTCGGCTGCGGCCCGCCCGCGCTCGACCATCGTGGTCACGTGGTCGAAGGAGTCGCCGGGAAGCTGGTTCGGCCAGCTCACGGCAAGCAGCGATGTTTGCCCAGGGGCCATCAGGCCACTGGCAGCCAGAGGACGGAAAGCTGGCGCACGCTCACATCAGTGCGCTCGAGAGAGATCGGGTACTCGGTGATCTGGCGGCCTACCTCATCCCACTTCGCGTCGATGGCGAAGAGGTCGTCATGGAGCTGGGCTTCGAGGTCGCGCAACTGCTCGTTCTTCGCGGCGACGGCCGACTCGGCGGTCTCGAGCCGTTCGGACTTCGACGAGCTCCGGCCCGCCCGGGAGACGGCGCTGCCGACGGAGCGGGTGATGGAACGGACGTTCTTGCGTCCACCGAGCAACGCTCCGAGAAGATCGCCGGCGCCGGCGATCACCTCGTGTGTCCGTGAGGACTTGGCGTCTGATCGCTTCTCCTCGACCCTCCGCTCAGCGAGTTCGATGGCGTCGTTGAGCTTGGCGATCTTGGCCGTGAGGGTCGCTTGGAGCTTCGCTGCTTCCTCGTCGGCCTTGAGCTGGGCGGCGGCATCGCAGCGGATGGCAAACGCCTCCTCGCCCTCGCCGACGCGGGCCCAGAGCTTGAGCGCCTCGTTGCGCCGCAGCGGCAGGGCGTGGGTGGCGACGAGGTGGTCGGTGAGGAGCTTGGCGACCGTCCGGAACCAGACAGGGTCGTCGATCGGGACGTCGGGGAGGGCAAAGACGGCGTTCGCCGGCGATTCCGTGAGGAGGTCACGATCGTCGTAGTCGACGATCACCGAACTGTCGGGCTCGAAGAGTCGTGACAGCGGGTGGAAGACCGCCTCCCACTCCTCCGTCTCCTGGAGGCCGACTTTGGCGTCGTCGAAGGTCAGAGAACAACGGGCGACCAGCGCCGCTTCGAGATGGGTGCCGCCGCGCACCGCGTGAACCTGTTCAGCCCACGGTGCATCCGGGGCCAGGAAGTATGCGGACGTTCCTTTCGCGATGGTGGGGGCAATAGGAACGTATCCGTCCAACAGGGGCGGCGCGGGCGGGGTCGGGGAGACGGGGGCTGCTGGTGACGCGGATGTTTGTGGGGACGCAGGCCGAGCCGAGGTCGGCATGTCGTGCTTCGTAAGTGTGCGGAGTTGTTCGCCCGTGAGGGGACCTCGGAGGTACGACAGCGTCCAACGGCTCGTGAACACCGTCGGTTTCGGCTGGCCGGAGCGATGAAGAACGAACTCGCGCTTGGCCAGCCCGCTGATGGTGGCGGCAAGCTGATCGATGTCGACACCTCCGGCGGCCGAACGCATGCCGTCGAGGAGCCGGTCCCTGTCGCGTTCGGTCTGGAGGCGGCCGACGATCCAGGTGGCGGCGTTCGAGAGCGCCTTGTAGTCGACGTCGACCGGGTTCTGGGTGGCGAGGACGACGCCGACACCGTACGCACGGGCCTGCTTCAGAAGCGTGAGGATCGGCTTCTTCGTCGGCGGCGCCGCCGTGGGGGGTACGAAGCCGAACACCTCGTCGATGTACAGAAGCACGCGAAGGTTCGCCGTCCCCGACTGCTTGCGCATCCATGACACGAGTCGGCTCAGGACTGTTGTCAGCGCGAACTGGCGTTCTTCGTCACTGAGGTGGGCGATCGAGATGATCGATGCCTTCGGTCGGCCGTCGGGCGAATGAAGCATCGAATCGATGTCGAGCGGGTCACCTTTGGCCCACGCACCGAAGGACGGGGAGGCGAGGAGCCCGTTGAGCTTCAGCATCAGTTCCGTGCGGTCTTTGGCCGGGAAGAACGTCTCGAGTTCGAGCACGCCGAGTTTGCGGAACGGAGGCGTCTGGACCTGGCCGACGAGGGTGGCGAGGTCGATCGTCTGTCCACTCGCCCACGCCCGGTCGAGCAGGTTGGTGAGGAGGATGTGCTCGCGGCCCGACAGAGGGTCGCTGTCGATGCCGCACAGCGCGAGGAGACCGCTCACGACCGAGCCGACTTCGTCGATGCGGGTCTCTTCGTCGTCGACGGCGCCGGGCGGAGGCGCAAGGGAACCGACGAGGTTGAGCGGGACCCCGTCCGACGAACCGGGTGTGTACACCGTGACATCGGCGGCCGCTCGGAGCGCGGCGATGCGGGCGCCGTCGAGACCCCACGAGGCCAGACCGTCGGCCCACTGCTTGGCCACGGCACCGGGGTCGGTGCCTTCGACCCACGGTGCGAACGACTCGGCGTCGAGGGACGGGAACGTGAGACAGAGGTTCGACAGGTCGCCCTTGGGGTCGACGAGGATCGTCGGGATGCCCGCCAGCAGGGCTTCTTCGATCATCACCATGCCGAGGCCGGTCTTGCCGGATCCTGTCTGGCCGACGATCACCCCGTGTGTCGTGAGCGATGCCGGGTCGAGCTCGATCTTCGTGCCCGTACGCGTGTGCGCGGCCGGATCAACCGACTCGCCAAGGAAGAGTGCAGCCATACCTATTGGCTAGCAGTTCGGCGGCCCGGTTTGCCGCCGCCGACCCTGCATTCTTGCCGGGGCGTCCCGGATGGTGGCATCCGGCATCCCGGATCGGCCGACTTCGCCCGGCAGGTCCTGCCCGGAAGAACGGACGCTCCGGGATGCCTTACGGGCTGATGAGGGATGCGGGTCGCGTCGTGCCCGTGACGGTGAGGCGGCCGGTGCACCTCTAACCTGGCTGTCCGTTATGTCGAACCTCTCGCTCGCCGGTGGCGCAGCCATCGCCGCGGCGGGCTTCGTCGCCGGCACGATGAACGCCATCGTCGGGTCCGGGACACTGGTCTCGTTTCCCACGCTGCTGGCCGTCGGCTTCGACAAGGTCCCCGCCAACATGGCGAACACCATCGGCCTCACCCCGGGCTCGGCGAGTGCTGCCGCGGCACAACGGCCCGAGCTGAAGGGGCAGCAGGTCCGGCTGCGACGACTGCTTCCGTTCTCGATAACCGGCGCGGTGTGCGGGGCACTGCTCGTGCTCGTGCTGAACCCCAAGGTGTTCGCCAAGGTCGTGCCGTTCCTGATCCTGCTCGGGGTGCTGCTCGTGGTGATCCAGCCCCGGATGCAGGCGCGTCTGCGTGCCCGTCGAGCTGCGAGTGCTGCCCCGACGACGTCGGTGGACCGCGAGGTCCACTCGCCCGTTCTCCAGGGCTCGATCTTCTTCGTCGGCATGTACGGCGGGTATTTCGGCGCCGGGCAGGGCGTCATCATGATGGGGGTGCTCGGCTCGCTCCTCGACGATTCCCTGCCGCGCCTGAACGCGGCGAAGAACGTGCTCGCCGGCGCTCAGAACGGCTCGGCTGCCGTGATCTTCGCCGGGTATGCGCTCTTCCGTGGCGGCAACGTGCCCTGGCTGGCCGGGTTGATCATCGCGATCGCCTCGATCATGGGCGGTCAGCTCGGCGCGCGGGTGAGCCGGCACATCAAGCCGATCGTGTTGCGCACGGTGATCGTGATCGTCGGGCTCGTCGCCGCCGGCCGCTTGCTGTTCTTCAGCTGAGCCCGGGCTGCTCAGCTGGCCCCGTGGGGGTCAGGCGCGTCGTGTGACGACGAAGACCCGGCGGAACGGGAACGCCGTACCCCAGTCGCGCCTGGGGAACTCGGCCCGCAGTGTCCGACCCAACTCGGCGCAGAAGTCGTTCCGCTGCTCGTCGGTGTCGAGCAGCGCCAGGACCGGGCGCAGGGCCGTGCCTTTGACCCACTCGAGAACGGGATTATCGCCCTGCAGTATGTGCACATAGGTTGTTTCCCACGCGTCGACTTCAGCGACGGTCGCTAGAGGACGGAGGAGATCGAGGTAGCCGCCGGCGAGGAGCGCGCCGTGGGTTCGTTGGCCGACGATCGCCGGCAGCCGGGCGACATCTCGCCAGAGGGGGGACGCGACCTGGGCGCGGATCGCCGCGTGATGCGGGTCGTCGAAGTTCCCTGGGACCTGGAACGCCAGGGACCCGCCTGGGGTGAGCGCGTTGAGCCAGAGCGGCAGACGCTGGGGATGGTTCGGCGCCCACTGCAGGGACGCGTTCGCGACGATCACGTCGATCCCGGCGGGCGGGGTCCACTCGTCGATGCTGCCGTGCTCGAAGCGGAGTCGCTCGTGGGCGAGCGGACGCGCGGCGTCGAGCATTGCGGCGTCGTTGTCTATTCCGATCACGGTCGCCGTCGGCCAGCGATCGTTGAGCGTCGCGGTGAGGGTCCCCGGTCCGCATCCGAGGTCGACCACGAGACCGGCCTCCGGGGTGACGATCCGGCCGACGAGGTCGAAGAACGGACGACTGCGTTCGTCGCCGAACTGCTGGTACTGCTTCGGGTTCCACATGCGAAAAAACAATACAAGTATAATACAAGTGGTGCAAGTGGTTTCGGCGTCGGCACCGGCCCGACGGTGCAAGATGGGCTGCGGGACCCCACGGCACGGAGGAACAAACCTTGGAACTCCTGACCGAAGAGGACCTCAGCGAGTTGCTCGGGGTCGACACCGCAAGTCGGCTGGTCATTGCGAGAACCCTGGCCCGGTATGCCGAGGCGCACCGGAGCTATCACGACACGGCTCACGTTCTCGCGGTGACGTCTCGGTGTCTGGCGCTCTGCTCCGCGCTGACGTCGGTTGACCGTGATGCTGTCCTGTGGGCAGCCCTGTTCCACGATGCGATCTACGACCCGCGGTCGTCGACCAACGAATCGGAGAGTGCCGCACTGGCCGCCGAAGAGCTGCGGTCGGCGGGTGCCGGCGCCATCTTGGTGGACGAGGTCGTTCGGCTCGTCCTGTTGACGGCGGGCCACTCGGTCGCCGACGGTGACCACAGCGGTGCCGTTCTCATCGACTCCGATCTTGCCGTGCTCGGCGGCTCGGCGGAGGACTATGGCCGATACGTCGAAGGTGTACGTCACGAGTACGCGTTCGTGCCCGACGACGCATGGCGCATCGGGCGCGCGCGGGTGTTGACGAACCTCCTCGCCATACCTCAGCTCTTCACCACCGACGCGATGAAGCCCCGTGAAGTCATTGCACGAGCCAATATGCGCGCAGAGCGTTTGTCCTTAACCGGTGAGACGAGCTGGTGCGAGTCGTAAGCAGCCGACTTGTGACTGGGGACACTAGGTGTTCGACGAGGCCGGGTACTGCCGCCTCGATCTCGTCGTACATCCGCTCGTAGGCCGAGACCGGGTTCCCCATGGATCGTCCAGCCCGGTCGTCCGGGTGCAGAGCGGATCGAAGCTGCGCAGATACCTGAGTGCTCCGACGGCGAGCGGGTTCCGTCTGCCCGACGCGCGATCAAGGAGCCAGCGTTCGTGTGAGCCGTCCATGACCAGCAGCAGATCGAATCGATCGGAGTCGCGGTCGAAGCAAAGGCCGCGACCGGTGGCCCACGTCGTATCCGCGATGGGCCCCACCGATCGGGAGAGCTCGTGTGCGCGTTCGCCCTCGTGCCAGCCGGTGGTGCCGGCGCTGTCGACGACGACTGCGCTGGCCAGCCCGGCTTCGGCAAGCGCACGTTGCAGCACGGCCTCGGCCGCAGGGGAGCGACAGATGTTGCCTGTACACACCACCAAAACCGTAGTCACCGGGGCCCTGTGTCGAAGTTCGTCAAGGCGATCTTCAAGATCGCGTCGACACCGCGCGAGGTGGTCAGACGGCCGATGAGGACGTCGGCTTCGACCGCGCGCACGCGTTCATCAGCGCGCAGATGAACGGTGAGGCGTTCCGTCAACTCGGTCCACAGCCAGGACCGGTCCTGCTCAGCCCGCCGTTGCGCCTCCTCGGGAGCGCGGGCGGCTCGGAGCTCTTGGAGTGTGGTCCAGACCTCGGCGACGCCGAGTCCGGTGAGGGCCGACGCAGCTAATGCGTGCGGGGTCCAGAGCGGGGACGTGGGTCGCATGAGCCGTAGAGCATTCGCGTAGTCCGACAGGGTCGATCGGGCCTGGGCCTCGAGGTCACCGTCGCACTTGTTCACCACGATGATGTCGGCGAGCTCCATGATCCCGCGCTTCACCCCTTGGAGCTCGTCCCCGCCGGCCGGCGCCACGAGCAGCACGAAAGCGTCGGTGAGATTGGCGACCGCAGTCTCCGACTGTCCGACGCCGACGGTCTCGACGAGGACCACTTCGTAGCCAGCACCCTCGACTACTCGGATCACCTCCCGGGTTCGCCGGGCGACGCCGCCGAGCGTGCCGCCGGCAGCAGTGGGACGGATGAACGCGTTCGGGTGGCGGGCCAACTCTGCCATCCGGGTCTTATCGCCGAGGATCGACCCACCGGTGCGCGACGACGACGGATCAACGGCGAGCACGGCGACCCGCAAACCAAGGCCGACGAGGTGGAGGCCGAACGCCTCGATGAACGTCGACTTGCCTACCCCGGGGGTGCCGGTGATTCCGATGCGGAACGCCGAGCCGTGGTGAGGGAGCCGTTCCAGGAGGGCGATTGCTTCGGCACGGTGGTCGTCCCTGGTCGACTCGACCAGCGTGATCGCCCGAGCGAGCGCCCGGCGATCCCCTCCGACGATCTGCTCGGTCACATCCACCGGTTCGAGATTAAACGCCGCCGGTTGGTGGAAGCGGATGGCTACGGTCTTCGGCATGTACCTGCCCTCGTCGTTTGCCGAGAACGACCCGGACGAGATCGCTCGGATCGTCGATACGCACCCCCTTGCCCAGCTCGTGGTCGGTGGGTCGGACGGTCTTGTTGCGACCCCCGTGCCGATGCTGCGAGTCGTCGATCCGGCGACCGGCGTGACCACCTTTCGAGGGCATCTGGCGAAGGCCAACCCGGCACTCGTCGAGGGGCCGGCCCTTCTGCTGTTCCTCGGCGTCGACGCCTATGTGTCGCCGAGCGCCTATCCGTCGAAGGCTGAACATGGTCGGGTGGTGCCGACCTGGAACTACGAAACCGTGCAGGTCCGCGGCAACCTCGTGCTCCACCCCGAACCGGCATGGGTCCTCGACATCGTCCGCGCGCTGACGAACGTGCACGAATCCCATAGGAACGCCCCGTGGTCGGTCGAGGACGCTCCGTCCGACTACATCGACGGCATGCTTCGTGCGATCGTCGGCATCGAGGTCATGCCGACGTCGATCGTGGCCAAGCGCAAGCTCTCGCAAAACCGGAGCCAAGCTGACAGTGCGGGCGTAGTCGCCGATCTGGCGGCCGGCGACGCCCTCCAGCAGCGAACGAGTGAGGCGATGAAGCGGGTCGCCGAAGGGAGTTTGCAGCTTCCGTCGCTCTGAGAGCAACCGAAGCTGCGAACTCGCGTCAGGCCGCCGCGACCCGGCGCGCCCGGAGCAGGGCCAGGATCTCGGCTGCCGCGCTCGGGATGTTCGTCCCCGGGCCGTAGATGCCGCTCACGCCGGCATTGCGGAGGAACTCGTAGTCCTTCGCCGGGATGACGCCGCCGCAGACGACGAGCACGTCGCCGGCGCCAGCAGCGTGCAACTCCTTGATCAGTTCCGGCACGAGCGTCTTGTGGCCGGCCGCCTGCGAGCTCACCCCGACCACGTGCACGTCGTTCTCGACGGCATCGCGGGCCACTTCGGCGGGAGTCTGGAACAGCGGGGCGACGTCGACATCGAAGCCGAGGTCGGCGAACGCCGTGGCGATGACCTTGGCGCCGCGGTCGTGGCCGTCCTGACCCATCTTGGCGACGAGCATGCGGGGGCGGCGGCCCTCCTCGGTGGCGAACGTGGCAATGTCGGCCACGATGGCCTGGAAGCCGCCATCGTCGGCATAGGCCGCGCCGTACACGCCGGAGATCGAGCGGATCTCCGCCTTGTGGCGTCCGAACACCTTCTCCAGGGCATCGCTGATCTCGCCGACGGTGGCCCGCACTCGTGTCGCCTTGACCGCGAGGTCGAGGAGGTTGGCGCCGCTCGTGGCGCCGTCGGTGAGGGCCTGCAGCGCCGCGGCCACTGCCGCACCATCGCGTGTGGCCTTGATCTGCTCGAGCCGGGCGATCTGCGATGCCCGGACCGCGGTGTTGTCGATGTCGAGCGTGTCAACCTGGTCCTCATTGGCCAGCCGATACTTGTTCACCCCGACGATCGTGTCCTCACCGCGGTCGACGCGAGCCTGGCGCCGCGCCGCCGCCTCCTCGATTCGAAGCTTCGGCATGCCCGACTCGACCGCCTTCGTCATGCCGCCGAGTCCCTCGACTTCCTGGATCAGCTTCCACGCCTCGGTGGCGAGCGAATGGGTGAGCGACTCGATGTAGTACGAACCGCCGAGGGGATCGACCACGTTCGTGATGCCGCTCTCCTCGGCGATGATCAACTGCGTGTTACGCGCTATGCGCGCAGAGAATTCGGTCGGCAGGGCGATCGCCTCGTCGAACGAGTTCGTGTGCAGGCTCTGTGTGCCACCGAGTACCGCGGCCATTGCCTCGATGGTGGTGCGCACCACGTTGTTCATCGGGTCCTGCTCGGTGAGCGACACCCCGCTCGTCTGGCAGTGGGTGCGGAGCATCATCGACGACGCCTTCTTGGGCTCGAACTGCTGCACGATGCGGGCCCACAGCAGACGCGCGGCCCGGAGCTTGGCAACCTCCATGAAGAAGTTCATGCCGATGCAGAAGAAGAAGGAAAGGCGTCCGGCGAATTCGTCGATCGCGAGGCCCGTGTCCTTCGCCGCTCGCACGTATTCGAGACCGTCGGCAAGCGTGAAGGCGAGCTCCTGCACGCAGGTGGCCCCCGCCTCCTGCATGTGATAGCCGGAGATCGAGATCGAGTTGAACTGCGGCATGTTCGCCGCGGTGTAGCCGATGATGTCGGCGATGATTCGCATCGACGGAGCCGGCGGGTAGATGTAGGTGTTGCGGACCATGAACTCTTTGAGGATGTCGTTCTGGATGGTCCCGGCCAGCTTGTCGGGAGTCACACCCTGCTCCTCGGCGGCCACGATGTAGCCAGCGAGAATGGGGAGCACTGCGCCGTTCATCGTCATCGACACGCTCATCTTGTCGAGCGGGATGCCGTCGAAGAGGATCTTCATGTCCTCGACGGAATCGATGGCAACGCCCGCCTTGCCGACATCGCCGGTGACCCGTGGATGGTCGGAGTCGTAGCCGCGGTGCGTCGCCAGGTCGAAGGCGACGCTGATGCCCTGCTGTCCGGCGGCGAGGTTCTTGCGGTAGAACGCGTTCGACGCCTCGGCGGTGGAGAACCCGGCGTATTGCCGAATCGTCCACGGCCGACCGGTGTACATGGTGGCCCGCACACCGCGGGTGAACGGCGCAAAGCCGGGAAGCGTGTCGACCAACTCCAATGCCTCGAGGTCGGCCGCGGTGTACAGCGCCTTCACGTCGATGCCGTCGGGGGTGTGCCAGGTCAGCGCCTCGGGGGAGTCGACCTTGGCCTCCTTGGACGCCAGCGCGCTCCAGTCGCTGAGGGACGGGGTCGGGAAGTCGGTTGCCACGGTTCCAGGCTAGGGCCGGGGCTTCGTGAAGTCACACCGGGGCTGGTGTTGCACGCGGCGGAGCGCGGCGAAGAAGCGCAGTGCCGAGGTGCGGAGCTAGGGCGGGGACTTGGTGAAGTCACACCGGGGTGGTCGAGGCATAGTCTTCACCCATGCGCACGTGGGCGTCAGAAGAGGCGTTCGACGCCTTCATCGGATCGGGTGGAATCGTCGAGCCCGGCGACGACATGCCGGACCGGTACCGTGCCGAGGTCTTCCGGTTCATCGAGATGCATGCGAACTCCGAGCTCTTCGGGGGACTGTGCGAACGCCACTGGGTCTCACGGGCGCCGGGACTCCACCGCAAGCTGGCGTTCCTGGCCAAGACCCAGGACGAGATCGGCCATGCCCATCTGCTCTACATGGTCGCCGCCGACCTCGGCGTGAAGACCCGGCCGGAGATGCTCGACGACCTTGTCCACGGTCGCACCCGCTTCCACAACGTGTTCCACTACAAAGCCGAGACCTGGGCCGATCAGATCGTCATAGCGTTCCTCGTCGATGCTGCCGCGCTCACGACGCAGCAGGCCGTCCTGAAGGAGTGCTCCTACGGTCCGTACCGGCGCATCCTCCGGCGCATCGTGAGCGAGGAGGGCTTCCATATGCGCCACGGCGAAGAGATGCTCCTCACGCTGGCCGAGGGAACCGATCTTCAGCGGGCTCTCTTTCAGGACGCGCTCGACCGCTGGTGGGAATCGGTCGTCCACTTCTTCGGCCCCCCGACGAAACCCGACGACCTGCTGATCCGTTGGAGGATCAAGTCGGCGACCAACGAGGAGCTACGGGACCGGTTCGTGCAGAAGTTCGTCCCCATGCTCCATGACTACGGGTTCGTCGTGCCCGACCCGGGACTCCATCGCGATCGTGACGGGCGATGGGCGCTCGGGCCGATCGACTGGAGTGCCCTCGGTGCGACGCAGCGCAACGTCGGTCCCGACTCCCAAGCGCGCGTAGATCAGTCTCGCTCGGCGTGGGAGGACACCGAGTGGGTGCGGACGGCGCTCGCCGTCGACGCTCTTGCCCCCAGCGGGGCGCGATGAACGACTCCACCCCGGCACTCGATCGTGACGAGATGGCGTGGGCAGTCGCTGCCGTCGTCGACCCCGAGCTCGGCGGGGTCACCATCGGCGACCTCGGGCTCGTCCACGACGTTCGAGTCGACCTGGGCGGTGCGGTGATCGTCGAACTCCTGCCCACGTTCCTCGGGTGTCCTGCGCTCGCGCTGATGGCGGTCGACGTGGAGCGGGCAGTGCGGGGGTTGGGCGTTGGTCAATGCACGGTGGTGTGGCGGGTCGAGCCTTCGTGGGACTCCTCGCGCATCACCGCGCGTGGCGTAGAACAACTGGCATCGCTGGGGATCGCCGTCGCCACGACAGCGCTGTCGTCGCCTGCCTGCCCGGCATGTGGTGCGCCGACGCTCCGGCCGATCAATCCCGTAGGAGCCACCGCCTGCCGGGCGGTCGCGTGGTGCGACGGATGTCGATCAGCCATCGATGTCATGGGCGCGGCGAGAGGCTAATTGCTATGCCCACCTACGAAGTGTTCCTGAGCGAGGACGGACGGGAATCGTTCCGTCATGCCGGCGCACTCGACGCTCCGGACGCGGAGATGGCAGTCCTGTACGCCCGGGAGACCTATATCCGTCGAGGCGAGGGAAGCCGGGCCTGGGTCGTCGCCCGAGCGCACATCGTCGAGGTCGACCCGTCCGATCTCGCCGTCACCGCAACCCGCACGCAAGGCCGCAACGACGGCAAGAAGATCGCCGAACGCCGCCAGGACCGCCGCGCCGCTGCGGTAGTTGGGAGAGAGGTTGCCCCCATTCCTGGGGGCAATCCACCTCCCAGCGACGCTGGGAGGTGTTCTGCCCCCATATGTGGGGGCAACCTCTCTCCTGATCCGGGCGGCCAGCAATGACGGGGGACGAGGTGGTGGCGTTTGCGCTGGCGTTGGCCGATGATGAGCTGGTCATCGGGCACCGGCACAGCGAGTGGCTCGGGCTCTCGCCATTCCTCGAGGAGGACCTGGCCACGGCGTCGATCGCCCAGGACGAGATGGGCCACGCCCGCGCGATCTATGCCGTCCTCTGGCCGGACCGGTCCAACCGGGACGCCCTCGTCACGTTACGGCCGCCCGGGGAATGGCGCTGCTGTGCGCTCGTCGAAGCCGACGCCCGGCCGTGGGAACGTCATCTCGTCCGTCACCTCGTCTACGACATCGTGGAGGGACACCGGTGGAGCGCGCTCGCCACTCGTGACCCGGACGCGTTCGGTGCCCTCGCCGCCCGGGCCGCCCAGGAGGAGGGGTGGCACCGCCGCCACGCGACCGGACTCACCGGCCGCCTCGCCGTCGACCATTCGCCGCGCCTGCAGGCGCAACTCGATGACCTCTGGCCCATGGTCGGCGATCTG
>JANOJN010000058.1:0-4190 GCA_031418775.1 Acidimicrobiia bacterium
GCCGCGGGACAGGAAGTGTTCTGGAAGTACTACAACGAGGAGAAGGGCGGCGTTGCCGGCAAGTATCCCGTTGAGGTCGTGCTCGAGGACAACCTCTACGAGTCGAACACCACGGTGCAGAAGTACAACAAGATCAAGGACAACGTGGTGATGCTGTCGCAGGTGATGGGCACGGCTCCGACCCTTGCGCTGTTGCCTCTGCTCAAGGCCGACAACGTCGTTGCCTCACCCGCGTCGCAAGACGCGCTGTGGGTCCGTGAACAGAACCTCTTCCCGATCATCGAGCCGTATCAAGTGGATGCCATCAATGCGATGGATTACGCCATGAGGTCGCTCGGCGCGAAGAGCAAGACCATCTGTGCGGTCATCCAGAACGATGTCTACGGCGAAGCGGGACTGGAGGGCCTGAACTTCGCCGCCGACAGGATGAATTTCGACGTCAAGACCGTCGCCAAGTACAAGCAGGGCGATCAGGACTTCACCGGTCAGGTCAACGATCTCCGAAAGGCCGGATGTCAGATTGTCTTCGCCGGGGCACTCCCGACGGAGTTCGGCAAGATTCTCGGCACCTCCGCGCAATTGGGATTCGCCCCCCAGTGGATCGGCCAATCGCCGTCCTGGGTCGACTCGTTGCTGCTCACCCCGCTGAAGGAGTACCTGACCTCACGTGTACTGATCGTGGCGGTTGGTCCGGAATGGGGCGACCCGACGGTGCGCTCTGCCGCGGAGTATGCCGCCCGCGTGAAGCATTACAAGCCCGACCAGAAGCCGGACTTTTACTTCACCTTCGGGTACTTCCAGGCCCAGGCCACGGCCCAGTTGCTGGAGAAGGCCGTCGCCCTGGGCAGCCTCAACCGGGATGGCATCGTGAAGGCGATGAACTCGCTCGACAAGCTGACCTTTGACGGTCTTGCCAGTGACTACCCGTACGGTCCGCCGGAGACCCGTGACCCCTCGCGCTTCAGCACGATGTTCAAGGTTGATCCCGCAGCGCCGTTCGGACTCCGGTCGCTGCAGTTCAACTTCACGTCGGACGCGGCCCGCGCCTACACCTTCGCCAAAGCCAAGTAACCGGCGAACATCTGACGGTACCGGAGGCGTGTTGGGGCGCCTCCGGTAACCTCGACGACGTATGCAACTCGTCCTCGTTCGTCATGCTCAACCACAGTGGTACGTCGACGACGTTCACCAGGGAATTGATCCGAGACTCAGCGACCTTGGGTTCGAGCAGGCCGAGCGGCTCGCCGACGAACTCGCCGACGAGCACTTCGACGAGATCCTTGTGTCGCCGCTGCTGCGAGCCCGCCAGACGATCGCCCCCCTTCTTCGGCGCCTCGGCCGCGAGGAGAAGATCACACCGTGGTTGCGTGAGATCACTGATCCACCAGTCGAGGGGCAGTCCAAGAAGGATGTGTTGGCTCTCTTCGAGGCCGAGCACCTCGCACCCCTGTCGGATCGCTGGATCGGCCTCCCGGGTGGTGAGCGGATCGACGACTTCCACGACCGGATCAACACCGGCCTCGCGGAGTTCCTGGCCCCGTTCGGCATCGGCCGCAACACCCACGACATTCCGTCGTGGACCACCACCGACTACGTACCGACCGACACCGAAACCGGTCCTCGTGTGCTCTTCGTGGCGCACGGCGGCACCAATGCTGTCGCCACGGCTGCTCTGCTCGGCGCGAATCGCGTCCCCTTCGAATGGTTCCGCTTCTGGTACGGGCACACCACGATCGGCCGCCTCACCGCCCGAGCAACGAGCGGCATCATCTACTTCGCGTTGCAGAGTCTCGAGGCCCCGCACCTGCCAAAAGATATGCGTACTGCCTAACCGCTGGCGCTTGCGAGAGTGCAGCGTAAGTCGGTCCAGGAGCGACCCCGCACACTGTCTTGTTCGCTGTGGGGTCAGCGCGGTGCAGCTGTGGCTTCGACGACCGCGGCGAAGCGGTCGGGGATCTGCGCCCAATCGTCCGGCGACTTGATCCCGTCGAAGAAGTTGTGCTCGATGATGAACTCGTTGAAGTTCGCCGCGCTGGCCGCAACTGCTTCCTCGGCGAGACGCTCGACAACATCGCCAGTCGGTGTCGGCTGCAGCGGATACTGGGCGAACGCGCGGTGGTACACGTCGAGGGGAGCGAGATGCTGTGGCCGGCGGCTGTTGAGCTCGGCCACCGTCGCGGCAACGCGTTCGACCGGCTGGCCGGCCGGGTTCCACGCGTCGAACAGCAGGCGGGTCCGCTCCAACCCGGTCGGTGACCACATGCCGCTGAGGAGCGGCGGCCGCGGTCGTTGCACCGGCTTCGGGCGGACGTAGGAGGCGGGAATGGTGAACTCCGTCCCGGCGTAGACCACGGGGTCGTCGCCCCAGCAGGCCAGAAGCGCCGGCACGAAATCGTCCATGCGTCGTCCGCGGGTTTCGATGTCGGTGCCGGACGCATCGTGCTCCTCGGCGTTCCAGCCCACCCCGAGCCCAACCAACAGCCGCCCGCCGGAGAGGACATCGATGGTCGAGAGGCGCTGGGCCAGGGGCACGGGCCAGTGGTTGCCGGCAACGAGTACCGAAGTGCCCAGCCTTGCTCTCGTCGTCCAGGTGGCAACCGCCGCGAGCAGTTCAGTGGGGCCGAGGACCGAGCGGTACTGCGTCGGAATCGGCGCGCGATCGCGCCCGCCGTAGCCCCGCCGGGGCTCGACCGGATACTGGAAATGGTCCTGCACCCACAGACTCGTGTAGCCCAGTTCCTCAGCACGCGTACAGAAGTGGCGCAGGGCCTCAACCGTGACATGCTCACCGAGCTGAGGCAGACACAGGCCGACCCCCAATGCCGTACCGGTTGCCCTCATTGCGCCGTCTCAGCGGGCGTGGCCGATTCGCGAACTGCCCAGGCCCGGGCTTCGTCGGACGACACCCAGCGCACGGCGTTGTCGAGGACTCGGCGAAATGAAACGTCTGCGTAGGTTTCCGGGCCGTCGCCGAACTGGAGGTACACGAGGGGCGAGCGGCCGGCGGGCTTCACCCAGCCGACGAGGTCGCTGCCCGCCGGATGGGTCCAGCCTTCGTTGGTGTTGCGTCGCCCGCGGATGGCCGCGTCCGCCGAGAAGAACTGCGACGGATCGTCCATGGGGAACGTCGTGCGCATCAGCGGCACCACGTCGTCGGTCAGCACCGGATACAGGTAGAGCTCGTCAGTCAGCGTGAACGAGCTTCCCAGTCCCTTGCACACAGGATGCGTCGGGTCGAGTACCTGCACCTCGTGGGTGACGTTGAACCGGTAGCCCGAGTCGGGGTAGGCGACGCCCCGCAGTGACGCCGGCTGGTAGTGGAATCGCGCGCCGATAATCTCGGCGAACTCCTCCGTCGCCGGCCACGATGCGACGGCGTGGTGGAGGAACACCAGACCCTTTCCGGAGTCCATCAACGCGCGGAGTCCGGTCAACATCGCCTCGGGCGGCGGTGGCATCATCGTGGGCGGGTCGCCCCGCGTGAACGTGATGCCGGGCATGTCGTAAAAGACGATGGCGTCGAAGTCTGCGCACGCCTCGGGATCGAGCAGCAGCCGTGCATCGGGCTGGGGTGCGTGGGTCCAACGATCCGGCGCGATGGCGTCGAACACCGCGAAGAAGGGCTCTGCTTCATATGGATGTCCGCCCGTCAACACCAGCAGACGCGGGTCCCCGGACATGGCGGCCTATTCGTCGGCGGGGAAGTGGAACCCGGGTATGCCCTCACGGAGAATGCCCGGCGGGAGGTCGGTGAGGCCCTGGTAGGTCGCTTCGGGACGGATCGGACCCGGACGGTTCCACAACTGCCACGGCACCTGCAGCTGCGCCGAGCCGATCACCGTGGAGTGGCCGCCGTCGACGGGAAGGTTGATACCGGTCACATAGCTTGCCGCGTCGGACGCGAGGAACACGATCGGACCGACCAGCTCGGTGTGCTCGCCCATGCGGCGCATCGGGTTGCGGCTGTCGATCCAGGGTCGCGTTCCCGTGAGCTCGAGTCCTTCGCGGACCATCTCGCTCATGAAGAAGCCGGGGCTGATGGCGTTGACGCGCACGCCACGATCTGCCCACTCCGCGGCGAGTTGGCGGGTCAGTGCGATGACGGCGGCCTTTGACGCGTGGTACGCCGGGTTGGCGAACTCCGTTGCGCCCATGCCGCAGATCGACGCGATGTTGATGATCGAGCCGCT
>JANOJN010000059.1:0-2638 GCA_031418775.1 Acidimicrobiia bacterium
GTCGACCTTGGCGCCGACCTTGGCGAAGAGATCGCGGGCGTCGGCATTCAGCACGTCCATGCCGATGCGCTCGAGAACTTCCAGCGAGGCCAGGTGGATCATCTCGAGTTCGTCGTCGGAGATCACCTGCGTCGGGGCGTAGCGCAAGCGCGATTGGCGGAACGGACGCTGCTCGGGAAGGCGGGAACGGCCTTCCGGCGCCGCCCGACCACCGCGTCGACGACGCACCTCTCGGCCGGGCCCTACGAATTCCTCGTCACTCATCCACGTATGCCTTCTGCGATGCGCCCGATTGCGAGCGGAGTCGAGACTAGTGACGATCGGTCAGCCACCGGTAGCGTCGGGCCCATGACCGCGTCATCGGACCTGCAATTCATCAGCGTGCAACGAGGTGAGCCCGCTTCTACGGACGCTCGCGTCGCGACGATCACGATCAACCGACCGCCGATCAACCTCTACGACGGCGCCCTCCTCCGCGAGTTCGAACAGGTCGGCGTGGCGCTGGCCCACGACAAAGACGTCGGCGCCGTCGTCGTGCGGAGCGCGGTTCCTGGGTTCTGGATCGCCCATTTCGATGTGGCTGCGATACTCCGGTTCCCGCCCGGCATAGAAGTGTTCGAGCTGGCCCAGTTCACCCGGGTCTGCGAGCTCTTCCGGAGCATGCCCAAACTGACCGTCGCGGTGATCGAAGGACGCGTCGGCGGCGGCGGCAGTGAGCTCGCCATGTCGTTCGACGTCCGGTATGCCGCTCGCGAGACGGCGATCTTCAATCAACCCGAGGTTGCCCTCGGCATCCTCCCCGGTGGCGGAGGCACCCAGCGACTCCCCCGTCTCATCGGGAGATCCCGGGCCATGGAGGTCATCTTGGGATGCGAAGACATCGACGCCACGACGGCCGAAGCCTGGGGCTGGGTCAACCGGTGCTTCCCGGCTGGCGAGGTCGTCGACGCCGCGATGGCACTCGCCCGGCGCGTCGCCTCGTTCCCGCCGCACGCCGTTCGGGAGGCCAAGGCCAGCGTCCTGCGGGCCGAGCATGGACTTCCCGAGGATCTGCTCGAAGAGATGCGCGGCTTCTTCCGGACGCTCGGCGACGACCGGGCGCGGTCGGCCATGGAGGCGTTCCTCCGTCTCGGCGGCCAGACGCCTGAAGGCGAGACCCGCCTCGGTGACCTCGTGACGGAGCTCGGTTGACCACCGCGACGTCGGCTGACGCGTCCTTCACCCACGACGGGTTCCGGTTCGCTGCCGAAGTAGCCGGCACCGGACGGCGGGAGCTGTTCTGCCATGGTTCCGGCGGGAGCCGGGCATCGTCGAGGTACATGATCGACGCGCTCGCCGGACACGCCACGGTCGCGGCCCACGATCAACGCGGGCTGGGCGAGACCGGGCTGCGCAAAGACGCGCGCGACCCATTTCTTGGCGCCGACCACTGGACCATGGCCGACTATGCGTCCGACGCCCTCGCGTTTGCCGATTCGCTCGGATGGTCGACGTTCGCCCTACTCGGCGTCAGCTTCGGCGGCATGGTCGCCCAAGAGATTGCGGTCACGGCGCCGGGCCGCATCGAACGACTGGTGCTCATGTGCACGTCGTCCGGAGGCGCCGGACGGGCGTCGTATCCCCTCCATGTTCCCCGCAACCTTCCGGTCGATCAGGAACGCCAAGTCGTGCTCCACCTCATGGACAGCCGTTTCGACGAGGAATGGCTGGCGAACCATCCGTTGCACGCGGCGATGGTGCGGTACCGGGACAAGCAGGCGGCCGTGCCGAAGTCCGCCGAGCTGATCGTCGGCGAGAGGGGCCAATTGCTGGCCCGGGCAGGCCACGATGTGTGGGACCGTCTGCCGGTGATCACGTGCCCGACCCTGGTGACCTCGGGACGCTTCGACCTGATCGCGCCGCCCACCAACGGCGTCGCCATCGCGTCGCAGATCCCGGGCGCGAAGTTCGCCGAGTTCGATGGCGGCCATGCGTTCTTCGTGCAGGACGACACCGCCTGGCCGCTCGTCTACGCCTTCCTCGATGAGGACTGACCTGACCACCTGAACCGTCCGCCCACCCGGTCCCACCGCCGCACATGGTCGGCCCCCACCCGTCCCACCGCCGCAGATCGAATCTCCTGTGCCGCAGATCGAACCTCCCTTGCCGCACATCGTCAGTTTTCGGACCGGTTCGGGTCATTTTCGGCTGATGTGCGGCAGGAGGACGCTGATGTGCGGTAGGAGGACGCTGATGTGCGGCGGGCTCGACGGCGTTCTGCGGCGGACTCAGAGGGCCGCGTAGTAGCGGACCAGCGGCAGGGCGACGAAGCCGGCGTTCTCGTAGGAGCGTCTCGCCGCTGCGTGAGATGCATCGCCTCCCGTGGCAACGGTCGCCAACGTCATGCCGGCGCGGCGCATCTGGTCGAGGGCGAAGCGATTCAGCGCGGTGCCGATGCCGTGACCCTGCTGGTCCGGGTGAACGGCGATGAGGCTCAGCTCCCCCACCTTGCTCAACGGATCGACGTCGATCACGACGAAACCGACGACCACCCCGTCCCGCTCGGCGACCCACAGGGAACTCGTCTCCTCTGCGGTGGATTCGAGGAGTTCTTGGTGTTGCGTCGTCTCCCAATCCGGGTAGACCAGCGCGTTCAGCT
>JANOJN010000060.1:0-12677 GCA_031418775.1 Acidimicrobiia bacterium
CGCGCCGAAGATGACCATACGAGGCGGCGGCGCGAAGCTCTCGATGAAGACGCTCACATCGTCCTGCCGCGCTTCACCGTGAGGCCCGTAACGCCTCGTTGATGTGAGACCGGCAGCGAGCTCGCCTTCGGCATCTCGGGCAACGACGCGGTCGAGCTCGTCGTTTCCCAGCGTGCCGAGCGCCGCTTCACCCGGACGGACCACGAGATGACCGAAGACGGGAACCGCGTCCGTGCGCTCCACCACCGTGGCGAGGGCGACCGGCTGCTCGGCCCGGATGGCGTCGCGGAGGGCGTCGTACAGAGGCGTCCCAGCGACGGGACTTACCACGCGAGTTCCTCCACGAACAAGTGCAGAGTGCCGCCGCAGGTGAGACCCACGGCGAAGGCCTCGTCGTCGGAGTAGCCGAACGTGACGACACCCGCGCCGCGCTCTCCGTTGAGCACGCTCAGCGCTTCATGGAGCACCGCCCCTTCGACACACCCTCCCGAAACCGATCCGGCGACCTCTCCATCGCTGCTCACCGCCATGGTGGCGCCGGGATCCCGCGGGCCGGAGCCCTCGATCCCGACGACGCGAGCGATCGCGACCCGCTTGCCCTGACGCCTCCATCGCTCGATGTCGGAGAGCACTTCACGCATCCGACGAGACTACCGCCGCTCCCCGAATTCCCCTACGCGGCCGGCGAACTGCGCAGCGCGGGAGCTGCAGGGCCACGAGAACGGCCACGGGGAGGCAGTTCGGCCCGTCGGCTGAGGCGACGCTGACGCGCCGACTGCCGAGCGGCGGTCACGATTGCGGTGCGGACCGATTCTGCTACCGCCTGCTCGTCAGCGAGAAACTCGGCCTGAGTCACCTCGACGACCGTCCATCCGCTGTCGAGCAGGAGCGCTCGCTCGTGGTCACGGAGCACTCGCCGCGATCCCGGGCAGCAGGAAACCGCCACGTGTCGTTTGCGTGCGACCAGGGAGAGCGTGATGCCGTCGACCCGCGCGTGACGCTCCACGGAACGGCATCCGAACGAGCGCAGGATCTGAACCACCGACGTTTCGAGATGCGTGGCTGTGGGCGGCAGCTCGGCAGGCCTGCGACGCACGATCAATCGCAGCACCTTCCCGCCGTCGATGCGGCCGAGCGGGCCGTCCACGAAGGCGCTCAGCCGGGCAACGGTGGTGAGGCCGTGGCGAAGCGCCGACTCGAGCGCCGCCTCCACCGCGTTCTCACTCACGACGTGACCGAGTTGGGTGAGGCACACCTCCGGCGTGACCACCGGGAGGTCGAAGAGGGTGACGGTCGGGAGATCGAACTGGGTGCGGTGCACATTGGCGCCCCGGCATGCCGATGAAGCGGGGACGACGATGTCCGGCATCTCTGGCGAGAGGAAGCCGTCGAGTCCGTAGAGAAACGCCGCCGCCCGGTGCGACATCGCCGCATGTTCACCGCCCCAGCAGAGTTCGCCGGCGAACGTGAGCAGCCAGGGTTCGCTCACGGTCTTCGGCGTCGTGGCATAGATGCCGGTCCGCAGCCTCGTCCAGCGGTGGCCCCGGACGAGACGCTGGATCTCGTTCGAGCTGACGCCGGCGGAAAGAAGGTCGATTCGGGACATCACCCCATGTCGTTGCATGTATTTCAGTGTATTTCATGTACTCCCGTGTTGCCAGCGGGTGGTGGATACCCCTTTCCACCGGCGCACCGGCGCGTTCGACCAGGTCAGTGCATTGGAAAGCAAGCGCGAGTCGGCACGCCGGCTGACGCCGGGAACCTAGTCCGATTCCTTCTCTCGGAGCAGGGGGCTGGGTCAACGGCCAGATCCTGTATTCCGACGGCGGACTGCCATGCCGAGGTTGGTATCTCAGTCGCTCCGGGGGCGACTGAGATACCAATCACTGCGCAGCCGTAAGGCGCGCCCCGCTCACTTCCGGCGTACGGCAACGCGCGAGAGACCGCACGCAATCGGGCCGCAGTCGGTCGCCATCGGTGACCTCGTCGCAGTGATTATGCGCCTCCGGGTATCGGGTGGTCTCCCAGACGTCATTGACACGTGCCGCCTGTCGTGACGTCAATTTCTCACGCAACGCCGATCGTCCGCGCACCCACCGAGTGGTTCGGGGCCAGGCGCCGCTGACCGCGCCCCACACCACTCAGGGCGTGATGACGACTTTGCCGACCGCAGTGCGGTCCATCAGCGACCGGAGCGCATCTCCCGCCTGCTCAAGCGGAAAGCGCGTCGACACATGGGGTCGGAGCTCACCGGACGCGACCAGTCGGATCAGCTCGTCGCTGATCTTGGCATTCAGTTCCGGTTGGCGTGCGGTCATCGCGCCGTAGAAGACGCCGACGATCTGGCAGCTCTTGAGCAGCGTCAGATTGAGCGGGATCGACGGGATGCCGCCGGTGAACCCGATCACGAGGAACCGGCCGTCCCAACCAATCGCCCGCAAGGCCTGCTCGGCCTTGTCGCCGCCCACCGCGTCGTAGACGACGTCGACGCCTTGACCGTTCGTGAGCTCTTTGGCGCGTTCCTTCAGGTTCTCGGTCGCGTAGTTGATGGTCTCGTCGGCGCCTCGCTCGCGGCACAGGTCGAGCTTCTCCTCGGTCGATGCTGCGGCGATCACCCGGGCGCCCATGAGCTTGCCGATTTCCACCGCCGACACGCCGAGCGCGCCTCCGGCACCGAGCACGAGCATCGACTCGCCCGGCTGGATGTTCGCTCGGTGCCTGAGGGCGTAGAGCGTCGTGCCGTACGCGTAGTTCAGCCCGGCGGCGACAGCGAAGTCGACCGAATCCGGGAGCCGACGCGCGGTGGGGGCGGGAATCGCGAGCAGCGTGGCGTAGCCACCGGTCGTGCCGAGGCCACCGACCACACGGTCCCCAACCGACCAGCCAGAAACGCCGTCGCCGACGGCCGCGACGACACCGGCGGCCTCGCCGCCGGGGATGTACGGCGGCACCGGATGGAACTGGTACCTGTCCTCGAGCATGAGGGTGTCGGGGAACGTCACCGCCGACGCCTTCACCTCGATCAGCAGTTGGCCCTCACCGGCCGTCGGGTCGTCCATCTCCTCGACGACCAGGGCCTCGGGCGGCCCGAACGCCTTGCACACGACAGCTTTCATGGGTGCCGACAGTAGGCCGGGAAAACTCCGCTCTGGGCGTCTCTCCCTAGTTGTAGTGCACCGGGGGGTGCTTGGTGGAGATAACGCGGAACGACGCGGTCCGCTCCGAACTGGCGGCGTCGCCGTAACAGCCCACCGGCCGCCGCGAACTCACCCTCGGGGCGCACACTTCACTCGCTATGAAAACAACGCCGACCCGCTGAAGAACCGGCGCTATACGGGTGATGTCGGGCCGAGTCGCGCTCCGAGCGTTCGATCGTGGGCGAGGTGGGGAGTGCGCGACCGGTCAGCGCTTGCGCTTCTCTTGTGATGCCACGAACTCTTCGGCGACCGGTGTCGGCGCGCACGCCAGCCAGGCGTCGACCACGACTTCCTGCAACCTCTTCTTGGTGAGTCCGTCGAGTCGCAGCAGCAGGGCGGCGAAGCCGTCGAAGTGCGCGATGGTGAAGAACAGGTCCGGTCTGGCGGCGAGGAGAGCCTCCTTCTCGCCGAGGTCCTCAGTGGCAACGGCGATGATCGGACCGGCTGGTGGAGAAGCATCACCGAAGCGTTTGATGTCGGCCTTGCTGAACGGGCGTTCCGACACGAACCCCTTCCCGGCGACGAACCAGGTCCGGTCCCCGTAGCGAGTGCCCTCGCTGACGCCCGGAAGACCAAGCGCAGTCTCGGCGACGTTCTCGATGCTCACCACGGAGGCAACGGTAGCGAGCCTCGGTCGAGGGTGCCCGCCCGGGTCCCCCTAGGCGCGAAGTGCTGCGGCGAGGGTCTCGAGCGAGGCGAGCGAGTGGCCCTCCAAGAAGACATCGACGTGCGGCAGGGCGGCCGCCATACCGCGGGCCAGGGGTGCATAGCCGGGGGAGGCCTTCAGCGGGTTGACCCATATGACCTGATGGGCGATGCGGTGGAGACGACCCATCTGCTCGCCCAGCAGTTCCGGGTCGCCCCGGTCCCAGCCATCCGAGAGCACCACGATGATCGAACCCCGAGCCATGCCGCGAACGCCCCACTGGTCGTTGAATGCTCGCAGCCCCTCCCCCAGACGCGTTCCTCCGGACCAGTCGACGACCCGTGCCGCCGCCTTCGCGAGGGCGAGGTCGGGGTCGCGCGAGGTCAGTTCCTTGGTCAAACGAGTGAGCCGCGTGCCCATGGCAAAGGCCTCCACCCTTCCGCGACCGACCACGGCCGCCTGGCAGAAACGCAGCAGCGCGCGCGAGTACGACTCCATCGAACCGCTGACATCACAGAGGAACACGATGCGACGCGGACGCTCCGACTGCTCGCGGTAGCGACGCTGCATCGGCACACCATCGGTCTTCAGCGCCTGCCGAACGGTGCGCCGAAGATCGGGATAGCTCGTATGTACACCTAGTTTTGCCGATTTCAGCCGTCTGCTTCGTCGCGTCGACTCAGCGAAGCGGAGTGCCGCCATGAGTCGCCGGGCTTCGTCGAATTCGGCCGGCGTGTAGTCGGCGAAGTCCTTCTCTCGCAGCGTCTCCAGTGCGCTGAACCGCACGGCGATGGTCTCGTCCGCCGGATTCTCGGTCGGCGGTGCGTCGTCGCCGTCGCCCGATCCGTCATCTGCGTCGAACGCGATCTGCACCTGTTGCTCGATCGGCACCTGAGCCGCTCCACCGACCCGACCGAGCCAGAAGGCGGCAAAGACCCGATCAAACAGGCCGATGTCCTCGGGGCGACGAACGAGAACACCGCGGCCCGCCCAGTACACGGCGCTGCGCCGCTCCATGCCAACGGCGCCGAGCGCCTCGGCGAAGGTGATGACCGAACCGACGGGGACAGCAAGCCCGGCACGCCGCAGCACCACCGCAAACGTGACGGCCATCCGGAATGGACCGGTCAGGTCGGCGTCGGCAGGACGCGATCCTCGATCGCGAAGGAGATCGGGCTTCGCTGCCGGCCTCCCGCCCGACTGATCCAACAGGGCGAACACATCAGCCATCCCGAGGGGAACCTGCGGGAGAGAGCCGTCAGACACCCGGTTCACCGCCCCTCACCTGCGCAACGCTCACGACCCGCGGAGGATCGCCCCGCGCACGAGATCGGCCACGCCGTGGTGGCGCACCTTGTCGGCGTCCTCGCGGTACTTCAGCACGGTGCCCAACGTGGCCTCGACCGAACGCTCGTCGAGTGCAGTCCTTCCGAGCGCGGAGAGCGCCTGTGTCCAGTCGATCGTCTCGGCCACGCCCGGCGGCTTGAAGAGCTCCATGCCGCGCATGCGCTCCACCGCCGCCGCGACCTGGCGGACGAGGCCCTCTTCGACCTCCGGCGCCCGCAGGCGGACGATCTCGACCTCGCGCTCGAAGCCGGGATGCTCGACCCAGTGGTAGAGGCATCGGCGCTTCAGCGCGTCGTGAACATCGCGAGTGCGGTTCGAGGTGAGGATCACCAGCGGTGGCACCGTCGCCGTGAACGTGCCGAGCTCCGGCACCGTGATCGAGTAATCGCTGAGCACCTCGAGGAGGAAGGCTTCGAACTCGTCGTCGGCCCGGTCCACCTCGTCGATGAGCAGAACCGGCACGGGGCCGTCGCCGTGAGCGATAGCCCGCAACAGCGGACGCCGCACGAGAAAGCGCTCCGAGTACAGGTCGTCCTCGTCTGCCGCGGTGCCGGTGACCTCGGCCGCCCGGAGATGCAGGAGCTGGCGGGAGTAGTCCCATTCGTAGACGGCCTGCGCGAGGTCGATGCCCTCGTAGCACTGGAGACGGAGCAATTCACCCCCGGTCCAGCGCGAAAGCACCTTGGCGACCTCCGTCTTTCCGACGCCCGCTTCGCCTTCGAGCAGGAGGGGACGGCGGAGCACCATCGCCAGGAAGATGACCGTGGCGAGACCCTCGTCGGGGAGATAGCCGTGGCTCCGCAGACCCCCCGTTACCTCATCGACGGAGACAGGTACGAGGGGGGCCGTCACGGGGGCACTGGACATCACGACGAGAGTCTTGCTCAGGATTTGGTTCAACCGAGCGGAAGCAGTCGGGCCGCGGTGCCACTGAGCCACGCGTGGTCGACGTTCACCAGATGGAGAAGCGTCGAGCGGTCGACGGAGATGCCATGGCGATGGGCGGCGTCCAGGAGCGTCCCGTGCACCGCCCAGGTGACCTCCGGAGCTTCGACGAGCCGATGCATCTGCACGGTGAGTTCGTCGACGGCAGCACGACCGGCGAGATGTTCGAAGGCGGCCGTGCGGGCGCTCTCGCGAGGGTCCTCGAGCAGCGAGACGAGTCGTCGAGTGACTTCGTCCGGTCCGAACGTGTCACCGTGCCGGACGAACGTCCGAAGCGCCTCGCCAAAGCTTGTGCCGACCCTGGTCCCGTCGACGACCGCGTGCCACGCACGATCGCTGATAGCGCCCCGACACCGGCTGTCGTCGGGGACGTCGTAGAGCGCGTACATCGCTGCCTTCGACACCGTGATCATCGGGTCGTCTAGCAGCTCCAACAATGCCTCGGCGCCACCGGCCCAAGGGGCGATGTGGGCCGCCGCACCTCCGCGGATCTCCGGATCGGCATGGTGGCACAGCACATCGAGCACCCGAGGCCGGTCGACGAGCGCCACCGACTCGCCGTCAAGATGCCGTATGCGCGCGAACTTTCCCTCCCACGCACCGTTTGGGTCGAGGAGAGAGCACTCGAGGTCACGGTCCCAGGAGATCAGCGGTTGATCCGGGACGGCGATCACCGAGGCGAGATGGTTCTCCGGCGACGCCAGGCCCTCCGGGCCGTCGAAGCGGTGGGACCGTCCGAGCTCGGCCGGGTCGCCGAGCAGGTGGTACCAGCGTCGCAAGTGCACCGAGCCCGGCGCCGCGTCGACTGCTTCGGCAATGTCGGCAAGGACCCGTTCGAGCGCAGCCGTGGCCGAAGCCGCCAGGAACTCGTTCGGGGACTCGGCCACACAGCGGAGTCCAGAGACGACCTCAGAGGTCGGGAAGTACATGAGTGTCGACACGGCCTCGATGGCGACGTCGATGTCGATGTCGCGAGTGGCTTCGAGCAGCGCATCATGGGCGGCGAGAGGTTCGTCCCACAACAGGGCGCTGGCGGCCGCACCGCGAACCGCAGCGTCGACGTGCGAGAGCGACCGGATCTTCAGTTCCTGCCAGTGCCCCTCTTCGAACCCGACGTCCATCGACCCCAGCACCCGGGCGAGCAGCGGATGCCGTAGATCGGCGAGCACCGGACGGACGAGATCGGCGAACTCACGATGCGGGAGGACGCTTGCGGCGGCAAAGCGCAGCACAGGGTCGTCACCCGACCACCATTCCCGGATCGGCAGAACCGTGGCGCCGAGCATGGAGGTGATCACGTTCAGGGCACTGATGCGCACGATCGGCGAGAGCGACGGGTTCTCCCCCGCCCCCTGCAGCGGAAGGACCGCCCGGACGTCGTCCAGTGCGATGAGGGTGCGCTCGATCTCGTCGCGGTCGTCGGCGTCGGGTTCCTCGGACAGCAATCGCTGCACGAGCGGACGGGTCGCCGTCCGGTCGAGCACGTCGCGGACGTGTTCGTGATTCATCGTTCCCTCCCCCCTCCACTGTTGCGCTATTCAGTCGCGGACGTGTTCGTGATTCATCGTTCCCTCCCCCCCTCCACTGTTGCGCTATTCACCGGCCTATTCGCAAACGGCGCTCACAACCCGAGTTGCTTGGCCGCCAGGTCCTTCAGGATCTCTTCGCTGCCACCCCCGATGGCCTGCACCCGGACTTCCCGATACAAACGCTCCACGACGGCTCCTCGAAGGTACCCGGCCCCACCGAAGATCTGCACCGCCTCGCGGGCGCAGTACTCGAACGTGGTGGTGGCCTCCACCTTGCACTGCGCGATCTCGCCGGCCGGACTGGCGCCGTTGTTGAGCTGCCAGGCGAGCGACTCCATCCAGGCCTGGCAGGAGTTCACCTTCCTGCTCATGTCGACAATCTTGTGGCGGATCACCTGGTTGCTGATGAGCGGCTTGCCGAACGTCTCTCGTGCCCGGGCATACGTAATGGATTCGTTGATGCAGAGCTGGGCGAATGCCAGCGACTGTGCGATCAGATCGAGGCGCTCATAGTTGAAGTTGCCCATGATCGCCGCCCAGCCGTCGTTCTCGGCACCGATCAGGTTGGCGACGGGGACGAGGCAATCGTCGAAGTAGAGCGTTGCCGTGTCGCTCGACCACCAGCCCATCTTCTTGAGGGGGGTCCGAGTGAGGCCCGGTGCGTCACCGGGGACGAGAAGCACCGAGATGCCGCCTCGCCCGGGGCCGCCGGTGCGCACCGCCGTGGTGATCCAATCGGCGCGCATCCCACTCGTGATGAAGGTCTTCGAGCCGTTCACGACGTAGTGGTCGCCGTCTCTTCGTGCAGTGGTCTGCAACGCGGCGACATCGGATCCGCCGCTCGGCTCCGTGACGGCCAGCGCAGCGATCTTCTGTCCGGCGAGCACCTCGGGGAGGATCTTCTTCTGCTCCTCGGTCCCGTAGTGGGCGACCACCGGCATCGAGATGTACGACGAGATCAGGCCCGCCGAGACACCGCCGGATCCGCCCATGGCCAGGGCCTGCTGGATGATCACCCGGAGGAATGCGTCTGTTCCGATGCCGCCGACTTCTTCCGGGAACCCGGCGCCGAGCATGCCCAGCTCGCCGATCTTCAGGTAGAGCTCGCGGGGAAACTCCTCGGCCTCGTCCCACTCGTGGGCGAACGGGGCGACCTCCTTCGCTACGAACTGGTCGAGGACCCGCCGGTACTCGAGGTGCTCGGGGCTGTAGAAGGGGTGCGGGGCCATCTGACCAGTCTTACCCGTTCACCGGCGGATGCCTCCAACGTGAGGGCCTACGCTGACGGCCATGGGTGGCGACGGCACGGGCGGCCCTTCAATCGGCGAGCCGATGCCCGGCATCAGTGCGGCGTCCGCCGGTGTCATCACCGCCAGCGGTCTGGTCAAGCGGTGGGGTGCGAACACCGTTCTCGACCGCGCCAGCTTCCACATCGGCAACGGCGTGACCGGTCTGCTCGGGGCCAACGGAGCGGGGAAGACGACGTTCTTCGGCATGGTCCTCGGGTTCCACGAAGGTGACGAAGGACAGCTGCAGGTGTTCGGCCTCGACCCGATCCGCCAGGGCCCCGAGGTCCGAGCCCGCATCGGCTATTCGCCCGAGCACGACGCGCTCCCCGTCGACTCCCGTGCCCATGACTTCGTGCGACACGTTGCCGAGCTCCACGGCATTCCCAGCCGGGAAGCGATCGGACGGGCGAGCGACGCGCTCTTCGAGGTTGGTCTCGGAGAGGAGCGGTTCCGGCCCATAGGCACGATGTCGACGGGCCAGAAGCAGCGCGTCAAGCTCGCGCAGGCCATCGTCCACGACCCGTCGCTCGTTCTCCTCGACGAACCGACCAACGGCCTCGATCCGGTGCAGCGCGAGCAGATGCTTGCGCTCATCCGCCGCTGCGGAACGGTGCTCGGCCTCAACGTGGTGGTCTCCTCGCATCTACTGGAGGAGGTCGAGCGCACGTGTGAGAACGTCGTGATCCTGGCGAACGGGCGGGCCACCACCGATGCGGTCATGGCCGATCTCCAGGAACAGGGGAACGAGATCTCGGTCGACCTGGCCGGCCCAGACGGCTCCGCCACATGGCTCGCTGATGTCGCCGGTGTGCTGAGCGCCAGCGGGCTCGAGGTCGTCGGGGCTTCGGGGTCCGTCGTGCGGATCGGCTATCTCGACGACACGACGTTCGATCGGCTGCGTGACGCCCTCGTGCTCGCCGACGTGCCCGTTCGCTCGCTTTCCCGATCACGCCGCACGCTAGCCGACGCGTTCCTGGAGGCGAGCGCCGACCTCGCACCAGGGCTACAGGGGACGCCCCGATGACGACGGGCGCTTCGGGTGACGCCCGCATCCACGATCGCGGCTACCGCCACTTCGACGGCGAGAGAACCGGTCCGTCAGGTGCGATCGGCACCACGGTGCGCTACACCTTCGGTCGGATACTCGGGCTTCGTCGCGGGGCCCGGGCCAAGGCCCTCCCGTTCATCGTCGTCGGCATCGCCTACCTCCCGGCAATCGTGTTCATCGGCATCGGCGTGATCGTGCCGAAGCAGATCTCGGTGGCGAGCATTCCGCAGGTCTGGGAGTACTACGGGTTCGTCATTTCGGCCATCCTCCTGTTCATCGCGTTCGCTGCGCCCGAGGCGCTGTGCCCCGACCGCCGGTTCCGCGTCATGGGGGTTTACCTGTCCTCGCCACTCACGCGCACGACCTACCTCATCGCGAAGTTCATCGCGGTCGCCGGCGCGTTGTGCTTCGTCACGCTGTTCCCGCCCCTGCTCATGGTCGTCGGGAGATCGCTGCAGGGCCAGGGACCGTCATCGGGCGAGCTCGGGGTCACGATCGTGAGGATCGCCGGATGCGGCCTCATGCTCGCCACCTTCTTCGCCCTCCTCGCACTCGCCGCCTCGTCCCTGACGGATCGAAAGGGCTTCGCGTCATCGGCCATCGTGCTCGTGTTCGTCGTAGGTGGCGCCGTTTCCTCGGCGTTGTTCCAATCGACCGACAACCACAACGCGATTCTGCTGAACGTCTTCACCGTGCCGTTCGAGTTCCTCCGGCGGGTGTTCGGCAATGCCGGCGATCACCCCTCCGTCCCAACCGTGCTCCTCGGTCTCGTACTCCTCGGTTGGGCGGCGCTGTTCGGGAGCATCGTGCTCTGGCGCTATCGCAGCTTGGAGGTGACGCGTTGAGCGCGATTGAACCAGCCGCTACGGACGTCGCCCCGACGATCACGTTCGACAACGTCTCCAAGTGGTTCGGTGCGGTCGTCGCCGTGTCCGACGTCAGCTTCTCCGTCCGGCCCGGCGTCACCGCCCTGCTCGGCCCGAACGGCGCCGGGAAGTCGACCGTCATGAGGTTGCTCTGTGGACTTACGACACCGTCCAAGGGCTCGATCACCGTTCTCGGACACCCGCCCCGCGGCGAACCGGAGCTGTACCGCCACATCGGACTCGTTCCTCAGCAGGACAGTGTCTTCGAGCCGATCACCGCCCGCGACTTCGTCCGGACCATGGCTTCACTCAGCGGGCTGCCCGCCGCAGACGCTTCCGCGGCCGGAGCGCTCACCGAGGTCGAGCTCGACCCGGCCGACACCCGTCCGCTGCGGATGTATTCCAAGGGAATGCGCCAGCGGGTGAAGATCGCGGCGGCGATCGTGCACAATCCGAAGCTGGTCGTGCTGGACGAGCCGCTCAACGGACTCGACCCAAGACAGCGCCTTCGCATGATCGAGTTGTTCTCGGCGCTCGGAGCACTGGGGCGGACGGTCGTGATCACCAGCCACATTCTCGAGGAGGTCGAGCGCTTCGGCTCGCGGGTGATCGTGATCGCCGAGGGCCGCCTCGCCGCCGAAGGCGACTTCCACACCATACGCGCGCTCATGGACGATCGTCCCCACCAGGTCCGGATCCTCGCCAACCCGGCTCGGGCGCTGGCTGGCGCTCTTCTGGCCACTGGCGGCGTGGTCGGTGCGCGAGTCGACGACAGCGGACTTGTCGTCGACGTGACCGACGTGACGGCGTTCCGACGTGCCGTGCTCGCCGTCGCCCAATCGGTGAACGCTCGGGTCGAGGCGATCGAACCGCTCGACGAGGACCTCGAATCGGTGTTCCGCTACCTCGTCAGCCGCAGGTGGTGACAGCGATGCTCGGTGAGATCGCCACGCTGGTGCGCATGCAGCGGCGGTTGCTGCTCACCCGTGGACGGGTGTGGTCGCTCGGCGTGCTCGGCGCTGTCGTCGCGCTTCTCGCGGCGATCACTGCCGGCGCCGACGATGCGCCGACCGCAGCGTTCCAACTCATCCGCAGCGTCGGGCTCGCCGGGCTCGTGCCGATCGTCAGTCTGGTGTTCGGATCGGCCGCGCTCGGCGACCCGAACGAGGATGGCACGCTTGTCCACTTATGGCTTCGGCCGATCTCGCGGTGGAGCCTGGTGCTGAGCTCGTGGATCACGGCATCGCTCACCGGGTTCGTGTTCGCCACCCTCCCCCTTGTCGTCGCCAGCGCCCTCACGCGGGTCGGATCGTCGTTCGTCGTCGGCACCGCTTTGAGCTCCGCGCTCGGAGTTCTCGCCTACTCGGCGCTCTTCGTCGCGCTCGGCCTGCGGACCACCCGCTCGCTGGCGTGGGGCCTCGGCTACATCCTCTTGTGGGAGGGCTCGATCGGACAGGCGGGCACCGGCCTGTCTCGCGTCGCCGTCCGGACATACACGTCGTCACTGCTCCGGGTGTTCTCGGAGGATGCCGATGTCAGGATCAGGTTCGCCACCTCGTCCCTCGGCGCCGTTATCGGAGCGGCAGTCGCCTGCGCCCTAGGCCTTGCGCTCGGTCGCCGTCTGCTCTCTCGCATCGATACCGCCTGACTCAGCAGCGTCAGTAAGGCGGCCACGGAGCCAACCGCTCACCGCTTCGTCGAGTGCGTCCAGACCTTTGTAGGTACGCATATCGTCGTGGACCCGTTCGAGGGCACCGAGCAAAGACGGTTGGAGTGACGGCCGGAGCTCGTCGAGGCGACATTGGAAGAC
>JANOJN010000061.1:0-2466 GCA_031418775.1 Acidimicrobiia bacterium
GGCACCGATGGACTGTTCGCACTCTCGATGACCTTTCCCGGGTTGGACTGTGATGAGTCGGCCTACGTTGACGCCGCTTCACTCCATCTCGGGTTACCGGTGCACCGTATTGATGCCACGGCGTTTGCCCCGAACGATTTCCGCCGTGAGGTGCAAGTCGGGCTCGGCATACCGAGCCTCCCGGACACGGAATGGTTCAGCCCTTCTCGGGTCGTCGCCGCTCGGCATGGCTGCACGGTGCTGCTCACTGGCCAGGGCGGCGACCATGTCCTGTACGGCGATACGTCAAGCGTTGCCGCATTGACGGCGTTGTCCGGCCATCCGTGGCGAGCCCTCGCCATGCTCCGTCGTCCGACGCGTTCGACCGTCCAGTCCGCGGTGCGCCTCGGGCGATTGATCGGGACGGAGATGCTTGGCCGCTCACCGGAGGCTGCCTTCGCTCGAACCGTTCGCTGGTACCGAGCGAAACGACGTCCGCCAACCCCCCCACGGTATCTCTCGACGCGCGGGGCCGAGTTGGCAGCGCGGCGACCGGAGAGCGCTCCGACCGCACGTTTTCGTGGCCCGTGGCGTGTCCAGCGCGAATCCCGACGCGATAACTACACCGGTTCGATGGCGTGGTTTGTTGAACTGTGGGATCGGTCTGCGGCCAAGTCTGGGGTCGAGAACCGCTGCCCATATGTGGATGTGAGACTCATCGAATACGTGATGTCACTCGGCCAGGACGTTGTCACGGAAGGCGCAAACCCGCGTGGCCTGCACCGTCGTGCCATGCACGGCGATCTACCAACATTGCTTCTGGAGCGCACCGACAAGGCGGAGTTCTCCATTCCATGGCGAGACGCAGCGCTACGTGCTGTTGCCCGGCTCGAGACCGAAGATGCCTTTTCGCCGCCGACGGTCGATGAACTGCTCAACGTTGCAGCCATTCGGGAGATGACCGAAGAACAGCGTACGGAGAAGTTCGTCTCAGGAAACACGTGGCCTTGGTGGGGCGCCATTTCCGTCGTATTTTGGTTGCAGTCGTCAGGATTCGAGAGCTTGTAAGGACGCTGTGGGCATTCGACGACGCCCTTTCGGTCTTCCGGACTGATCGTGGGTTTCGCCCGGTGTTTTTGGATCAGGTGCCCGAGGACCGACCGAACTGGCGGAGCCGCGGAATCGGGCCCGCGTGTTCGGGGTGCCCAACTCAACGAATGCTTCTTGTAGGGAGCGGGGCGGGAAGCTAGGTCGACCGGTGGGCGAGTATCGTGATGATGTGGAGGGTGTGCGTCGCTACCTGGCTCACGGCCTCGTTCTGGAAAGCCACCTCGAGTTGCCGCTGCCCGAGTTCATGGGCGTCGGGCCAGCCGATGTTGTGTTCAGCCAAGCTCTTGAGGATCGGTGGAACGATCGACTCGAGTCGCTGCTTCATTCCCGGCCAGACTCCTTCGAGGAGCCGTCGTGCCTCGATCACTGGACCGACGACGGGCTCGTGGTCGAATTCGTCGGCCAGGCGGCGATGGTCCTCACCACGAACGCGGTGACGGTGATCGACCAGGAAACTGACGACGCTGACCTTCTCGCCCATCTTGTGCTCGATCACGTTCTGCCGCGAGTTGTCTCCCTACGCGGCGACCTGATGCTGCACGGTGCCGGTGCGGTTGGTCCAAGCGGGCTGGCGCACATCTTGCTGGGCGACTCCGGCATGGGGAAGAGCACGCTCGGCACAGCGATGGCAGCGCAGGGCTGGCCGCTCCTCGACGACGACGGCATACGAGTGATTGCCGTCGACGGGCGACCGCACGCGGTTCCCGGCTATGCCGGTGTTCGGCTGCTGCCCGATTCGGCCAAAGCGATCCTCCCGCTCGTGGCGCCGGGACGCCCGATGGCCCGCGGCCGTCGGAAGCGCCGGTTCGACCTTGGCGGTTCTGGGCTCACCATGGCGCCGGCGCCGGCACCGATCGGAGCGCTCTACATTCTGGAACGGACCCGACGCCATTCGGCGTCGGCCGAGCGGCTCGGCCTGGGTGTTTCCGCAGTTTCGGTCATCGACCACGGATTCCATCTCGCCAGCGCTCCATCGGAGGTGGCTCGGCAAGCCTTTACGCTTTCCGCTGACCTTGCGGCGACGGTACCGGTGTGGCGGCTACTCGTCCCACCCGGATTGAGCCGGATGACCTCAACCGTCGCCCTGCTCCACGAACTCGACGCCGCGTTGGCTGCGTCGACCGTCTAGTTGAGGCACTTCCGCCGACTAACTTCGAGCCGCAGTGATGGACGATCCGAACCCCGTCTTGGCAGCCTGGAAACGGGCCACCCTAAACGTCGGCCTCGACGAAACCTCGCTGGAAGTACCGGAGCAACTACCGACCGGCGATGTCTGGCGTGAGTTGCTGGCGTGGGCCGAAGGGCAGCGGGTGCTCGGCTTGCTATGGCAGCTCGCGAACGCAGCCGGTTTCTCTGGCCCGATGCTCGACGATCTGT
>JANOJN010000062.1:0-11843 GCA_031418775.1 Acidimicrobiia bacterium
CATCATGACGGTGTTCCCCGGATTCGGCGGCCAGTCGTTCATGCCCGAGGTCGTCGAGAAGATCGCCGAGACTGCGGCGGAGATCGAACGCCTCGAAGCGGCAACGGTGCTGCAGGTCGACGGCGGCATCTCGACGAAGACGGCGCCGGCGTGCGCATGGGCGGGAGCGCGTGCATTCGTGGCCGGCAACGCGATCTTCGGCGCCCCCGATCCGCTCGCTGCCGCAACCGCGCTGCGCACCGCTATCGCGTCGTCGATCAGCGACGCCGAAGGCTGACGGACATGCATCTCCAAGCGAAGGTGCTGACCGTGAGCGACGGAGTGCATCACGGTGTCCGTGAAGACCGCTCTGGCGTGGCGCTCGTCGAACTCCTAACCGCGGAGGGGTGGGACGTTGTCGAGGCGCGAGTGGTGCCCGACGGCGTCGACAGCGTTGCCGAGGCGTTGCGCGACCTCTGCGCGTCGTTCGCCGGACTCGTGGTGACGACCGGTGGCACCGGCTTCGGTCCCCGAGACCTCACGCCGGAGGGTACGGAGGCCGTGCTCGAACGACGTGCCCCCGGCATCGCCGAAGCGACCCGGCTCATCAATCCGAAGCTCGGCCGACTTTCGCGCGGGACGGCGGGGACCCTCGGTCAGTGCGTCGTCGTCAACACGCCGGGATCACCGAAGGGCTGCGTCGAATGCCTCGGCGCCGTCCTCGACATGATTCCCCACGCTCTGTCCTTGATGACGGGCGAGACGACGATCCACTAGATCAATGGCGGTGGGCCCCGCCTCCGCTTCGCTTCGGCACCCACCGGCGCGGTCTCTTCGGGGTTCGTTTCGGACGACTCGCTGCGCTCGCTGCCGTCGCTCACCCACGGCCTGATCAATGGCGGTAGGCCCCGGGCAAACCGCGGGTGGCGGGTCAGAACGCGGTGACCGACCCTCGCGACACCTTGAAGCCGCGCTTGGAGCCGTTCGTGCACGTAACGCCGGCCTTTTCCGACTTGCACGTAAAGGCGCCGTTGCGGAACGTCTTGCCATAGGCCAGAACAGGAGCGTCGACCCACCACGAGGTGTCGCCGCGGCACGCGAACAGTGACGCCCGACCGGTCGTGCCGAGGTCGGCCTGGGCCGTCCAGTCGAGCTCGCAGTCGGCCGGCCGCTTCGGCACCTTGCCGGTATAGGTCGAAACCATGCACTCGAGGGTTCGGGGCGAGAGGTCCGTGTAGATCGTGCAGTTGATGTTCTTGGTCGGCGTTTGAAACCCGACGACGCTGCTTTGGGCGAACGCGGCACGCTCGTTCGTCGCGGTGAGCCCTACGAACATCGCGAAGGCAATCACGGCTGCCAGAGCCAAACGGACGGTTGCGGTTCCACGTCGGAGCGTCATGGGCCAATGCTGCCACGGCGCCACCGGAAGGCGTGGCTGGTGCCGGTGCTCGTCGGGCGTGTTGCGCCGTTATCAAAAATCGATTGCCCGCGTCGTGGGCGCGGCGTGACCGGCTCCTGCGCCGTCTGCCGCCCGTGACGGGAATTCGGTTGCCCACGCTGTGGACGCGGCGTATCGTACGGATCGACCGCTTGCGACGAAAGGAGTAGGGCCATGATTGCGATTGTGCTCCGCTGCTCCTCGTTGCGCGCCTGCTGATCCCCCGACGACGTCGACCGACGTTTCGTCCACGGGACCGCTGAGCCCACCGGGTCGGGTTCCTCCGCCGACCGACCCGCACCGCGTCCACACGGCGCCTGGCGCAACGAGTGCCGAGTCGTGCGCGCCCACCCTCGAAGGGTGATTCGCACCACGACTCCTTCGACCATCGGCGACGTCCTCGTCCCTCCCACCAGGAGATCCGCAGTGCCCTTTTCTTCCCTCGTCGCGTTTGGCTGGACCGAAGCCCGCGACCATCACTACACCGACATCCTTTCCTCCGCTCCATTCGGGCTTCGCCCGGGTTCGACGTTGTGCGCTGCTCGGGTCACACGCCATGACCGTGGTCGATGGACGCTCATCACCGACCATGGCTCCGTAGCCGCGGACCTCCGCAACCGTCTTCGGAATTCGCCGGACCCCTCCCAGCATCCGACCGTCGGCGACTGGGTGATCATCAGCGTCGGCGGGGTCGATGACCCCGTCCTCATCGAATCCGTGCTTCCGCGCAGCAGCGCACTCGAACGCGGTGCGGTCGGGAAGCCGACCGAAGCGCAGGTGCTCGCGGCCAACGTCGACACCGTCCTCATCTGCGTGCCGGCCGACGCGCCACCCAACCCGCGTCGAGTCGAACGCCAACTCGCCATGGTGTGGAACTGCGGGGCGACGCCTGTCCTGGTGATGACCAAGAGCGATCTGGGCGTCGACGCCGACTGGCTCCGCGAGGTGGCGTTGGAGGCATGCGTGGTGCCGGTCGACTCGCTCAGCGGGGACGGCATCGACGGACTCGCCCCCTGGATGGAACCCGGCCGGACGCTCGTGGTGCTCGGTCCATCCGGCGCGGGCAAGTCGACCCTCGGCAATGCGCTGCTCGGCGGCTCGGTGCTCCCGACGGGCGACGTTCGGTCGCTCGACCGGCGCGGCCGGCACACGACGACGTGGCGCGAACTGGTCATGCTGCCGAGTGGTGCATTGCTCGTCGACACACCCGGAATCCGCGAGATCGAGCTGTGGGATGCGGCGGAGGGTCTCTCGACGGCGTTCACCGAGGTCGAGGATCTGTCCGGCCAATGCCGGTTCCACGACTGTGCGCACCGGAACGAACCGGGGTGTGCGGTCGTGGCAGCACTGGCCGACGGGTCACTGGCCGAGGAACGTCTCGAGAATTGGAAGGCCCTCCAGCGCGAGCTGGCCTTCCAGGCTCGGCGACATGACGCCCGACTCGCGTCCGAGGAGAAGAAGAAGTGGGCGGCCCGGACCCGCGAGGCACGAACGCGTGCCCGCCGATGACACCGAACGTGGTGATGGCGATGGGGCCGCCGGAACGTCCACGCGCACCTCACCGGGTTTTGCGCGCACCTCGACGATTCTGGCTCTGCATTGGCCGTGATCCGGTCGATGTGTGCGTGGGACGGGTCGATGTGCGCGTGGGACGGGTCGATGTGCGGCACACGGCACCTGATTGCGGCACCCCTGAGACGCGGCTGGTTCACGTCGCCGGCGGGCAACCTTGACCGACCGGGGGCCCGGTCGCCGTAGAGTCGAACGCGTGCTTCGGTTGGTTCTTCCCAAAGGTTCGCTCGAGAAGTCGACGCTGGACCTCTTCGACCACGCCGATCTCACCGTGATCCGGTCCTCGGCGGTGCAGTACCTCGCCACGATCGACGATCCCCGCATCGCCGAGGTCCGCATCCTGCGACCGCAGGAGATTCCGGCCTACATCGCCGAAGGTCTCTTCGACCTCGGGATCACCGGGCGCGACTGGATCGAGGAGACGGCTAGCGACGTCGTTTCGCTCGGCGAGCTCCAGTACTCCAAGGCGACGTCACGGCCGATCCGCCTCGTCGTCGCCGTCCCCAGCGACTCGCCGTGGAAGTCGGCCCACGACCTTCCCAACGGTGTCCGCGTCTCTACCGAATACGTCGGGCTGACGGAGCGGTTCTTCGAGCGACTCGGAATCGAGGCCAAGGTCCGGCTTTCCTACGGCGCCACCGAGGCCAAGGTCCCCGACATCGCCGACGTCGTCGTCGAGATCACCGAGACTGGGTCGGCGCTGCGGGCAGCGGGCCTGCGCATCATCGACACCGTCCTCACCAGCTACACCGAGCTCATCGCCAACGCCGACTCCTACGCCGACCTCGACAAGCGCCACGCCATGGAGCAGATCCAGACGCTGCTGCTCGGCACCCTGGAAGCCCGCGGCAAGGTCCTACTCAAGCTCAACGTCGACAACGACCGCTTTGACGCCGTCGTCGCCCTCGTGCCGTCGATGAAGACGCCGACCGTGTCCCGCCTCTGGGGCGAGACGGGCTACGCGATCGAGACGGTCGTGCCCAAGAAGGGGATCAACACGTTGATCCCGGCACTCAAAGATGCCGGCGCGACCGACATCTTGGAGCTCCCGATCGAGAAGATCATCCACTGACGATGGCGCTCGGCGATCCCACCCGGCTCGGCGTCGTGAGCTCGTTCGATGCCGTCGTCGGTCTGGGCGAGGTCATCCTCGACGACGGTGGGTCTGTCGCCTTCCACGCCACCGCGATCTCCGACGGTTCACGTTCGATCGGCGTCGAGGCGGTTGTACGGGTCACGCTTCGTCCGTCGCTCGGCGGCGTGCGCGAGGCGGGATTGATCACCCTCCACACCCCGTCATTCCCGTGCCCCGTTTGTCGCCACGCCGTGCCGGGCGACGCCGAGACGTACGAGATCTGCCCCTGCTGCGGCTGGGAGGACGATCCCGTGCAACGCCATGACCCGTCCTACGGCGGGGGAGCCAACGGCACGTCGCTCGACGAAGCCCGTGCTCACTGGCTCCTGCGCGACGATTTCCCCTGACGGGCCCGCGGGGTTCGAGTCCCCGCCGCCGCCATCCGGCCTTGGGTCGCCCGGCGGGGTGACTACGCCTCGACCCCGCCGGCTGTACTGCTGGTCGCCGAGATGCGATGGTGCCTACCCCTCGACCCCGCCGGCTGTACTGCTGGTCGCCGAGATGCGATGGTGACTACGCCTCGACCCCGCCGGCTATCTGCACGTAGGCCAGGCGGATCTGGGCGAGCGCATCCTCGAGGGTTCCCTCGTCGACGCCGAGCCGGCCGTTGAGTCCGTCGACCAGGATCCCCATGGCGTCGATGGCCAGGCGGGCGTCGTCGAGATTCGGTGGCGAGACCTGGAGATGCACCGCGGCGAGCTGGAAGAGGCCGATCACGTGGTTGGCGACGATGGCCGACGCCGGTACGGAAAGGATCTCGCGCTGCGCCTCCTGGAGCTCTTCCTGGAGCGCGGCGACATCGTCGGCACTCAGTTCCCCCCGTCCGCCGTCTGGTGGCATCGGTGAACTGGTGGCCGGTTGGGGGTCGGGGGAGCGGCGAACAGGACGTTCACCGTCGGGGGTCCAGAGAGAACTCATCGGACGTGTAACCTATCTCGTCACAACCGAGAACAAGCGGGCACCGGACCGCGTCGACGACCCTGTCAGCGATGCGACCCACAGCCCCACCCGGCCACCGTCCGTCTCTGGACATGCGACCGGGTTGACCGAAGAGGTCCCGTCGATCGTTCCGCTCTGCGGAACTGCGGCGGGTTTCGTGGTGCTTTTTTCACGGACCCAGCCCAGTTTCTTCCGAGGAGTGATGCCGAATCGCTACTGCCCCGTCCAATGACCCCCGCGAGCCGAGGATCAACGAGCGCATCCGTGCCCGTGAAGTCCGCCTGCTCGGTCCCGACGGCGCCCCTCTGGGGATCAAACCGCTGCCCGAGGCCCTGCAGACAGCCCGTGAACTTGAACTCGACCTCGTCGAGATCGCGCCCATGGCCAACCCGCCGGTGTGCAAGATCCTTGACTACCCGAAGTACCTCTACGAGCTCAAGCAGAAGGACAAGGAAGCCCGGAAGAAGTCGATCGCCATCTCCATCAAGGAGATGAAGTACCGCCCGAAGATCGGCGGCGGCGACTTCGACACCAAGACCCGCAAGGTCATGGAGTTCCTGTCCGAGGGTCACAAGGTCAAGATCACCATCATGTTCCGAGGCCGCGAGGTCGCTCATCCCGAACTCGGTATGCGCATCCTCAACAAGGTCGCCGAGATCATCGGCCCTGCGGCCAAGATCGAAGCAACCCCCCGCCTCGACGGTCGCAACATGACCATGGTGCTCGCCCCGGAGAAAAAAGTGGTGCCGCCCAAGCAGAAGGCACCACGCCCGGAGGGCTCCGCAGCCTCCTCACCCAGCGACACAGCGTCATCGACGGGTGAACCAATCGTCGAACCAGCAGCAGAAACCTCAGCACAACCTGCTGCGGCACCAACCGCCTGACGGCCAACGTGCCGAGCAACCACTAGGAGAACCCATGCCGAAGATGAAGACCAACCGCACCGCCAAGAAGCGCTTCCGGGTCACCGGTACCGGCAAGATCATGCGCGAGAAGGCGTTTGGCTACCACAAGCTCGAGCACAAGTCCTCGACGCGTACCCGCCGCCTGGCCAAGGACACGGTCCTTGCCAAGGGCGACGCCGCCAACGTCAAGAAGATGCTCGGCATCTAGGCACGTCCTGTCGGCGTAGCCGGCGCATCCGGCAGACGTCGTTCGTCTGCTGTTCGTTCTCGTTCGTAAACCGGGCCGATTTTTGCGGCTCAACCCCAAAGGAGTTCCCATGGCACGCGTCAAGGGCGGCGTTCACGCCAAGAAGCACCACAAGGCAGTTCTCGAAGCCGCAAAGGGCTACCGCGGCTCCAAGAGCCGCACGTTCCGCACGGCCAACCAGCAGGTCATGCAGTCGATGCGCTACGCATTCCGCGACCGCCGTGCCCGCAAGGGCGAGATGCGGGCGCTGTGGATCCAGCGCATCAACGCCGAGTGCCGGGTGAACGGGATCAGCTACTCCCGTTTCATCAACGGGCTCAAGGTCGCCGGCATCGAGGTCGATCGAAAGATGCTGGCCGACCTGGCTGTCACCGATTCCGCCGCGTTTGCCGTCCTGGCCAAAGCGGCGTCCGACGCTGCTTCGTCCCCGACGGCGGCGTGACGTCCAGGCTTCGGCCTGACCAATCTTCACGGGCCACGAGCGGATGACGCCGCTGGCCCTGCACAACCAGCACGTGCAGCGACTGCGGCGCCTCATCGGGCGCCGCGAGTCGCGTCTGGGCGAAGGTGTCGTCGTCGTCGAGGGTGCCAAAGTGCTGGCCGAGGCCCTCGACGCCGGCATTGCCGTCGATGCCGTCTTCGTCACCGCGGCGGTCGCCAGCGCGGAACCCGTTCTCTCCCGATTGGCCCGCGATGTACCCCTCCACATCGTCGCCGACGATGTGCTCGGACGAATCTCCGACACGAAGACCCCGCAGCCACTCTGTGCCGTCGTGCGCCGCCGGCCCGATGCTCTTGCCGCCCTGGAGTCCGGACTGCGCGCTGGTGGATTTGCCATCGTTGCCGTCGATCTGCGCGACCCGGGCAACGCCGGCACCCTCCTGCGTTCGGCCGAGGCGGCCGGGGCGGTGGGCGTCGTGTTCGCCGGTTCCAGCGTCGACGTGACCAGTCCCAAGGTGGTCCGCGCCTCGGCCGGGGCCTTGTTCCATGTGCCCGTGGTGGCCGGCGTCTCTCTCGACGAGGTCGTCTTGGCGTTCGCCGGGTGGGGGGTGCAGGCGTGGGCCGCCGTCGTGTCGTCCGACGAGAGTGTCGACCACGACCAGGCGAACCTCCTCGGGCCCACCGCGCTGGTCGTCGGCAACGAGGCCCGTGGGCTGTCGGCCGACGAACTGGCGCTCATCGAAGGCCGCCTCACGATCCCGATGGCCGGTCGGACGGAGTCGCTCAACGTTTCGATGTCGGCGACGATCCTCGCGTTCGAAGCAGCCCGTCAACGTCGCCACCGGCCCCATTCGTAATCGTGCCTCGCGGCGACCACCGATGAACTGCACCTCGAACGGGCCAACTCTCGGGCAGAATCATTCGGTGAATCTGCAACGTTCGTGCTGCCTCCTCGTGCTTCCTCCCAGGGTCGGCTGCACGCCTTCCGTCCCGGCCGAGGCCTGAGCCGGCGATGCAACTCGAAGAACTGGCCCGCCTGCAAGCAGACGCCGTAGCGGAGATCTCTGCCGCCGACACGCCGGAGGCGTTGAAGACCGTCGAGATCGCCGTCCTCGGCAAGAAGGCGCCGATCACGTTGGCCAACCAGACCTTGGGTGCGCTGTCTGTTGATGATCGCAAAGCCTTCGGCGCTGCCATCAACGCGGCCCGATCGGCGGTCGCCGCCGCGGTTGCCGACCGTCGAACCGCTGTCGTCGAGACGGCCCGGCGGGCCACACTTGAAGCTGAACGCCTCGATCTCACCGAACGGCTGTCTCCCGATGTGCCGGGCACGCTGCACCTCATCAGTCGGACGATCCGTGACCTGGAGGACATCTTCGTCGGCATGGGCTTCGCGGTGCACCACGGCAACGAGGTCGAGACCGACTGGTTCAACTTCGAGGCCCTCAACTTCCCTCCGGCGCACCCGGCACGCACCATGCATGACACGTTCTTCCTGGACCTGCCGGGCACCGACGGACGCCGCGACGACGTGCTGCTGCGCACGCACACCTCGCCCATGCAGATCCACGTGATGCAGGGGCAGAAGCCGCCGATCTACGCCGTCATGCCGGGGCGCTGCTACCGCGTCGACACCCCTGACGCGCGGCACCTTCCGGTCTTCCACCAGATCGAGGCGCTCGTCATCGATCGCGGCATCACCCTCGGTCACCTCGCGGGAACGATCGAACAGTTCATCGCCGCGTACTTCGGCCGCACCAACCTGAAGGTACGGCTGCGACCGTCGTTCTTCCCGTTCACCGAACCGTCGGCCGAGTTCGACATCACCTGTCCGTTCTGTGGTGGCGGCGGCTGCCGCGTCTGCTCGCACTCCGGGTGGATCGAGCTTGGCGGCTGCGGGATGGTCCACCCGAACGTGATGCGCAACGGCGGCATCGACCCGGAGGAGTGGACCGGATTCGCGTGGGGCTTCGGGATCGACCGGCTCGCCATGAACCGCCATAGCGTCGAAGACCTCCGGGTCTTCATGGACAACGACCTCCGACTGCTCCAGCAGTTCTGATCAGGAGCCCATGATGAAGACTCTGCTTGTTCGGCGTTGCGCTGCTCCGCTTCGCTTCACTGCTCGCACCACTGGTTCCGTGACCACGAAGGCCTGCTCCCGATGAGGACTCTGCTTGTTCGGCGTTGCGCTGCTCCGCTCCGTTTCACTGCTCGCACCACCGGTTCCGTGACCACCAAGACCTGCTCCCGATGAAGATCGTCTTGTCCTGGTTGCGCGAACTCGTACCCGTCACCTCGTCCGTCGACGAGCTCACCACGATCTTCAACGGCCTCGGTCTCGAGGTCGAAGGCGTCGAGAAGATCGGGGAAGGCCTCGACGGCATCATCACTGCGCAGGTCCGCGCCATCCGTCCCCACCCCAATGCCGACAAGGTCCGCCTCGTCGACATCGTCACCGCGCCTGACCAGACCGAAACGGTCCAGATCGCCTGCGGTGCGTGGAACTTTGCCGAAGGTGACATCGTCCCTCTGGCCACCCTCGGCACGACCATGCCCGGCGGCATGCTCATCGAGCGCCGCAAACTCCGCGGTGAATGGTCCAACGGCATGCTGTGCTCGAGTCGTGAGCTCGGTCTCAGCGATGATCACGCCGGCATCCTCCAACTCCCCGTCGGCACGGCCCTCGGTCAGCCCGTCACCGAAGCACTCGGCATCACCCGCGATGTTGTGTTCGACCTGTCTGTGAACCCGAACCGTCCCGACGCCATGAGCGTGCTCGGCGTGGCCCGGGACCTCGCCGCGAAACTCCGTCTCCCGTTCACCCCGCCCCCGATCATCGATGGGGTGGTGGATGCTCCGGCATCGGGGTCACCGTCGACACGAGGGTCGATCACCGCCACCGACCTCTGCGACCGGCTCACCGTCACCGTCATCCGCAACGTCCGCGTCGCGCCGTCGCCGACCTGGGTGCAAGCCCGACTCACGCTCGCCGGGATGCGCCCCATCTCCAACCTGGTCGACGCCTCGAACCTGGTGATGCTGGAGCTCGGCATCCCGAGCCACGCGTTCGACCTCGACGCCCTTGTCGGTACACGCATCGGGGTCCGATGGGCGACCGAGGGCGAACATCTGACCACCCTCGACGGTGTCGAGCGTGTGCTGGGGACGCAGGGTGCCGACGGTGTGATCACCGACGGCGCCGGCACCGCCGTCGGCATTGCCGCGGTGATGGGCGGGCTCACCAGCGAGGTGTCCGACATCACGACCAACCTGCTGCTCGAGATCGCCCACTGGACGCCGATGTGCATCGCCCGCACCGCCAAACGTCTCAACCTCCGCAGCGAGGCTTCCGCCCGTTTCGAACGGGGAACCGATCCCGAGGCGATCCCCGCGGCGGCGGCGCGGTTCGTCGAGATCATCCGCCTCACCTGTCCCGGCGCCACGGTCGAGTCGTTCGACGACATCCGCCCTGTTCCTACGGTCCACCACTCCGTACGTGTACGTACGGATCGCGTCAACCTCGTGCTCGGCACCGCGCTGAGCGACGAGACCATTGCCGGCCTGCTCGTCCCGATCGGATTCACGCCGACGCGCACGGCGTCCGGCCAGCACGACATCGTCATCCCGTCGTGGCGTCCCGACGCCACTGCCGAGATCGACGTCATCGAAGAGGTCGGCCGGCACTTCGGCTACGACAACATCGAACGGCGGCAGCTCCGCACGGATCTCGTCGGAAGGCTCACCCCACAGCAGGCGGACCGCCGCCGTGTCGGCGACCTGCTCACCGTCGAGGGCGCCAGCGAAGTGTGGACGTCGACGTTCCTCGGTGACGATGACCTCGCCCGGACCATGCACCGCTCCGACGTCGTCCGCGTGGCGAACCCGATGTCACCGGAGGAGTCGGTGATGCGGCCCAGTCTGCTGCCGGGGCTGCTGCGCGTGCTCAGCCACAACGCCAACCACCGCAACCCGTCCATGCGCGTGTTCGAGATGGGCCATGTGTTCGGAACCCCACGCCCCGAACAGATCCTTCCCTACGAGCGTGATCAGCTGGCGGTCGCGTTTGCCGCCGATGGTGACGACGCCCGCACCGCGGTCCGCTCACTCGACCGGCTCATCACCCTGCTCCGCATCGTTCCCGCAGCGATCGCCGTCCGGCCGGCCGATGTCGCCGGTCTTCACCCGACGCGAAGCGCACGGGTCGTCAACACCGGGACGGGCTTCCCGCTCGGCATCGTCGGCGAGGTCGATCCGGCCGTGGCGGAGGCTTGGGGGATCGATCGCCGGGTCGGGTACCTCCAGCTCGATCTGGAGAATCTCCTCGCCCAGCCGCGTCGTAGTGGCGACGTTGCCAGCTTCAGCCGGTTCCCGTCGAGCGACTTCGACCTCGCGTTCGTCGTCCCTGACAGTGTTTCGGCCGATCAGATCGGTGCGGCGATCAAGGACGGCGTGGGGGAGCTGTGCGAGCACGTGGCGCTGTTCGACGTGTACCGGGGTAAGGGCGTGAGCGAGGCTTCGCGCAGCCTCGCCTACCGGATCCGGGTCTCGGCGCCCGACCGAACTCTCGGCGACGCCGAGCTGACCGCTGTGCGCCAAGCGGCCATCGACGCCGTCCGGGCGGCGACCGGCGCCGAGCTCCGCGGCTGACCACTCCTGGGTCAGCTGGCGGTCGCTGGGTCAGCTGGCGTGCATCCTGGGTCGGCTGACGTTCGTCGGGTCGGCGCCGACGTCGTTTTCGCACGTGATCCGACCCAACGCGCTTGAGCTGACCCAGGAACTGCGCTGGCAACGTCACTGCGGTTCGTCTACGAAGGAGGGATGACCTCCGCCCCGCCGATCGCCGTCCAGCTCTACTCCCTGCGCGAACAGGCGAGGGACGACTTCGCCTCGGTGCTGCGCCGGGTGGCGGAGATGGGTTATGTGGGAGTCGAGCTCGCCGGGTTCCACGACCTCACGCCGACGCAGTTCACCGCGGTCGCGAAGGAGACCGGACTACGGGTGTGCAGTGCACACGCCGGGAACCTCGACCCCGACGCGTTCAATCCGCTTCTCGACGACGTGCAGTCGGTGGGATGCGACACCGTGGTTGCGGCCTTCCTGCCGCCGGCCTCGTTCGCCGACCTTGACGCCGTCAAGCGCACCGCCGAGACGCTCAACGCCACCAACACGATCGCCCGCTCCCGA
>JANOJN010000063.1:0-4148 GCA_031418775.1 Acidimicrobiia bacterium
CACGCCTCGGCCGACCTCGTCAAGGCGCTCGTCGCCGCGCGGGCGACGGTCATCGTGTCGGGAGCTCCAGGGTCAGGGAAGACGACGCTGCTCTCATGCTGCCTCGCCGAGCTCGACCCGACGCTGCGGGTCGTCACCGCGGAGGAGGTCTTCGAAATAGATGTTCCTCTGCCGAACGTAGCGGCAATGCAGACACGGCCGCCGCGGGTCGACCGTGGTGAAGTGGACCTTCGGCGGCTCGTCGCCGGGTTCCTCCGCATGGCCCCCGACATCGCCGTTGTCGGGGAAGTACGTGACCGCGAGGCGCTGGCCTTTCTCCTCACCCTGTCGTCGGGTGTGAAGGGTTACACCACGCTCCACGCGGGGTCGGCCCGACAGGCATTGAGCAGACTGCGGTTCGTCGCCCAACTCGCCGACGTCGGGAGCGAGATCCCACTCAGCGCTCTGCAGGGACTGATCAGCGAGTCCGTCGACGTCGTCATCCAGTGCGAGCGCACCGAGTCCGGGCCGCGGGTCACCGAAGTGATCGCCGTCGAGGAATTGCAGGGCGCGTCGGACGGCACTGCGTTCACCACGACCGAACTGCTCCGCCGACCGCACCCCGAAGCAGAACTCCACTGGACGGGACAGGTACCGGTGCGGCTCGCCCGCCTCTTCGAGTCGCGCGGTCTCGACCTGATCGCACTTCTCCACCGCTGCAACCGGGTGGAGGAGGCCGAACAGTGAACGCGACCCGCGACACAATTGGGTTCGCCGCGGCACTTCTCGCGGCGAGCGGCGTCTTCCTCCTCACCCAACGGCGTCGGCCGACGCGGCGCGTCCGCCATGCCCGCTTCTCGGACTGGATGCGGCAGTCCGGGGTCGAAGGTGTGAGCAGCACCGAGTTCGTCATGGTCGAGGGCGCGGTGTTCGCTACGACCACCGCGATGATCTGGTTCCTGTTCGGGGCCATCGTGCCGGCGACTGCTGCTGGCCTGTGCGCGCTCGCCGCCCCTCTCGCCATCTATCGCAATCGTCGCGCTCGGCTTCTCGCTCAGGCACGCGACGCCTGGCCAACCATCATCGAAGAACTGCGGCTCCAGGTCGGTGCGCTCGGTCGTTCGGTGCCAGCAGCGCTGCTCGATGTCGGACGTCGATCGTCGACCGCACCGATGCGCGCGGCGTTCGACGCAGCCCACCGGGAATGGCTGCTCTCCACAGACTTCGCCCGGGTGGTGGCGATGCTTCAGGAGCGCCTTGCTGATCCGACGGCCGACTCGGTTCTCGAGACCCTCCTCGTGGCCAACGAGATCGGAGGTACCGACATCGACCGACGACTGGCCCGGCTGCTTGCCGATCGCCAGATCGATCTCCGGCATCGCCACGAGGCGACGAGTCGCCAGGCCGGCGTGCGGTTCGCTCGCTGGTTCGTCCTGATCGTGCCGTTCGCCATGGCTCTCGTCGGGCTGGGCATCGGCGACGGACGGGCGGCGTATCAGGAGCCCACGGGTCAGGTCGTCGGAGGATTGGCCGTGGCCTTCATCGCCATGTGCTGGTGGTGGTCGGCGGCGATCCTGCGTCTGCCGACGGAACCTCGTATCGCGCTGACTGCGGGACGGGAACCGTGATCCGTCTCCTCGGGCTCTCTGCCGTCCTCGGGACGACCGGCCTCTCGATGCTCCTGGCTCGGGCACCATGGTTCCGTCAGCCCAATCTCGCAGCGCGGCTCCGAATCCACACGCCGGGCCTTCCCGATCGTCGCCCCCGAATCCTCGGCGCGCGTAGCTTTCGCGACGCGCTCGGACCCGCCGCCGAACACGTCGGCGGATGGGCAGCGCGGGCCGTCGGCATCAACGAGGAACTTGCAACTCGTCTGGAGCGGCTTCACCGGGGCGTCACCCCGACCCAGTTCCGGATCGCCCAGCTGGGCCACGCCGCGCTCGCGCTGCTCGGCGCCGGAGCCCTCGCCGCAGTCCTGGGTCTGCCCGGTGCATTGGCATTCCTGATCATCGCCGCCGCCCCAGCGCTTTCCCTTCTCATCGACGAACAGCGGCTGGCGTTGGCGTCGCAGCGCTGGAAGCGCGACCTCGCTATCGAGCTGCCGGTGGTCGAGGAGCAGATGGCGATGCTCCTCGATGCCGGATGGAGCCTCGGAGGCACGCTCCAGAGAATCGCCGATCGTTCCCGTGGGCCGGCATCGCAGGACATTTCCCGGCTGCTCCGGTCGGTTCGTCGCGGCAACAGCTATCGCGAGTCCTTGCGGGAGTGGACGACGATCGCCGATGTTCCCGCGGTCGGTCGGCTTGCGGCGATCCTGTCGCTTGCCGACCAGGGTGCCGACCTCGGACGCCTGGTGTCCGACGAGGCCCAGCTCGGACGCGAGGAGCGCCACCGCGAGCTCCTCGCCGCAGTCGAACGCAAGGGACAGCAGGTGTGGATCCCCGTGACGGTGGCGGCACTCGTCCCGGGCTGCATGCTCCTCGCCCTCCCTTTCCTACGCGCGCTGAGTTTCTTCTCATCTTGAACGTCGTTCGCCGACTGGTCTTCCCATCCACCACCAACACACCCAAAGGACAAACGACATGCACACGCACATCCAGAGCCACGGCAACGTCGAGGGCACGCCGCGTTCGGCCTCGGGCATCGCTCGACGTCGGACCCGTGACGAGAAGGGCGAAGGAGTCATCTCCCTGGCAATTGCCGTGCTCATCATGGCGGTGATCGGCGCCGCCATGTTCGTCGTGTTCAGCGGCATCGCGAAGGACAGCGGCGACACCGCGAAGGAGAAGGTCGCGTCGATCAAGTGACAAGGCCCGAGCAGCGGGGCGAACGCGGCTCCGGGCTCATCACCTCGATCATCGGCACGTTCCTCGTGCTCGCTACGGTCTTCGTATCGGTCGAGGTGCTCGTCACCATGTACCGGCGGACAGTCGTCACCGGTGTCGCCGACGATCTTGCCCGTCGTCTCGCCCGGAACGCTGCCCTCGACCCGGATAACGAGGCTCGCATCGCCGCGGCCGGACTCGGACCAGGGGTCCGTATGCGCGCCTACGAGAGCGGCCCGGACATGATCGTCACCGTTTCTGCTCGCGGGCCGGGCATCGGACCGCTCGCCTCGTTGAAGCCCTTTGGCACCATCGAACGGACGGCTCGCGCTCACCGGGAGCAGTTCCAGGAAGCCGGATGAACTCGCGCGGCCGTCTCACGTCGGCCGACGAACGGGGGCAGGCGGGGGCGGAGGTCATCGCCGGCTGCGTCGTTCTGATCGTCGGGCTCGTGTTCGTGTTTGCGAACCTCTGGGCGGTCCTCGACGCCAAGATGGCCGTGAGCAGCGCCGCCCGTAACGCCGTGCAGGCCTATGTGGAGGAGAACACGCCCGGAACGGCCGAAGTGGCCGCGCGTGCTGAGGCGAGCGAGTTGCTCTCGTCGCGGTTTCCCGAGCGCTGGACCGCCGAGACCACAACCGAGCGCTTCGAGCGCTGCCAGCCGATCGCCATTCGGGTCACCGTCGACATCCCGCTGATCGCCGTTCCGTTTCTCGGGTCGTTCGGAGGGACGAAGACCGTGAGCGCGACCCATAGGTCGCGCATCGACCCGTTCCGCAGCGGCGTGCCCGGCGAGGTCGACTGTGGCGTCTGACCCGAGCCCGCCGTCGGGGTCGCCCACCGGCCGCGAGCGCGGTTCGGCGATGTTGCTGCTACCGGTGGCGATCATCATCGTGGCGATGTTCGCTGCGGTCACGATCAACGCCGCGCACGCGTTTCTCATGCAACGCGAACTTTCGGCGACGGTCGACGCGGTGGCCAACGACGCTGTCGCCGCCGTCGATCCCGACGGCATCTACCAAGGCGAAGGCATCGCGCTCTACGACGACGACGCTCGCCTTCACGCCGTCATCGGACAGAACCTGCGCGGCCGAGTCGGCGATGAGGTAACGATCGACCACATCGACATCACACGCGTTGACAGTGCGGGCGTCGAAGTCGCTGCGTCCGCCACCGTGAAGCCGTACTTCCTACGCGCGCTTTCGATCCCCGACTGGACGATCCGGGCAACCGCCCGCGCGTATCCCCGCTCGTCACCATGAAACAACGGGACGTGCGGACGCGTCGATCCACCGCCGACACCACGTCATGGCGGAGTCGACCGTCGGCGGCTCGACTGCGGGG
>JANOJN010000064.1:0-6828 GCA_031418775.1 Acidimicrobiia bacterium
ACCGATGCCATCGAGGGATGGCTGCGATGCGGTCCGTTCGCCCCGCGACACACCATCGTCAACGGACGCTTCGTCGTCCGCGACGCCGCCCTCGTCCACCCCGCGCTCGACGAGCGTCTCGCCACGCACCGCGCCGTCGCCCTCCGCTGGCAGTCCGCTGCGCTTGCCGCGCACTGACCTTCCCACCACAAGACCCCGTGGGCCGCTGGCTCGCTCGGGCCAGTTGGCTTCGATTTTCCCCGGGTTTCCTGGCCCCTGCAAGCGTGCTGGCCCACCGAAGTTCGGTCGCAGGGTGCGCTAGCGGCTGACGACCATGACGATGAGGCCGGCGGCGACGACCAGGGTTGCCGCCAGGCGCCGCTTTCCGCCGGACTCGCCGAGCGTCTTCCACCCGATCAGCGCGGCGAGGACCACACTCGATTCGCGCAGCGCAGTGACGTAGCCGACGGGCGCTGAACGGAACGCGACCTGCACCATGAAGTACGTCAGCGTCGACGCAAGCGCGGCGAGGGTGAGGCGCCGATAGTTTGCGGCCATGGTCGCCCGCATCTCCGACGCCCGGCCGCGCACGAGACCGTAGGTTGTCGTCGTCACGCCGGTGCCGAGATGGGCGGCGAACGCGTAACGAAGGGTGCCGCTGGTCCGAATGCCCTTCGCATCGGAAAGCGAGTACGCGCCGATGGTGAACGCCACGATGACGGCGTTGCGAAGGGCCGTCGATCGACGAAAGCCGGCGAGAAGGAAGAGTCCGCAACCGACCGTGGCGATGCCGAACGCGGTGAGCGGACGAAGCGAGTCACTCAAGAGCGCGACGCCTCCGACCGCCGCCAGCATCGCTCCTCCACCTCGGGCGATCGGGTACACGAAGGAGAAGTCGCCGGTGTCGTAGGCCTTCGCCAGGAAGATGCAATACGGCAGGTGTACCGACCCGGAAACGACAACCCACACCCACGACCGGGCCGGAAGACCTCCGAACAGGAACACAATCGGCGCGCACAACAGCGCGGCGATCGTGAACTGCCCCCACAGCATGAGGAATCTGTCCCCGGTCGCCTGCTTGACGGCAAGGTTCCATCCGGCGTGGAGGACCGCCGCGCCGAGCGCGAGCGCGGTAGCGGTCAGCACCCCGTGACCCGTCGAACGCTCAGCGCCGTGCGGTCGAGTCGACGACGGTGGCGAGACCGTTGAAGACCGTATGACGGACGACACCGTGCAGCGTTCGTCCGGCGTAGGGGGTGTTCCGGGCCTTCGATGCGAGCGCTGCGGGGTCGACCGTCCATGTGGCAGACGGATCGACGACGCAGAGGTTCGCGGCACGTCCGACCGAAACGTGCCCGTGGCGGTCGTCGGCCTTGGCGATGCGAGCCGGTCCGCTGGAGAGCAACGAGAAGACCCGGGCGATCGGCATGTCGAGTTCCGTGATCGCGAGCGACAGCGCGGTCTGCAGGCCGAGCATCCCCGGTGGCGCGTCGAGCATCGACTGCTCTTTCGTCTCCGGAGTGTGCGGGGCGTGATCGGTGGCGATGGCGTCGATGGTGCCGTCGGACAACCCGGCCTTCACCGCGGCGACGTCGGCGTCGGTACGTAGAGGCGGATGAACCTTGAAGACCGTGTCGTAGCCCGCGAGACAGGCGTCGGTGAGGGTGAAGTGATGGGGTGCGGCTTCTGCCGTGACGGGCAACCCGTCAGCCTTGGCCCGACGGATCAACTCCACCGAACCGGCCGTGGACATGTGCAGGAAGTGCACGGGAGTGCCCGTCCGGCGGCACAGCGCGATGTCACGCGCCACCATCAACTCCTCGGCCTCCGACGGTTGACCGGGAAGACCTAAGCGCGCCGACCATGCACCTTCGTGCATCACACCGCCCTCGGAAAGCGCGGCATCTTCGCAGTGCTGCGCGAGGGTAACGCCGAGGGAGCTCGCGTATTCGAGCGCTCGGCGCATGAGGCGGTTGTTCTGCACGCCTGCGCCGTCGTCGGTGAAGATGCGCACGCCGAGCTCGGCCATCTCGGCCATCGGCGCCAGCCGCTCTCCGGCCCGGCCGACGGTGATCGCGCCCGCGACGAGAACCTCGCACAACCCGGCGGAGCGACCCAGACGCAGGACCTGCTCGACCACTGCGGCCGAATCGATCGCCGGCGTCGTGTTCGGCATGGCGACCACGGCCGTGTACCCACCGAGCATCGCCGCACGCGACCCGGTCTCGATCGTCTCGGCGGCCTCATTCCCCGGTTCACGCAGGTGGGTGTGCAGGTCGACCAAACCGGGGCCGACGACGCAGCCGGTCGCATCGAGCACCTCTCCCCCGCTCGGCACTTCGACAGATCCGCCGATGGCGACGATCCGACCGTCGACGACGAGGATGTCGGCGCGAACGGGCTGCGACGAACCGTCGGTGAGGACGGAACCGCCGCGAATGGCGAGCGCGGGGGTGGTCATGAACGTTCTCCGGTCAATAGTTCGAACAGCACTGCCATACGGACCGCGACGCCATTGGCGACTTGCTGGGTGATGACGGTGTTGGGGCGGTCGGGGACCGACGGGCCAATCTCCACGCCGCGATTCATCGGGCCTGGGTGCATTACGAGAACATCATCTCGTAAGCGCGCTGATCGTTCGTCGGTGAGGCCGTAGATCGAGGTGTACTCCCGCAACGACGGAACCAGTGCCTCCGTGGTGCGTTCCATCTGCATACGGAGCAGGTAGATGACATCAACGCGTCCCAGCACTGCTTCGATCTCGTGTTCGACCTTGACCGGCCAGCCATCGAGTGACGGCGGGAGCAGTGTCGCCGGGGCCACGAGCGTGACCTCGGCCCCCAACGCAGTGAACGCCTGCACGTTCGAGCGGGCCACGCGCGAGTGCTTGATGTCGCCGACGATGGCGATCGATCGGCCCTGGAGGCTGCCGAGACGGGTACGGATCGTGTAGCAGTCGAGCAGCGCCTGGGTCGGGTGCTGGTGCCAGCCGTCGCCGCCGTTTACGACACTGGCCTGGGTCCATCCCGCGATCTGCAGCGGCACACCGGCCGCCTTGTGCCGCACCACGAGGGCGTCAATGCCCATGGCCTCGATCGTCTCGACGGTGTCACGGATGGATTCGCCCTTGTTGGCCGAGCTGGTCGACACGGAGAAGGTCATCACGTCGGCCGACAGGCGCTTCGCCGCCGTTTCGAAGCTGAGCCGCGTTCGGGTGGAGTCCTCGTAGAAGAGCGACACAACGGTCTTGCCCTGGAGTGCGGGGATGCGGGGCACCTTGCGCTGACTGACCTCGACGAAGCGATCGGTGAGCGTGAGCATGTGGTCGAGGTCGTCGGCGCTGAGGTCCTCGATCGAGAGCAGGTGCTTCATGACAGCACCACCCCGTCGGCCGTGGCCCGCACCGATTCCGTCCGAGACGTCGGCAGGTTCTTTCCGACGAAATCCGGCCGGATCGGCAGTTCGCGATGGCCGCGGTCGACCATGACGGCCAACTGCACGGCCTTTGGACGGCCGTACTCGCGCAGCGCGTCAAGACCGGCGCGCACCGTGCGTCCGGTGAACAGCACGTCGTCGACGAGCACCACGATGGCGTCGTGCACCGGAAAACCGAAGACGCTCTGCATCGGCGTGACCGTTCGCAGTTCCAGGTCGTCGCGGTAAAAGCTGGCGTCGATCCGTCCGACAGGCACCGGATTGCCGAGGGCCTCGAGCGCGGCGCCCAGAGCCTCGGCAAGCCAAACCCCACCCTTCATCAGCCCGACAAGGACGACACCTTCGGTGCCTTCGTTGCGTTCGACGATCTCGTGGGCCATCCGGCGGACTGCCCGCTCGACTCCCGCTGCGTCGAGCACCTCCCGCCGCTCACGGGCGGGGCCGGGCCCGTCGGGCCCTGTGGGGGCCACGAGCCCCGGTTCGAGTGCCATGTTCTCTCCTCTCCGTATGAGCCTCACGGGACTCATTTCACGGATGCGAACCCCAGGCTATTCGCGTACGTCGGCCCGGCGCGCCCAATGCGGCGACGCGCGCCGGTTCGACGCGCCCACCCGCGTAGCCTGGCTGGCGTGCAGCCGACCGACACGACGGATCCCACCCCGGGCGGGCCGGAGCGGGCCGTCGAGGCGTGGGCGGCGTACGACGATGACCGGGTGATCGTCGACATCACCGAGGTGAGCGCGTTCGTCTCGACGAATCACGTGTACCGCTGTTCGCTCAGCGACGGGTCCGCGGTGATCGCCAAGGTGTCGTCGTACGGTTCGTACTTCCTGTTCTGCGAGGACCACGACCGGCTGCACGCCTGCCATCGGCTGCTCGAGGGGACCCGCCATGCCCGCCTGCTGGCCGATGTGCTCACCCAGGACGGGCGTCCCTTCACGCACTACGACGGCCGCACCTGGGTGGTGTTCTACGACGAGGTTCCCCGCGGCCGATCCCTCCCCCGCATCCTCACCGACGCCCAGATCACGACGTTCGCCCAGGAGATCGCCCTCTTCCACCGTGCGTGTGCCGACATCGCCCCGAAGATCCCGCTGACCAGCACGTCGATCAAAGCCGATGCCATCCACCTGCTCGACCTCGTGACCAATCCCCGTTCGGCGAAGCGGTTCGTCCTGAACGCCGCGCAGCTCGCCGTGGTGGCGCGGCACACGCACGACTTCCTCGTCACGCTCGACACCTTGCGCTACGACTACTGGCCGAAGATCCCCGTACTCATCGACTGGAACCTCGGGAACTTCTCCATCACCGGCGAGGAAGGCGATGACGACTTCCGGCTCTACAGCCGCTGGGACTACGACTGGTTCCGCATCGAACCCCGCATGATGGACTTCTACTTCCTGTCGCGCGTCTCGTCATCGACGGGCGACCGGACCCACTTCACCTACTCGCCCCACACGCTCGTGGAGCCACGGTTCATCCAGTTCCTCACCGCGTATCACCGCATCTTCCCCCTTCGGCCCGATGACATGGCGTTCACCCGCGAGGCGTACCGGTTCTTCATCCTCCACTACGTCATCGCCAACGGGGACAGGTTCTTCCGCGACGATCTGTGGAAACGCCTCCAGAAGGAAGCAGTGAGCATCTACCTCCCCGCCGTCGACGATCTCGATCTCCGCCCGCTCCTCGACGTGGTCACGCGGTGACGGTTCGACTCGTCGACCTCGGCACGGTCGATGCCCCTGTGCGCCTCCACCTTCCGCCGAGCCGATCCGGCCTTCCCCACGCCACTCCCGGCGTGTGCGCCACCTGGGACAAGCCGGTTCCCGTCGACCTCACCCGGCTCCACGGCATGGACCTCGAGGACTGCGCCTGGCTGGTGCGAAGCGTCGAAGGCGTGCCGCTCACCGTATCGACAGCGTCGATCACGGCACTAGTAAGCGCGCGGATTATCTGCGCAGGTACGAACGAGACCTTCACCAATGTCGAGGAGATGCTCGCCGCCGACATCATCGTGGTCGAAGGCCTCGACCTTTCTGATCTCCCCAGGGTCGGGTTCACGCTCACGGTCGCCACCAACGTCCACGCTCACGTACGGGACTTCGATTGGACGGTGTAGCACTGCGAACTGCCCTCGCCGGGTCGCGGTTCTCCGATGTGCGGGTCGTCGACTCGATCGACTCGACCAACCGGGCGCTGCTCGCGTGGGCCATCGCCGGACGTGACGACGCTGGCACGACCGTCGCCGACGGTGCGGTTCTCATCGCCCGCTCGCAAACCGCCGGACGCGGGAGGCTGGGCCGGACGTGGATCGCTCCCCCGGACTCCGCGTTACTGATGACGGTGCTCGTCGACCCCACGGCCATGCCGATCGAGCGCTGGCCGCTGCTTTCCTTCGCGATGGGAATGGCGGTGGTCGAACGTGCCAGCTCGCTGGAAGTCGACGCATCGCTCAAGTGGCCGAACGACGTCGTTGTCGCCGATGCGACCGGACCCTTCGGCTACCGCAAGCTCGCCGGGATCCTCGCGGAGTCGCACGTCGGCGAAGGTCAGCGATTCGTCGTGGTCGGTATCGGCATCAACCTGGTGCGGTCTGCTCAGCTCGACCCTGCGCTCGGACCTGACGCGGTGCCGACGTGGCTCGCAGACCACGCACCTCTCGCCTCGCTCGAAGCCTTCACCGCGGAAGTGCTGACCGCCTTCGAGCGTTTCGTTGCGATCCTGGCGAGCGACCAGTCGGGGTTCGTCGACCGCTACCGGACCGTCTGCTCCACGATCGGCCGCGTCGTCGAGGTCGACCTCGGTGGAAGGCGGGTCGTCGGAACTGCGACCGACGTCGACGCGTCGGGCCACCTCATCATCGAGGTCGCATCGGGCGCCGGCACCGAACGCCACGTGCTATCGGCCGGCGACGTGGTCCACCTCCGTCCGGCGGTGTGACGGACCGTCGCGCCGCGATGTGCGCGGTCAGCGGCCGGATGAGTCCGGCGACGAGCGCGTCATCCCGCGGCGGACCCCAGGGCTCGGCGGCCGGATAGGGCCCGCATCAGTAGGGTTCGGGGACGGATACGCCCGCAAAGTCGGTAGCGTTTGGGCATGGACCTGACCGACGCCTCGCCGGTGCTGCACACCTTCGCGCTCGGTTCCCCACCGTGGCAGACGTTCGATCCGTTCCTGTTCTGCGTGCACCACAACGATGCGTACCCGGTCGGCAACGGTGAGCTCGCACCCGATCCCATTCACCTCCAAGGCCGTCCGATCGGCAGCGATTTCACCGGGACGGACGGCTGGAGCATGTACCACGGGAGCACCATCCCGGGGTTCCCCCAGCATCCCCACCGCGGCTTCGAGACCGTCACCTTTGTCCGCCGCGGCTATGTCGATCACGCCGACTCGCTCCGGGCCGCAGCCCGC
>JANOJN010000065.1:0-26493 GCA_031418775.1 Acidimicrobiia bacterium
CGCGCTCGGCGCATCGTCAGTGGATTTCCGAACGAAGGAAATCGTGATCGTGCGCACGTCGGCGCTGCTCGGCTGTCGGTATTGCATCGACAGTCACACCACGGTCGCGCTCGACGCAGGACTGTCGTTCGACCAGGTGCACACACTTCGGGAGTCGGCCGCGTCTGTGGGCGAGGAAGACCTCGCATCGGCCTTCCCCTCACCGAAGGAACGGGCGCTGATCACGTGGATCGACGCCGTCGCTTTCGGCCGGGGTGCCATTGCGGCTCCCGCCAATGAGGCCGTCAAGGCGAACTTCGCCGACCACGAGATCGTGGAGATCACCGTGCTCATCGGGGCAACCATGCTGTTGAACCGTTACGCCACGGCGCTGCAACTACCGGTCGGAGCATCGACCATCGAGCGTCTTGCCGTGGAAGGATTCGCCGCGTGAGTTCCGTCGCCGACGCCGTCGAATCGGGCGTGTTGGGCGAGCGGGTGTGGTTCTACGCGAACTACCACTGCAACCTCGAATGTACGTATTGCCTGACGGAGTCCGGTCCGAATGTCGATCGCCGCATGCTCGACGCCGACTGGATGGTCGAGCGGGCGCGCGAGGCCAAGGAACTCGGCTTCCGTTCGATAGGGGTCACCGGCGGTGAGCCGTTCATGGTGCCGTCGATGCCCTCGACGATCGCCCGCATATCCGAGATCCTTCCGACCGTGGTGCTCTCGAACGGATCGCTCTTCCATGGTCCCCGACTCGAGCGCATCGTCGATGCTCTTGCCGGAAAGGATGTGCACATACAGATCTCGCTCGATGCGCCCGACGCTGTCGCCAACGACACCAAGCGGGGCGAGGAGAACTTCGCCGACGTCTGTTCGGCAATCCCGAGACTGGTGGAGCGCGGACTTCGGGTGCGCATTGCGACGACGACCGAAGACCTCAAGCAGGAGGACCACGACCGTCTCTGCGCCCTGCATCGCGAATGGGGCGTCCCCGACGAAGACCATGTGGTTCGGCCGATCGTCGCTCGAGGTCGCGCCGCACTCGACGGTATCGGCGTGGTTGCTACCCAGGCCGACCTTCCGGCCGAGTTGACGATCACATCCGAAGGTGCTTTCTGGAGTGCGTTCGGACCCACGGTCCGCAACGGACGCACCGACACCGACATGCTCATCACCCGGGTCACCGCACCGCTGTCACGTCCCGCTGAAGCGATGCTTCGGGCAGCCGGTGGCCGGGTTGCCGGCGCCGATGCCACCCTCGGCATCAGATGAGCGTGACCGCCTCGGACCCGGTCGGGTCCGTTCGCCAGCACCACTCCTGAAGGCTCGCGCTCGACCCGGTCGGGTCGGCTGATCGTGGCCGCTCTTCGGTTCCTACTTGCTCGTTGCTCCAGTCGGCGACGGTCTGCACTGGATCTCGAGCTCGTCAATTTGTCAACGATGTCGCCAACCGGTCCGCATGAGCGCATCGGTTGCCGGCCAGCGCCGGTCCTATGAGCGCCACATCGCCCCCTTCGCTCGGCCCTTCGCCGAATCGACGAGTCGCCGGGCCGCTCACGCGCTAGGTAGGGGTGCGTTCATTCTCGATCACGGCGCAGGAACGGGCCTTGTCACGTCACTCCTGTTGCGTCGGCAGCCCGACCTACAGGTCGTCGCGCTCGATCCGAACGCCGAACTCCTCAGCGCGCTTACGGGTGAAGCCCGCTGTGCCAGTTTGGTCGGCACGGCGGCTGACCTTGTCGACGATCGTCCGCCGTTCGACACGGTCGTGAGCAACCTCGTGCTGCCGTTCTGCCATGACGCGGCCGGTGACCTCGCCCGTATCCGTCGGCTCACGTCCGATGGCGGCACGTTGGTGGCGACCACGCTCGGCGCAGTCACCGACGTGACCCCTTTCGACCGTTTTTGGTCTGCCACCCAGGCCGTGATCCCGCAGGCGTGGGAGCCGGCCCGCTACCCCCACCACCGCTTCGGCGAGGCCGAGGTGTTCGCCGACGAAATCACGGCTGGCGGATGGAAGGTTCGATCAGTGCATCCGGTCCGAGCAGTGCGACGGATCTCCGCAACAAACGCGTGGACCTGGCTCTCGTCGGTGTTGCCGGTCGGCGTGGGCGATACCTATCGAGCGATGCTCGATGACGAACGAGGGGCGGTGCGGGCCGAATTCATGGGTTGTTGGTCAGGGGAGTCCCGATGGGTCAGCACCGGTTGGACCGTCGCGGCAACGGCGTAGCCACGACGATTCGTTGGGAGGTCGGAGTTGGCTGGTCGCCGCCATGGGTTTGCACGGGTTGGCCTTCGATGACGTCCATGCGGAGGACGAGACCCTTCACTGGCACGAATTCGCCGCGGTCACGTTTGCGATCTCGGGGTCGGGGTCGTTCGCCGACGAACATGGCCACGTGACCCATGTAGGGCCAGGATGCCGGGTCCAGGCGCCGGCAGGATGGCTTCACCGCACCCTTGCGGGAACGCATACCCGTCTGGTCATCGGCACGGACCTCCCCTACAACGCGTGGGCATCTCCGATCGACAAGGATCCCGCCGAGCGTCCGGCGGCGCTCTCGGTTTGAGCCGGGTCGGCGCCAACGAGCCACCGTTGCGGTGCTCACGACGCCCCTGATTCCTCGAGAACTCGGCGCGCCCACGCCGACGGTCGAGGGCCCGGCGGTTTCCGGTTGGTTGAGTAGAAGCGCTCGGCACGCGGTGTTTGTGCGGAACTGCCGGGAATCGAATCTCGCGGTGGGTCAATCGATCAGTGCGTCGGAACGGACTCGGACGAGTTCGGCAGCTTCGTGTTCAGGGAGCACCCGGCCGAACAGTTGGCGGGTGCGCTCGAGCCGTCCGACAACCCCGGGTTCCTGGGTATAGGCGAAAATCGCCGCGTGCCGGGGTGAGGACCCCACAGGAACACGACTCACCCGATGTAGCGAGTATCGGCCGCGAAAAATCTGCATGTCACCGGCCCGCAGGTTGAGCGTATGCACGCCGTCGGTGTCGCCTTCCAGGATCTTCTGGATGGCGTCGAAGTTCTCGTCGTCGGCGGTGCGGATCATCGGAGCGTACGCAAAAAGGCCACCCTCGTCGGCTTCGTCGACGAGGACGGTGACGGCAAAATCGTTGGTGTCGAAGTGCCAGGTGAACTGTTGGCCGGGGTCGAGGATGTTGGCCGTCAGTCCGGCGAGGGGGTCGGCGTAGCAGTGGAGCGAGTCAACCTCCAGGCAGTCTGCAATGAAACCGGTGAGCTCGGGGCTGCGGAACAGGCGACTGGTTGCCGTGGAGGGTTCCCACGAGTCGCCAGGGATGAACCCGCTTGACCGTTCGATGAACGTGTTCACCGGGTGACGATCCGGGTAGTCCGGGTTGGGGGTCACATGGAAGTACGGGTTGATTGTTTCGGTGGAGTAATGCGTGGTGTGCTTTCGGGCGACGATCTCGCCGCTGATCGCTCGGACCGCGGAAGGGCGAAGGAGATCCTGGACAACCGCGCACCCGTCACTTCGCAGCCTGGCCTGGGCCTCGTCGACCGCAGTCCGGTAGGCAGCCGAGGTCGGCTCATGAATCGGGTAGCGGTCGAGATCGAGAAGTTCGTTGAGTTGCATCGCAGGCCTTTCGTTGAGATCAGAGGCAGGGAGATCAGAGGTGGTCGGACTTACTTCTCCCACGGAGGGGTCCAGTCGCCATCGAGTCGGAATGACAGCTGGGCGTCGTCTTCGATCCGCTTGGCCACATGAAGTTCGGCGGCGTGCGGCCCGTAGCGTTCGGTCGCCGTGGAAAACGCAGCCATGGCCGCGTCGGTCATTGGGAGTGATGCCTTGACGTTTCCCGCAAGTTCATGGATGAGCCCAAGGTCCTTGCGGCACAGGTCGAGCGAAAACGAAGGGTCGTAGTGGCCGGCGAAAATCGATGGCGCGTCGTGGCGAACGACGAAGCTGTCGCCGACGCTCTCCTTGATGGCGTGCCAGAGCGTGCCCAGTTCGACGCCGTTTCCGACACCAACCGCGAATCCCTCGCCGATCGCCGCTGCAGCGATGAACCACAACTGGTTGGTGACGAGCTTGACCACGTTGCCGGCACCGAGCGGACCACAGTGGATGACCAGGCCGAGGTGAGCCAGGATCGGCCGGACCCGTTCGACGCTGTCTTCGTCGCCACCGACGAAGAGCGTCAGCTTGCCGTTTCGTGCGCCGTCGACTGCTCCCGTGACCGGCGAGTCGACGACGACCACACCACTCGGGGCGGCCGCAGCGAGTTCCGCGACGAAATCCTTCCGATTGGTGGTGAGGTCGACCCACACCGAACCCGCCCGCAGCGCACCCAGAGCACCACCTTCGAGCATCACGGCGGCGACGTGGTCAGGACGCGGCAGCGACGTGAGGAACACGTCCGCCGCTGCGGCGCATTCCGATGTCGACGACGCCGCTTCGGCACCGGCCTCGACCGTCGGCAATCGCTGCGGGAGACAGGTCGAAGGCAACGACCCGGTAGCCGGCGCCGAGCAGCCTTCGACACATCGGCCCGCCCATGTTGCCGAGACCGACGAAGCCAAGGCAGGGAGGGCCTGAGTCGGAATCGATCGATGTCATGGTCTCATTCTCACTTGTGGCTAAATAGTGGTCAACCCGGTATGTTTGTCATCTGAATATGACGTTGATTCATGGTGTCGAGATCTCTGACTCAGGGTTACGGGCCTTTGATGCCACGGCCCGTCTCGGTTCGTTCACCGGCGCTGCCGCCCACCTCGGAGTCGGGCAACCCGCGGTCAGCCACGCCGTGGCACGGCTGGAGCGAGCTGTCGGGTCTCGCCTGTTCGAGCGGTCAGGTTCGGGGGTGTCGCTGACCGCCATCGGACGGATCTTGCACCAGCGGGTCAGCGCCGGATTCGACCAGATCGACCTTGCCGTCGGCGCGGCGATCAACGGCGGCGCCACGGTCACGATCTCCGTGTCGGCCTCACTCGCCACCCACTGGCTCCTGCCCAGGCTCCCCGAATTCAAACGCCTGCACCCAAGGGTGGAGCTGAGGGTCATCACCACGGACACCGACAGAACCGTCGGGCAGGATGACGCCCACCTCTGGATACCCCTTGGCATTGTCGACCGAGACGACCTCGAGGCGACCAACTTTTGTGTCGAGGAAGTCGCGCCGGTCGCCGCTCCGTCGGTCGCCGCGACCGTTCGATACGGCGACCTCGAGGCGCGTGGCGCGGCGCCGCTGCTGCACCTCGAGGAACGATACGCACACCGTTTCGACTGGCCGCGCTGGTTCCATGCTCACGGCATGGTGGCGCCGACCCCACAGGCCGGATACCGGAGCAACGACTACTCGCTGATTGTGCAAGGCGCGCTCGACGGCCAGGGCGTGGCTCTCGGATGGATGCACATCGTCGAAACGCTTATCGACAACGGCCGTCTCGTGGCCCTCGCCCCGCCCATGGGAACCGACAAGCCATTCCTCATCCTGGCGCGCCGTGACCGAACGCTGCCGCCGGCAGCGATCGCCCTCCGTGACTGGCTGGCGTCAATCGGCTACCGGCCGCACGAACACCACGGCCCGACTCGAGGCTGACGCAACAACGACCGGTGCGCCCTTCTAGGTGATTGCGTCGACTGTGGTAGGAACGACTGACGCTGGTGCCTGCCAGCCGAGCCGGCAGCGGCACCGATCAAAGGACGGCACGCCATGGAGTACGAGTTCACGAGCGGCACACCGATCACCGAAGCGGAAGCGCTCGAACAGGTCGCAGCCATGGGGTTTCACGGGTTGGCGTTCGATGCTGTCCAGGAACAGGACGAGACCCTTCACTGGCACGAATTTGCCTCGGTCACGTGGGTGATCTCCGGCACGGGAGCGGTGGCCGACGAATACGGCCACGTGACGCACCTTGGGCCGGGATGCCGCGCCCAAGCGCCCGCAGGATGGTTGCACCGCACTCTTGCGGGCACACATACCCGGTTGGTGATCGGCACGAGTCTCCCGTATGAGGTCTGGACGACCCCGCTCAACAAGGATCCCGCCGAACGTCCGGCGGCACTCTCGGCTTGACGCACGCTCCGGCCCACGAGCCGGTGCGCGACGGGCTGGTCCCGTGCGGGGTGTTAGCTAAGCTAGGTCCATGCCGACAACCATCGTCAACACGCATGAAGCCAAAAGCCGGCTCTCCGAACTCATCCGAATGGCCGAATCCGGAGACACCGTCATCCTCGCTCGTGGGGGCAAGCCGGTCGCTCGAATCGTGCCGTGGCCCGATTCTTCGCCGTCTCGCGTGCCCGGCGCCGGGAAGGGTCGATTCTCCGTCACCAGCGATCTCGTCGGGTCAGATACCGATGTCCTTGCTGACTTTGACGCGTCGTCGGGCCGGTGAGGCTCCTCCTCGACAGTCACGTCGCGCTCTGGTGGCTTCTGGATAGCGATGATCTCGGCCCGGTTTGTCGCTCGGAAGTGTCGTCGGCCGATTCCGTGTTCTTCTCGCCGGTCACTCCATGGGAACTTGGCATCAAACGTGCTCTCGGAAAACTCGACCTTCCGGACGGCTTCATTGATGAACTCAAGCGGACTGGCTTCACCGAGTTGCCGATCATAAGTACACATGCTGAATCGGCGGTACTCCTGCCTCCGCTTCACCGAGACCCATTCGACCGCATGCTGATCGCGCAGGCCCGCGCCGAGTCGCTCACTCTGGTCACGGCCGACGACGTGATCGGTCGATATGAGGTGGCCCTCCTCGACGCTCGAGCGTGAGGGCGCCCGGGGGCGCCTGACTTGGGTCGGCGGCTGCATCTTCTCCGAGCCGGAGGGTGGTTCGGAGGCGCAGCCCTAGCGCTGGCGTCCGCTCCAGGCCACGAGCCGATCGATATTGGCTCTTGCCTAGGCTCTCAGAGTTCAAACGCTTGCACCCGACCGTTGAGCTCAGGGTCATCACCGCCGACACCGACAGAGCCGTGGGTAACGACGACTCCCACTTCTGGATACCCCTCGGGATCGTCGACCGAGACGACCTCGAGTCCACGGAGTTCTGCGTCGAAGAGGTTCTGCCGGTTGCGGCTCCCGCAATCGCGGCGATGCTTCACTTCGGCGATCTCACTTCGCTCGTTGCGGCTCCGCTGTTGCACCTGGAGGAAAGATACGCGCCGCGCTTCGACTGGCTGCGCTGGTTCCATGCCCACGGAGTTGTCGCGCCAACCCCACTGGCCGGATACCGAAGCAATGACTACTCGCTCATCGTGCAAGGCGCGCTCGACGGCCAGGGTGTGGCGCTCGGATGGATGCATATCGTCAAGGCGCTGATCGACAATGGCCGCCTCGTGGCCCTCGCCCCGCCCATGCGAACCGACAAGCCGTTCCTCATCCTGCAGCGTGCTGACCGACCCCTTCCGCCCGGAGCGATCGCACTCCGGGACTGGCTGGCATCTATCGGCTACCGGCCCGCCTGACCCGGTGGCAGCGCTACTTCTTGGCGATTGTGGTGTCTGTTGCGTTGCTCGGCTTCGCCGTCGTTGCGGGAGCAACAGTGGCGGCGGCGACCCTTTTCTTGGCAGCCCTTGACGCGATTGTGGTGTCAGTGGCCGGTGACCTCTTCTTGGTCGGCGTGGACTTGATCTTGATCCGGGTGCAGGTCCGCTTGCCCTTCACGGCCTTACAGACCAGCTTGGTCTTGGCCTTCGTAGTGACAGCAGACGCTGGACTGGATCCAAACGACACCGCGAGAAGAAGCGCGGCCACTGCCGTGGTCGTTCGGATGGAAAGGCGTTTGGCGTTCATAGGAGCAACGTACGACGAGGATGTTGCGACCTCGCCTTTGCCCCACAGGCGTCTCACAGCTCCTCACAGGAAAACTCAGTTTCGTTCACCGCCTGAAGCCAATCTGAGATCGACACCACGTTGGGTTGGCGACGGTGCGTCAGCCTGCTAGGCGTGAAGAGGCCCGACGACTTTCTACAACCGCCTGACCGCGTTCGCCAGTGGTCAGTTGCCGCGGCATTCGTGACCCTCGGTTTGGTGCTGATCGGTGGCGTGGCGTGGGGCCGGCGCATCGAACGCGAACTGCCGGAGATCAAGCTCGGAGCGCCCCCACTTGTCGGCGAGTGGCGATGGCATCTGACCCCCGCTGTCCTTCCGGCGATTGGTCTCGGAGGACTCGTCGTCGTGTTTGGTCCGACGCTCGCTCGCCGACTGTCGTTCCGGATGCTCGTAGCAATCAGTGCGCTTACCGCTGCGGCCTTTGCGTTTTCCCTTGCGGCATCTGATGGCCTCAGCGCAGTACTCGGCCCCGTTGTCCACCCGACCGAATACTGGGACAACCTCGACGTGCTCCCGTCCGGCGGCCGAATGCTGGAGTGGTTCGCCGTTCAGGACTTTCTGAAATACTTCAGTGTCCACCTCAAAGGTCATCCGCCAGGATTCATCCTTCTTCTGAAGGGGCTGGCGGCGATGGGACTCGGGAAGCCCTGGGTCGCCGGCGCCCTGTCGTATCTCGGTGTTGCGCTCATGGCCGCAGGTGTACTGACGACGGTCCGCCTCGTCGTGAGCGATGTCGCAGCACGGAAGTGCGTGCCGTTTGTCGTCATTGCGCCGTTTTCCATGTGGCTCGGTACGTCAGCCGATGCGTTCTTCGCCGGCGTCGGTGCCATCGGGGTTGCGTGTGTTGCCTGGAGTCTCACGGCCCGAGACCGATCCGTGGCTTTCGGCGCAGCCGCCCTCGCCGGGCTGAGCCTTGGTGGGTTGCTCTTTCTCACCTATGCCGGGGCGACGTTCCTCGTCATCCCGGCGGTGATCACCCTTGGAATGTGGCAGGCGCCATGGCGTGCCCGTCTGCAACGAGCTGGGGTTGCCTTCACCGGTATCGCCTTGGTCGTTTTCATCTTCCGCGGCTTCGGGTTCTGGTGGATCGACGGTCTTCGCAACACCAACTGGTTCTATTGGAACGGCACCGGGGCGTTTCGGCCTTGGCGCTACTTCCTTGTCTCGAACCTCGGGGCAATGAGCGTCGCCCTCGGTCCCGCGGTCATCGCCGGGATCGTCAGTCTCCGACGCTCGCGACTTTGGTTGGTGGTGGGGGCTGCGCTCGTGTGCGTCAGCCTGGCAACGGCATCGCAGTACACCAAGGGTGAAGTCGAACGCATCTGGGTTCTCTTCTATCCGTGGATGATCCCCGCGGTTGCCGTTCTCCCATCTCCTCGGCGCTGGCTTGCGCTGCAGACCACAGTCGTGTTGCTTCTCCAGATGTGGCTCGTATCGAAGTGGTGAGCCGATGGGTTACGGGGGCGCTGCCCCGTGCGCGTCCGAGAGCGTGATCGGAGATGTTGGCCGTCAGGCCGGCGAAGGGATCGGCGCCCACCTGACCAGGGAATCGGACCCGGCGGCCTCAGCTTCACGAGTCAGCGGTGCCTGGACAATCGCCAACTGGTCTTGAGTGTCGCCAACTGGTCCATATTGCGTGAACTCAGCGGTCGCCGCGACCGTATCGGACGGCCTTGTTCACGACGGCCCGGGCCGCCACTTCGTCAGCCCCGGCGTCGACCAACTCCTGGACGCGTGCTTCGAGCTCGGCCGCCAACGCTTCCTGTGCACCGCCCGTGTTGTCGCCGAGATGCACTGCATTGCCCACCATCAGACAGAGGATTCCGATCGCCCCGAGGATCCCGCCCGTCATCGCGCCGGCGGCGTTGTCCTTGATCGAGAGCACGATCATGGATGCGATGCTCAGGGCGCTGGAGAGCGCAATGATTCTCCGTAGCCGAGGGATATCCACTTTCGAAGGTGCGCGTACTAACGCGTAATCGGACGGTACTTGATGCGACGCGGATTGTCGGCGTCGGCACCGAGTTCTTTGTGGCGGACGACTTCGTAGTCGGCGAAGTTCCCCTCGAACCACCGGACAACCGAGTCGCCTTCGAAGGCCAACACGTGGGTACACACACGGTCGAGGAACCAGCGGTCGTGGCTGATGACCACAGCGCATCCCGGGAACGCGAGTAGCGCTTCTTCGAGTGCACGCAACGTGTCGATATCGAGATCGTTCGTCGGTTCGTCGAGAAGCAGCACGTTGCCGCCGCTCTTGAGCAGTTTGGCGAGCTGCACCCGGTTGCGCTCGCCTCCCGACAGTTGTCCGACCTTCTTCTGCTGCTCGGAGCCCTTGAGGTTGAAGCTGGCGCAATAGGCCCGGCCGTTGATCTCGCGGCCGTTGAACTTCATCAGGTCCATTCCGCCGGTGATCTCCTCGTAGACCGTGTTGTCGGGATTGAGGTCGGCGCGACTCTGGTCGACATAGGCAACGGTGACGGTCGGGCCGACGGTCAAGGTGCCCGAATCGACGGACTCCTGCCCGGTAATCATCCGGAACAGTGTTGTCTTTCCGGCACCGTTCGCCCCGATGATTCCGACGATGCCGTTGCGCGGCAGTATGAAGTTCAGGTCGTCAATGAGGAGGCGGTCTCCGAAGGCCTTCTGGGTGTGTTCGGCCACGACCACGACATCGCCGAGACGTGGCGGAGTGGGGATGACAATCTCGAGCTTCGACTGACGACCCTCACGCGACTGGTGCTCGGAGAGGAGTTCCTCGTAGGCCGAGAGTCGGGCCTTCGACTTCGCCTGCCGGGCCCGCGGTGATTGCTTGACCCACTCGAACTCCTCGGCGAGCGCACGTTGGCGGGCCGTCTCGGTCTTCTCCTCCTGGGCGAGGCGAGCCCGCTTCTGCTCGAGCCAGCCCGAGTAGTTGCCCTCATACGGAATCCCGGCGCCGCGGTCGAGTTCGAGGATCCAGCCGGCGACGTTGTCGAGGAAGTAGCGATCATGGGTCACGGCGACGACGGTGCCGGTGTATTCCTGGAGGAAGCGCTCCAGCCAGCCGACCGATTCCGCGTCGAGATGGTTGGTCGGTTCGTCGAGGAGCAGGAGATCGGGCTTGGACAGGAGCAGACGGCACAAGGCGACGCGGCGTCGCTCGCCGCCCGAGAGCTTCGAGACCTCGGCATCGCTTGGCGGACAACGCAGGGCATCCATGGCGATCTCGAGTTGGCGGTCGAGGTCCCAGGCGTTGGCGGCGTCGATCTTGTCCTGCAGGTCGGCCTGTTCGGCCAGCAGCTTGTCGAAGTCGGCGTCGGGCTCACCCATTGCATTGCAGACGTCGTTGTAGCGGTCGACGAGCCCGGCCAACTCGCCGAGTCCTTGGCGTACGTTGCCGATCACGTCGGTCGTCTCGTCGAGCTCGGGCTCCTGGGCGAGGTAGCCGATGGTGAATCCGGGCGTGACACGCATCTCGCCCTGGTACTCCGTGTCGACTCCGGCGAGGATCTTCAGGAGCGACGACTTGCCCGAACCGTTCGAGCCGAGGATGCCGATCTTGGCCCCGGGATACATCGAGATGTTGATCCCGCGCAGCACCTCGCGGTCGGGCGGGTAGAAGCGGCGCAGATCGCGCATAGTAACGATGAATCGGCTCTTGTCCATGGTGGGTGCGGCCATACGGCCAACCAACCTAGTGGTCGCCCGTCGACACGGTCGGACGACCGAGATGTGCGACGCAGAGCGCTCGTGAGAAGATGCGGCGGTGACCGAGGCACTGGAGATGGAGGCCCGGCCGGCGTTGTTCGCCAGCCTCCGGTACCCCGGCGCCGGCCGCTATTTCCTCGGTCTGGCGCTGTCGATGCTCGGCACCTGGATGCAGTCGATCGCCCTTTCGTGGCTCTTTGTGCACGAGCTCGGGGCCAGGGGAACCCTCCTCGGCCTCCTCGGGGTGGTGCAATTCGGCCCGACGCTGCTGCTCGGGGCGTGGGCCGGCGCATTGGCCGACCGCATGGACAAACGCCGTCTCATGTTGGTGACGCAGGTCGCGATGGCGTCCACCGCCCTCGCCCTTGCCGCACTCGACTTCACGAATCGGGAGTCGATCGGCGCGGTGCTCGTCATCAGCGGGATCGGCGGTCTCGCGAGCGCGTTCGACACGCCGGTTCGCCGCTCGATCATCGGTGACCTCGTTCCGCAGTCGGCCCTGCCGAACGCCATGTCACTCAACACCGGTGTGATCACCTCGAGCCGCGTGCTGGGCATGGCGATGGGTGGCTTCGTGACGAAGTTTGCCGGCACGTCGTGGTGTTTTCTCGCCAACGGGCTCTCGTACCTGGCCATGATCGTGGCGCTCCGGGCGATGACGAATCGACGTCATGCCTCGGCGCCGCCAACGAGTCGGGGAGGTGCCCGAGATGCGGTTCGCCATGTGTGGGAGACCCCGATGCTGCGCGTGGCGATGCTCGCCACGACCGTCGTGGCGACGTTCGCGTTCAACTACCAGGTGACGTTCCCCTTGCTCATCTCCGACGTGTTCGGACGGGAGGCCGACGGGCTCGGTTTCCTGTTCGCCATCACCAGCATCGGCAGCTTCGCCGGAGCGCTGACCTCGGCCCGGCGGCGGGCGCCGTCGCTGCAGCTCTTCCTGCTTGCGTGCATGGGCATGGGGGTCGCCGCCATCGGGGTGTCCGTGTCACCCGGCTTCCTGGTTGCGAACGCGTTCTCGGTGCCGATGGGGTACTGCGGGGGCTTGCTGATGAGCCAGCTGAGCGGGATGCTCACCGCGCACTCCGACCCGTCCATGCGGAGCCGTGTGCTCGCTCTTCAGACGGTCGTGTTCCTCGGCTCGACGCCGATCGGAGGGCCGATCATCGGGTTCATCGCCGATCATTTCGGCGCCCGTTGGTCGATGGCATCGGGTGGGTTCGCCGCTGCGGCAGCTGGCGCGATGGGGTTGATGACGGGAGGGCGACGAACGGCGTCCTCTTCAGACGCCCCTGCTGCACCGGAACCCCTCGGGTTCAGCGCTCGGTGACCTGCGCTGATCCGATGTCGACGTCAGGCTGACCCGGTCGGACCGCGAGTGGGTCGCGTTCGATGACCAGCGCAGTGCCGATATCGACGTTGACCGGCGCGTCCGCGCTGGACGGGGAGCGCTCGATGGTGAGCGCCGAGCCGATCTGGACCGACCCCGCCGGTCGACCTGCCGCGTCGGTGTTCGTGATGACACGAGCCGAGCCGATGTCGACCGACGCGCTGTTGGTGGGGTTCGTCGGCGTGTTGAGCCGCTGTGAGGCTCCCGTGCTGTGTCGCACCAGCAGGAGGCCACCGACGGTTGTCAGGGCCACGAGCACCCCGAGGCCGGGCACGACCACGCGGCGTTTCAGGTCGGCGTGACGACGCCGAAGCTCGGACCGTTCACCGAGCATCAGGGATTCGAGCGTGGATCGCATCTCCGCCGGGGTCGTGGAAAACACGAGAGCCAAGGTTGCGAGGTCGTCGTTTCGGGCCGGCACGACGACACCGGGGTTGATGGCCCGCATTCGGTAGACGATGGCCAGATACCGAAGCAGGATCTCCCGATCGTCTTGCTCCGGGGCGAACCTCTCCTCTTCGCCGCCGATCGACACCAGTCCTTCGGAGAGGTCGAGTTCGAGGAACGCGCGTTGGGGCGTGATTGCCGTGAGGTCCAAACCGTAGATCCCGGCGAGGTGTCTGAGCTGTTCGTCGGTCGGCGAGGCCTCGCCAGCCTCGAACATTGCCAGGTCGCCGGCGGAGAATCGTCCGTGCGAGCGGTGCTCGATCTCGGCGATGGACCGGCGCATCTCGGCGCGGCGATGGGTGAGCAGTTCGCCGAGGCGCCGGGGCGGGACGAGGAGCGCCGTTCGTTCCGGCTGGTTTGTCACTGTGTAACCATCGACCGCAGCGACGTTTTCTTGACCGGAATAGGTCGTTCGACCCGGGTCGCGTGCCCCCGCTCCGCTTCATGAAACCGCCCGACGGGTAGCCTGGGCCGGGTGAATGCTCTGAGTCCTGAAGAACTCGCCCTCGGCCCGAACGCCTGGCTCGTCGACGAGATGCGGGCCAAGTGGACGGACAGCGCGACCTCGGTCTCCGAGAGTTGGCAGACCTATTTCGCCACCGGTAACGGGTCGCCGGCCGGACCGGTCCGGGCTGTGTCCCCGGTGGTGACCATCCCCACGGCCCCTGCGCCGGGCCATGATGCGAACGGGTCGAACGGGTCGAACGGGTCGAACGGGGCAGCGGCGGCGACCAAGGCCCCGGCGCCGGTGGCTGCGTCCGGTCCTGTCCCGTTGTCCGCGACCGCCGCGTCGGCCGCCGTCGTGTCCCGTCCAGTTGCGCCGCCGCCAGCGGTGCCCGTCGGCGGCACCGCTGAACCGCTCCGAGGCGTGGCCGCGAGGATCGTGTCGAACATGGAGGCAAGCCTTCACGTGCCGACAGCGACGAGTGTGCGCGACATCCCCGCGAAGCTCCTCGAAGTCGAACGCAATATCGTCAACCGCTACCTCGCCCGCACCCGCGGTGGCAAGGTCAGCTTCACCCACCTCATCGCGTTCGCGATCACGCGTGCACTCGATGCCGTTCCGGCGATGCGCAACACCTTCACCACCGATGCGTCGGGTAATCCCCAGATCGTCCGGAACCCTCACGTCGGGCTAGGCATCGCCGTCGACGTGAAGAAGAGCGATGGCTCCCGCAGCCTCGTCGTCCCGTGCATCAAGAACGCCGACACGCTCACGTTCTCGGAGTTCTACGACGCCTACGAAACGCTCATCGCGAAAGCGCGAACGAACAAGCTCGGCGTCGATGACTTCCAAGGTGTCACCGTCTCGATCACCAATCCTGGAGGACTCGGCACCCGGCATTCCGTTCCCCGCCTGATGCCCGGGCAGGCCGCCATCATCGGACTCGGCACCATCGACTTTCCTGCCGCGTTCATGGCGGCCGATCCGGCGAAGCTCGCCGAGATTGGCGTGAGCAAGGTGATCACGCTCACATCGACCTATGACCATCGAGTCATCCAGGGTGCCGAATCCGGGTCGTACCTCGATCGGATCCAGCGTCTGCTGCTGGGCGAGGACTCGTTCTACGACGAGGTGTTCGAATCGCTCGGTGTTCCCTATGAGCCGGCGCGTTGGAACCGTGACAACAACGCGGTCTCGTCCGACCGCAACGTGGCGGAGAAAGCCGCAGCGATCCAGGAGATCATCAATGCGTATCGCTCGCGTGGACATCTGATCGCCGATCTCGACCCGCTCGATGCGAAGGCGCCGACCATGCCGGCAGAGCTCGACCCGATCACCTTCGACATGTCGATCTGGGACCTTGATCGCTCGTTCTACACCGGCAAGATCGGTTCGGCCGACGAGCACACGCTGGGCTCGCTTCTCGGCATTCTGCGCGACGCGTACTGCCGCACCGTCGGTGTCGAGTACATGCACATCATGGATCCGGTTCAGAAACGTTGGATTCAAAGCCACGTGGAAGGCGTGAACACCACGCTCGACGTCGCCACCCAGAAGCAGATCCTCAGCCGACTCAATGCCGCGGAAGCGTTCGAAAAGTTCCTCCACAAGCGCTTCACGGGTCAGAAGCGATTCGGACTCGAAGGTGCCGAGTCGGCGATGGTGATCCTGGACGCAATCCTCGATTCGGCCGCGGCAACGGACATCCGAGAAGTCGTCATCGGCATGCCTCACCGCGGCCGGCTCAACACCCTCGTGAACGTCGTGGGCAAGGACGTCGCCACGTTGTTCCGTGAGTTCGAGGACATGCCGACCGGTTCCGTGCAGGGGTCGGGGGACGTCAAGTACCACCTCGGAGCGACAGGCACCTATACCGGCCTCTCGGGCAGAGCGGTCGGCGTCACGCTCTCCCCGAATCCGAGCCACCTCGAGACGGTCGACCCGGTCGTGGAAGGCATGGTCCGCGCCAAGCTCGACGCCACCGGCATCTCCGGGGACACGTCGGTCATGCCGCTGCTGATGCACGGCGACTCCGCTTTCGCCGGACAGGGCGTGGTCCCCGAGACGCTCCAGCTCTCCCAACTCGCCGGCTACAAGACCGGCGGCACTATCCACCTCGTGATCAACAACCAGGTCGGCTTCACCACGAACCCGGACTCGGCCCGTACCTCGACGTATTGCACCGACGTGGCCAAGACCATCCAGGCACCGATCTTCCATGTGAACGGCGACGACCCCGAAGCCTGTTTCCGCGTCGGCAAGCTCGCGTTCGAGTATCGCCACACCTTCAAGCGCGACGTCGTGATCGACATGGTCTGCTACCGCAAACACGGCCACAACGAAGGCGATGAGCCCCGCTACACCCAGCCGCTCATGTACGACGTGATCGACAACCGCCCATCGGTCCGCGAGCTCTACACACGCGACCTCGCCGGCCGCAAGGACATCACCCAAGAAGAGGCTGATGCGGCGATCGCCGAGTTCGAGGCGATGATGCAGGTCGCGTTGGACTTCACCCGCGCACAGAAGCAGGAGGGCGTCGAGCACGAGGCGATCCCTCGTGGTGAAGGACTCCCCGCATCGTTCGCCCCCGTGAACACGGGGGTCTCCCGAGAGGTCCTCAATCGCATCGCGGCGGCCACACACTCGTGGCCAGAGGGCTTCAACGCCCATCCCAAGCTGGCCAAGCAGCTCGAGACGCGCGCGACGTCGTACGCAGTCGGTGAGGTCGACTGGGCCCTGGGAGAAGCGATGGCCTATGGGTCCATGGTCCTGGAGGGTCGCACCGTGCGCATCACCGGGCAGGACTCGCGGCGCGGCACGTTCAGCCATCGGCAGTCGGTGCTGATCGACGTCGAGACCGGCGCTGAGCACTATCCGCTCGCCACGCTCAAGTCGAACCAGGGACGCTTCGTCGTCTACGACTCCTCGCTGTCCGAATACGCCGTCCTCGGTTTCGAATACGGCTACTCGATCTCGAATCCGGATGCGTTTGTCGCCTGGGAGGCGCAATTCGGCGACTTCGTCAACGGTGCTCAGATCATGATCGATCAGTACATCGTCTCGGGCGAGTCGAAATGGGGTCAGACGTCACGGCTGACGATGCTTCTTCCGCATGGCTACGAAGGGCAGGGCCCAGAGCACTCGTCGGCTCGCCTCGAGCGCTTTCTCCAGTCGTGCGCCGACGACAACATCCGCGTGTGTAACGTCACGACTGCCGCGCAGATCTTCCATCTTCTTCGTCGCCAGGTGAAATCGCTCCAGGCCAAGCCGTGTGTTCTGATGTCCCCTAAATCCGGGCTGCGGGCGAAGCAGACGCGCAGCCATGTCGATGAGCTTGCCAACGGTCAATTTCAGGAAGTGCTCGATGACGCCACCTATGCCGATCCGTCGACGGCGCGCCGGGTGGTTCTGTGCTCCGGCAAAGTGGCCTGGGATGCCTACGCGGCGCGGGACGCAGCTGCCTCTGGCGGAGCGCCCTCGCAGATCGCAGTGGTGCGGGTCGAGCAACTCTACCCGTGGCCCGAGCAGCAGATCCGGGCCGTCATCGGGCGCTACCCCAACGCTTCCTCCGTGCTGTGGCTCCAGGAGGAGCCCTCGAACATGGGGGCATGGTCCTTCGTCCAGCCTCGGCTGGCGACGATTGCCGCTGACCTCGGCCGCGTGCTCACGTCGGTGTGTCGCCCGGCGTCGAGTTCACCTGCGGTCGGCGGGCACCATGCCCACGATGTCGAGCTCGCGGACCTGAGGCACGGCCTGCTGGCCGGACTCTGATTGGGTCCGGTCAGAAGAAGATCGCCTTGGCTCCCGTCGAAAGCGCGGTGCCGATCAGCAGAGCGAAGGTGAGCCGCCGAAACATCGCTTCGCTCACCCCGGACGAGAGACGCGTGCCGACGCGCTGACCAACGATGGCGAACGGCATCGCCGCCGCGCCGGTGACCAGCGCCTTGGCGTCGAGTGAACCCTCGATCGCAAAGAGGGTGACGGTCGTGACGCCCGACAATGCGAACACGCCCGAGAGGGTGGCGCGGAGCCGGTCGGGCGCGATCCCCTGACTCGTCAGGTCGAGCACGAGCGGCGGCCCGTTGGTTCCGGTCGAGGTGTTCAAGACGCCGGACGTGAAGCCGGCAACTGCGTCGGCGAGGGCAACGTGGCGGACGGGCACCTTCCATCCGGTCACGAGAAGAGCGACAGCGAGAGAGATGACGATGGCGAGGATCAGCCGCATGGGACGATCAGGGACCGAGGCGTGGACGATCAGTCCGAGCGGGAGTCCGGGGAGCGTCCACGCGATGAGCCGGCGAAGCTGCGCCGGCTCGGCATGCCCTCGCAGCTGATGCCAGGTAAGGGCGGTGGAGGGGATCGAGACGAAAGACAGAATCACGACCGCGTCCGAAACCGGCATGGTGAGGGCCAGGAGTGAAGTGGCAACGAGGGCGAAGCCGAATCCGGACACGCGCTGCAGAACCGACGCGACAAGAACGACGGCGATGACCGCGACCACCCGGCCCGGGGGGATCGCCACCCCGATCAGGTCAATGGGACTGTTGCTGCCAGCTGGCCCACGCGCTGGCCACCATGTCGCGCAGGTCGTGGGTGGCCTTCCAGCCCAGTTCGCGTTCGGCGGCCGACGGGTCGGCGACGATTCGGGCGGGGTCGCCCGGGCGCCGTCCGACGATTTCCGGTTCGATGTCGATCCCGGTCACCTCGCAGGCGACGTTGATGACTTCGAGCACGGTCGAGCCGAGGCCGGTGCCGATGTTGTACACCCGTCCGTGCACCTTGCCGGTGGGCGCGTTCTCGTCCAGAACGCGGACCGCGGCAGCGTGGGCCCGGGCGACGTCGACGACGTGGATGTAGTCACGGATGCACGACCCGTCGCGGGTCGGCCAGTCGGCTCCGAACACCTTTGGCCGCTCGCCGGCGGTCAGCGCCCGGAAGACCAACGGAATCAGGTTCGCCGCCCCCTGATCGCCGAGTTCGGGGGCGCCCGCGCCGGCGACATTGAAATACCGTAAGCTCACATATGACATTCCGACAGCCGTGCTCTGCGCCTTCATCAGCCACTCGCCGATGAGCTTCGTCTCTCCATACGGGCTCGTCGGGTGCTTCGGCGTTTCCTCGGTGACCGTGTCGACGAGGACGTCACCGTAGGTTGCGCTGCTCGACGAGAACATCAATCGCTTGACATCGACGCGTTCCATCGCTTCGAGCAGATGACACATCGCCGTGACGTTTTGTTCGTAGTAGTAGAGCGGGCGCTCCACCGACTCGCCGACGGCCTTCTTGGCGGCGAGGTGCACGACGCCCACGACGTTGTGCTCGCGCATCGTCGCCTCGAGGACATCCGTGTCCAGGACGTTGGCGTGGACCAGCGGAACACCTTCTGGGATGTGGTCGGCGAAGCCCGACGTCAAGTCATCGACAACCACCACATCCCGCCCGATCTCCTGGAGCGCTCGGACAATATGTGCACCGATGTAGCCGGCCCCGCCGGTCAGCAACCACGTCATGGTCCACACGCTAGCGGCGCGTCGCTACGCGTTCTTGTCCCGTGCCGGCGGACGGGTTCGGCGAGACTGGGGGCGTGATCGTCATCGCTGCATCCACCTCGCCGAGTCCGGTCGAGCTCGGCTGGCTCGGGAACTGGCTCCGCAACGCCGGGATGACCGACTTCGGCGCGCAGACCGTCGAGCTGATCGTGCTCGGCCCTCTGCGGATCCTCGGCGTGCTCATCGGTGCCGTCGTCCTCGCCCGTCTCGGCGGTGCGTTCCTGCGACGGTCACTGCTCACCGCTCGTCTCGCCGCTCCGAAACGACTCCGGGACGCACGAACCGAGCAGCGCGCCCGAACCGTTGCCGATGCCGTTGCGAGCCTGTGGCGCGTCGTCGTCGGAGTCATTGCCACCTTGACGGTCATCGGATTGCTCGGCGTGGAGCTCGGTCCTCTCGTGGCCGGCGCCGGGATTGCCGGCGTGGCGCTTGCATTCGGCGCCCAATCGCTCATCAAGGACTACCTCAGCGGGCTGTTCGTCCTTCTCGAGGACCAGTACAGCGTGGGTGACGTCATCACCGTCGGAACGACGAGCGGCACGGTCGAGGATGTCAACTTGCGTGTGACACGCATTCGATCGGTCGATGGAACGGTCTGGTTCATCCCCAACGGTGAGATCCGCGCGGTCGGCAATCAATCGATGGAGTGGTCCCGCGCCGTCGTTGACGTGACCATCGGCTACGAGAACGACTCGGCCGCGGTCATGGCCGCTCTCGCCGAGGAGATCGACGCCATGCACCGCGATCCGGCCTGGAGTCCGTTCCTGCTCGAACCTCCCGAAGTGCAGGGCCTTCAGGCGATGGTGGCCGAGGGGGTGTCGATCCGCATCCTCGCGAAGACGGCCCCGCGCAAGCAATGGGACGTGGCTCGTGAGCTGCGGTCGCGGATAACGGAGCGGATGAGGCGCGATGGAGTTCGCGGCCCCGGCCGAACGGTTCTCGTCAGCGCGGGTGCTCTGGACGGTGGCGCTCCTCCGCCGGCGCCCCCGCCACCTACGAATGCAGGTTGAGCAACGCCGCCAGGTCGTGCGGCAACTCACGGCGCAGTCGCATTGCCTCGATCTTCGCGATGGTCGCAACCGTCATCGAGTCGAAGATCGTCCCGGTCCAGACCATCTCGACCACCTTCGGGTAGGTCACGTGCCAGATCGCGAGATCTTCCGTTGACTCCGGCTCGGCACCCGCGGCGTGGAGCCGAAGTCCCCACGCGACCCAGCACATGGCCCACTCGTCGGTGACGCTGTTCGACAGGGTCATGTCGACGACTGACAACCACGACGAGGCCTCATGCCCCGTCTCCTCACGCAGCTCGCGGGCGATCGAGACGAGGGGATCGACGTCTTTGGCTCCACCGCCTTCGGGCATCTCCCACGAGTACCGGTCGAGTGGATAGCGGTACTGACCGACGAGGAGCACCCTGCCGTCGTCGAGGATCGGCAGTACCCCGAGGGCCAGGCAGCGTGGCGAAACGACGCCGTAGGTGCCGGCCCGCCCGGATGGATCGACGACCTCGTCGTGGCGGACGGAAATCCACGGGTTCTCGTACCGAACCTCGCTGGAGCGGACGGACCAGGGATTGCGACTCTCGTCGACGTCCGGATTCCTGTTCATCGCAACGCAATCCCTATGTGGGCAGATAATTGGTCAAGTGCCGCGTCGGGGTCGGTCACCTTGATCGTTCTCATGCCCATTGCCGCGGCCGGCTTCAGGTTGATGCCGAGGTCATCCAGAAAGACGGCCTCGTGAGGTTGGATGGCCAGAGCCTCGCACGCAAGCTCGTAGAAGCGCGGCTCGGGCTTTCGAATCCCGGCGAGGCTCGATTCGGTCACGTGGTCGAACATCGCCATGACTTCGGCGACCTCAGGCCGCTCCGGCTGGGCGGTGCCATTGCGTTGGTCTAGCCGGACATTGTTCGTCAGGCACGCGATCAGGAACCCCGCCTGCTTGCACCGCCGAACCGCCTCGACCATCTGCGGTCGGACCTCGCCGTGGAGCAGGGCCATGACGTCGCGCCCCGAAACCGTATGCCCGACGGCATGCGCCTCGGCTTCGAAGCTCACACAGAACTCCGTCAGGCTCAGCTCGTTCCGCTCGAAGCGGGCCCAGGCGTTGGTGTCCGGATTCGTCGCGTTGAGGGTTCGGATCAACCCGGCGGGAAGTCCGGCGCTCGCCTCGTACCGGGCGAAGGCGTCAAATGGGGACGTGAGGATGACGCCGCCGAAGTCCCACAGAACTGCCCGCAATGAAGTGCTCACCACACCAGTTTGAACCACCCCGGCCGACACGAGGGGCACCGGAGGTGTCGCCGAACAGCGGCCGGGCTCTGCGACCCCCTGTCGCGGCGTGGCCGAGTCGGGGTAGGGTGGATAACCGCAGTCGGTCAAGGGATGCGTCGGTTCCGCCGATGCCCATGCTTGACTGCATCTGTACTGGCACTTCGGCATAGAGCTCTCTGCTCGGCCCGAGCGCCGTGCGGACCGTATTTGCTCATTTCTTACGACTCCACCAGCCCCTCCGTGACCGCAGTCGGTCCGGGGTGCAGTGGGTCAACCACGAACAGGACAACCCACAACTCATGACCGCGTACAAAGTCGTGGTCGACGGCTCGAATGTGGCGACCGAAGGTCGCACCCGCCCGAGCCTCGCCCAACTCGACGAAGCCGTTCGCTCGTTCATCGAAGAGCACCCCAGCGCCGACGTGCTGGTGATCGTCGACTCGTCGTTCCCCAATCGCATCGATCCGGCCGACGTCGCCGTGTTCGAGGAGGCGTTCCTTGCCGGCGAGATCATCACCCCGCCCGCCGGCACGGTCGGCCGCGGCGATGCCTTCATTCTCAAGGTCGCCGACAAGCTCGGCGCGACCGTCTTTTCCAACGATTCGTTCCAGGAGTTCCACGGCACCTACGAGTGGCTCTTCGAGAAGGGCCGACTCATCGGCGGCAAGCCGATTCCCGGACTCGGATGGGTCTTCACGCCCCGTGTCCCGGTTCGCGGACAGAAGAGCCGAGAAGCCGTCCGCGAGGCGAAGCGCCAAACCGTGCGGGTCGGATCGCCCGAGGCCATGCGACCGATGCCGGTCCCGAAGGCGCCGCCCCCCTTCCTCACCAAGGGTGGTGACGATGGCGCCGGCCGCGACACGGGAGGCGAGAGCGGTGACCGCCGCCGCCGGAAGAAGCGTCGTGGTGGCCGCGACGACGGGCGCTCGTCCTCGGGGGAGGTCATGTTCGACGAGTCATCGGTCGACCGGGTCACCCTCGCCGACGGTGCTGCCGGCCGTGGCGGGTCCGCCGATGAAGGGAGTCGCCCCCGTAAACGCCGTGGGCGGGGACGCGGCGAAGGCCCGCAGGTGGAGGTCGTGGCCTCGGCCGTGAACGAGCCCGGGGTGTTCCTCACCTTCATCGCCTCCAACCTGCCTGGTTCGGCCGTCGACGGTGTCGTCGACGACTACTCGTCGCACGGCTTCTACGTGACCTCGGGCGGGGCGCGCTGCTACGTGCCGCTGTCCGGACTGGCCGAGCCGACCCCTCGCAGCGCCAAAGAGGTGGTTCGTCGTGGGGAAACCCGCAACTTCATCGTGAAGGCCTTCGACGCCGCTCGCCGTGGCATCGAGCTGGCGCTGGTCGGGTCGCCGTCAGCCGGCGTAGGAGGGACCGCGGCGGCCCCGTCGGGTGCTGCTGCGACCGAGGCGTCGAGTGCGAAGCCGTCCAAAGCTCGTGCGACGAAGGCTGCAGCGAAGCCTTCCGGCCGGGGCACCCGCAGCGCTCCCGAGGTCGCCGCCGTCCAGGTCGCCGTTCCCGACACTCCGCCGGCGAAACGGGGAGCGCGGAAATCCACTGCGCCGGTGCCCGCGGCCGAGTCGGCCCGCAAGCCGGTGACCAAGAAGGACGTGGCGAAGCCGAAGGCACCGGCGAAGGCGGCCTTCGTGGCCGGCATCGAGGTGCCTTCGTCAGCGGGCAAGCCAGACCCGAAAGCGGTGCCGGCCAAGAAGGTCGCCGGGGCGAAGCCTCCGGCCGCCAGGGCGACCGGCCGAAAGGTCGCCGCGGCTTCGCCCGCGCTCGCTCCGGCCGACGGCGCTTCTGCTTTGAAGAAGGTCACCGCGAAGAAGGTCACCGCGAAGAAGGCCACCGCCACGAAGGTCTCGGCGAAGACGGCCACCGCCACGAAGGTCTCGGCGAAGACGGCCGCGGCGACGAAGGTCTCGGCGAAGAAGGCCGACGCACCGGTGCCGTCCCGTCCGAAGGCAGCGAAGAAGGCGGCTTCGGCAACAGTGGCAATCGACACGAGCGTGGCGCCAACAGCGAAAAAGAGCGCCGCCCGCAAGGTCCCGGCCAAGAAGGCACCCACGAAGTAGGCCACTGCGAACCGGTCGGGCCCTCTTGGCGCGGTCGTAGGCTGGTCGACCGTGCGCATCGCCACGTGGAACGTCAACTCCCTCAAAGCCCGTCTGCCGCGTGTCGAGGAGTGGCTCGGCTACGCCGACGCCGACGTGCTGGTCCTGCAGGAGACCAAGTTTGGCGATACGGCGTTTCCGTCGATGGTGTTCCACGGCCTCGGTTACGAGAGTGTGCACTTCGGTCAGGGGCAGTGGAACGGAGTCGCCATCCTCAGTCGTGTCGGTCTCGATGACGTTCAGCGCGGCTTTGCTACTCCTCCGGGGGACGTCGACGAGTACACCGCAGCCATCCTCGGCGAGGCCAGGGTGGTCAGCGCGACCTGCGCCGGGCTGCGGGTCACCAGTGTGTACGTGCCGAACGGCCGCAGCCTCGAAGACCCGCACTACCAAGCGAAACTCGTGTGGCTCGACCGTCTCACGTCGGAGCACACCGCCGATGCGAAGCGTCCGGCAGTGATCATGGGCGACTTCAACATCGCCCCCGACGATCGTGACGTCTGGAAGCCGTCGGCGTTCACGAACTCGACGCATGTCACCGAAGCCGAGCGGTCTCGCCTCCGCGAACTCGAAGCCGCCGGTTTTCGTGACGCGTTCCGTCACCTCTATGGCGGCGATCGGCTGTACACCTACTGGGACTACCGCGCCGGCGACTTCCACCAGCACCGAGGTATGCGCATCGACCTCGTGTTGGCGACCTCGCCAGTGATCGACCGTGTTCGGTGGGCGATCGTCGACCGCAACGCTCGCAAGGGCAAGCTGCCTTCGGACCACGCCCCGGTCGTCGTCGACCTCGAAGGCTCGTTCGCCTGACTCCACCCGGTGGAGGGGCGGCCGGCGGAGCGGCCCGAGTAACCTGGGGGCATGCCCGGGTTCCATCACGTTGCCTACGCCTGTCGTGACATCGAACAGACCACGGCGTTCTACGAGGCCCTTGGTTTTCCGCTGGTCCACACCGAGGTGTCCGGTTCACCCGAAGGATTCCTCCGTCACGTGTTCTTCGACACCGGTGACGGAAGCTGTCTGGCGTTCTTCGACGTGCACGGCGTCGGCGAGCAGGCCGATTGGAAGTCCGACATCTCGACCGGCAACGGCCTCCCGGTGTGGGTCAACCATGTGGCGTTTCGCTCCACCGTCGAGCATCAGCAGGAAATCCGCGCCCGTATGGACGCGGCCGGGCACTCACCTCTGATGGAGCTCGATCACGACTGGTGCCAGTCGCTCTACTTTGTCGATCCGAACGGCATCATGATCGAGTTCTGCTGCGACACGCCCGGGTTCATTCCGGATCCTGCCGCTGCGCACCGTCTGCTTTCCGCCGTGCCTTCGGCCCCGTCCAAATCGTAAGCACACAGTTGATTCCGATGGCCGTGGTAGTTCTCATCGACGCGCGTACCCGCACGCGGAGCAGCTGAAGAATGGCCGGGGCCGTTCTCGTTGACGCGCGTGGCATCGGGGTGGCCCGGCCTGATCGGGCGCTCTTCGCCGACCTGTCCGTTACCGTTCATGCCGGTGACCGATGGGGCGTTGTGGGCATCAACGGCGGCGGGAAGTCCACATTGCTTCGCGTTCTCGCTGGCTCGGTCACTCCGGACACCGGGTCGGTCACTCGGGGTCGCAACATCCGCATCTCGGTCCTCGATCAGGATGGCACACTGCCCGACGGCACGGTGCTCTCGGTCGTTTCGTCGGTCGAAGGAGCCGAGGTGTGGGCGGCCGAAGCGGTGCTCGACCGTCTGGGGATGGGCGCCTTCGTCGACGCCGACGTCCGGACCCTCTCTGGCGGGCAGGCCAAACGCGTCGCTCTCGCTCGGGCCATCGTCGTCGACTGCGACCTCCTCATCCTCGATGAGCCGACCAACCATCTCGACCTCGACGCGATCGCCTGGTTGGAGGATCGACTCGCCGGGTTCCGTGGCGGTCTCATCCTCGTCACCCACGACCGTCACGTGCTCGACCGCGTTTGCACGCGCACGTTGGAGCTGGATCGCGGCAAGTCCTACGTCCACGAAGGCGGCTACCAGATCTACCTCGACGGCCGCTCGGAGCGGGAGGATCGATACGCCGCCGAGGAGTCGACGCGTCGGAACCTCGCGCGCACGGAACTCGCCTGGTTGCGTCGCGGCGCGCCGGCCCGCACCGCGAAGTCGAAAGCGCGCATAGATTCTGCAACGGCGTTGATCGAGCGGAAGATCGACGGTCCGGCGAGGGCCGGATCTCTCGACCTCTCCGCCGCGACGGAACGCAGCGGCGAGGGAGCGCGCAAGCAGTCGACCGGTTCCTTCCGCCAGCAGCTCGACGAACGGGCGGCGCCACGCCTCGGAAACAAAGTCATCGAGCTGGAGGGCGTCGGCCATCGGTTCAGCGACGACGCGCCGTGGTTGTTCAAGAACGTCGAGTGGAAGCTCGGTCCGGGTGAACGATGGGGGATCGTCGGGCCGAACGGTGCCGGAAAGACCACGCTGCTGGAGATCCTGGCCGGCCGCCTCAAACCAGCGGCTGGAAGGGTCGATGTCGGGCCGACCGTTCGCGTCCGCCTCTCCGATCAGTTGGGGCAGAAGCTCGATCCGAACCAACGCGTTCGCGATGCCGTTGCCGGACCGACGCGCCCGCCGGGCACGCCCGAGGACAAAAAGCTGATGGAGCAGTTCTGGTTCGACGACGACGTGCAGTTCGCGCAGATTCATACGCTCTCCGGTGGCGAGCGCCGACGTCTCCAACTGCTGCTCGTCCTCGCCGATCGTCCCAACGTCCTGTTGCTCGACGAACCCACCAACGATCTCGACCTCGA
>JANOJN010000066.1:0-25003 GCA_031418775.1 Acidimicrobiia bacterium
GACGGCGTACCACCTTGCCGTCCGACATGGCATCACCAACGTCGCGGTGCTCGACGCGAGTTACATCGGGTCGGGCAACTCGGGTCGCAACACCACGATCATCCGGTCCAACTACGGCATCCCCGAGTCGATCCGCTTCTATCAGCACAGCCTCGAGCTCTACTCGCGCCTCGAGGAAGAAACCGGCTGCTGGATCATGCACAACACGAAGGGCCTGATGTGGCTGGCCCACTCGCAGAACAGCATGCGTCAAGAGCGCTCACGCGTGATGATGAACCAGGCATGCGGGGCCAACACGGTGATGGTCACGCCCGACGAGGCGAAGGCGATCTGTCCACAGCTCGATCTCAGTGGCGGCGGTCGCTATCCGGTAAAGGGCGGCTCTTATCAGCCGGGAGGTGCGACCGCTCGCCACGATCGAGTCGTCTGGGCCTACGCGCAAGGAGCGATGGGGGCGGGCGTGCATGTTCTCCAGCACACGCCGGTCACCGGACTCACGATGGACGGCGATCGCGTCGTCGGCGTCGAGACGCCCGGCGGCCCGATCTCGGCCGGCATGGTGATGAGCGCGGTCGGCGGCGACGTCACGTCCATCATGAACATGGCCAAGGTGCGTCTCCCGGTCAAGACGCATCCTCTTCAGGCCTTCGTCACCAACGCCTACGCCCAGGAGCTGAGTGCCATCGTCTCGTCGATCGAACTCCTCGGCTACGTCAGCCAGACCGCACGCGGACAGTTGCTCATGGGTGCCGAGTTCGAAACCCAGCCGACGTATGCGCGGGAGACCACGTTCCAGTCGATGGGAAGCGTGGCCACGAAGATCGCCTACCTGCTGCCGTTCGTGAAGAACCTCCGCATCCTTCGACAGTGGGCAGGGCGATGCGACGTCAGCGTCGACTTCTCGCCGATCATGGGTCCGACAACGGTCGACGGCTTGTGCGTCTCGACGGGTTGGGGAACGTGGGGCTTCAAGTCGATCCCGGCGGGCGGCGAGATGATGGCGGAGTACATCGCCACGGGCTCAGTTCCTGAGATGATCGCGCCGTTCTCGCTCGACCGCTTCGCCGCAGATCATCCAATGGCCGACCAAGGCTCGACGGGGACCCGCTGATGCTGTTCACTGTGGGTCCGAAGATCGACCAGGGACCGAAGGAGGCGTGCTGATGCTGTTCATCTCCTGCGTGAACTGTGGCAGTCGGTCCGTGGAGGAGTACGCCTTCGGGGGCGAGCTCCCGACCGTGCCCGACGACGTCACCGACCCCGACGCCCGCAACGTCGACTACGTGTGGTTCTACGACAACGTCGAGGGCCCGTCGATGGAACGCTGGTTCCACACGGCGGGGTGCCGCAGATGGACGACGGTGCGGCGCGACACCCGTGTCGACCGGGTCCTTCCAGACGTCGGCTAGCCGGTGCTTGCCGGGCTGTGCCCTGGGAGTCTCTCGTGACCCCAGAGGTGGAGCGGCGCAACGTCGCTGACCGCGATGATCCGGCGATCTCGGCATTCGTGTCACTTCGCGACCCCGTCCTACGAAACGAACTCGGGTGTTTCGTCGCTGAGGGTCCGGATGTGGTTGCCCAGGTGATTGCCCTCGGTCTCGAGATCATCAGCGCGCTTGTCGACGGCCGCCACCCGACGCCGGCCGGCCTTCCGCTGACCTGTTCGGTGTTCGCCGCGTCGCCGAAGCTGATCGGCGAGATCACCGGTCTTGGCGTTCACCGTGGGGTGCTCGCGCTCGTTCGCCGACCTCGGGAGCGGACCGTCGGTGAGACGCTCGTCGACGCTCGCCGTATCGTTGTCCTCGAAGGCGTCGAGAATCCGGTGAACGTGGGTCTGATCGCCCGGAGCGCAGCTGGCCTCGGTATCGACGCGCTTCTCGTCGATGCCACATCGGCCGATCCGCTGTATCGACGCTCGGTCACGGCGTCGCGTGGGGCGACGCTCCACCTGCCGTGGGTACGCATCGCATCGGCCGCGGAAGCGCTCGGGGGTCACGGCTTTCTCACCGTTGCGCTCACCCCGGATCCGGCGGCGGCCGACCTGCGCACGGTCGGGCTCGCGCATCACGACCGGGTCGCTCTGCTCGTTGGCACGGAGGGCGCGGGCCTCGGGCCGAACACCTTGGCCGCGGCTGACGTGCGTGCCCGTATCCCGATGGCTCGCGGCATCGACTCGCTCAACGTCGCCACGGCTACCGCGATCGCGTGCTGGGAGTTGATCCGGTAACCCGATGAGCCGCTGACGCGACGTTCGCGGTTTCGTGGTGGTCGGAGCCGAATTGTCGAGGTAACGGTGTCGTCAACCCGACAACATGGCGCCAACTCGCCACAAGGCCGTTGCCGGGCCAACCACCCACGCAGCTTCCAGGTGAGGCGCTGCGTTCACCCGGGGTAGCTTCGGATCGGCGACAATGGAACCGTGCGTTCTTCTCTCGCTGACCTCCTTGCCCTCGGTAGGCCGTTGCTGGCCGACGGTGCAACAGGCACGAACTACTTCCAGATGGGGCTCTCGTCCGGTGAGCCGCCGGAGTTCTGGAACATCGACCACCCGGAACGCGTGCAGGGTCTCTACCGCAGCTTCATCGAGGCCGGGTCCGACATCATCCTTACCAACAGCTTCGGCGGCACCGCCCAGCGCCTCAAGCTGCACAAGGCCCAGGACCGGGTCCGTGAACTGGCCATGTTGGCGGCGAGGCTCGCCCGCGACGTCGCCGATGCAGCAGATCGGCCGGTCGTCGTCGCCGGCTCTGTCGGTCCGACGGGTGAGCTCTTCGATCCACTGGGTGCGTTGACGCCCGAGATCGCCATCGCCTCGTTCCAGCAGCAGATCGAGGGACTTCGCGACGGGGGAGCCGATGTGATCTGGATCGAAACGATGTCGTCGATCGACGAAGTCCGCGCCGCTGCTCAGGCGGCGATCAATGCCGGGATGCCCTATACCGCCACGGTCTCGTTCGACACGGCCGGTCGCACGATGATGGGCCTGCTCCCGAGCGACCTGGTCAGCGTGTTCGACGGCCTGTCGGAGCCGCCGCTCGGGATGGGTTCGAACTGCGGCGTCGGCGCGTCCGACATCCTCGTGTCGCTGCTGTACATGTCGAAGCACGGCCGTGACGAGAGCCCGACGTTCATCCTCAAGGGGAACTGCGGCATACCGAAGTTCGTTGGCACCGAAGCGGTCTACTCGGGAACGCCCGAGCTGATGGCGGACTACGCACGCTTGGCAATAGCTGCAGGCGCACAAATCATCGGAGGTTGCTGCGGCACCTCGCCAGAGCACTTGGTGGCGATGCGTACGGCCATCGATACCTACGCGCCCCGGCCTTGTCCGACGGCCGAAGAGATCATCGAGACCATCGGGCCGATGGTCAACGCTCTTCCCGGAGCGGCCACCAGCACTCGATCCCGCGGACGTCGTCACGACAACTGAATCGGTGGGCCAGCAGGCTTTCTTGGGCCGCGAGGGGCTGCGTTTTTCGATGCCAGCTGGCCCACGCTGGTTGGAGCTCTACAGCACGGCGAGGTAGCCGAGGAGTGCCGCGTTGACTTCGTCCGGACGCTCCTGCTGGGTCCAGTGTCCCGCCCCCTCGATCATCGTCATCGACCGGTACCCGGGGACGAGGCGGTTGCGGTCTTCGAACTTGGGAGTACGCGAGATGACGAGGTCTTTGCTCCCGCCGATGAACCAGCACGGCATGGTCATCGCGGAAATCGGTGAGGAAGCTACGCGCTCGTAGTTCCGGTCGAGGTTGCGATACCAGCTCACGGGGCCGAAGTAGCCGCTGGCCTCGTAGGAATCGATGTACTGCGCGATGTCGTCCTCCGAGCACCACGCCATGTGGCCCGGTGTGAGCGACACCATGCCGGTCAGGAACCCTGTGGTCGCCGCGGGTCGGGGCGCCGGCAGTTCGGTCGGGTAGCCATCGCCCGACGCCGCCCAGAGAATGCCGCGTACGCACGCTTCGACCTGGCCGTCGAGCTCGGCTTCGGCAATACCGACCTCTTGGAAGTACAGGATGTAGAAGAAGTTGTCGCCGTGGAGCATCTTGAAGATGTCGGTCGGTTTGGCGGGCCAGTCGAGGAACGGCACACTGAGGTTGATCAGGGCGCGCACCCGGTCCGGCTTCTCCCGGGCGAGGTCCCAGACCAGCATCGCTCCCCAATCGTGGCCGACGAAGACGGCGGAGGATCCGGGACCCGTGACCTGATCGACGATGCCAAGCAGGTCGTTGCCGAGCCGATCGCTGGAGTAGGCCTCTACCTCGGTCGGACGCGATGATCGGCCGTACCCGCGCTGATAGGGGGCGATCACGTGCCACCCGGCCTCGCCGAGCGCTCGGAGCTGGTGGCGCCAGGACCAGGGACAATCGGGGAATCCGTGGGCCAGGATGATCAAGGGCCCGTCTTCGGGGCCGGACTCGAGAACGTCGAGTTCGACACCATTGGTTGCAAGGCGTCGACGCCGAATGCCGTACAGAGCGTCAAGGTCCATTCGAGATGTCACGCAACGACCGTAGATCGGCGGACGCGACTCGGCCAGATGGCATGCACCGGCCCGCGTCTGACGCCGCACATCGCCCTCCTCACGCCGCACATCGTCGAAATCAGCCCCGATTGGCGTCGAAACCGACCGATGTGCGGCAGAAACCGACCGATGTGCGGCAGAAAGGGGTCGATGTGCGGCAGAAGGGGAGGCCCGGTCAGCGGTCGAGAGCGCCCTCCACTGCCCGAGAGAATGGACCGAGACCGACGTGGTGATGTTCGAAGGTGAGGCCGAGTCGTTCGGCGGCGGCGCGGCCTGCCTCGACCACGGCGGGGTCGTCGCTCTGGCTGAGGAGCAAGACGCGGGTGTAGTGGCCGAAGTACATGTCGCGCAGCTGCGGATGGCGATCGATGCCGAGGCCACCGATGACGAGAGCGTCGAAGTGACGGGCGAGGAAGTCGGTGAGATAGAAGGTGCCGAGCTCCGCCTCCTGCCAGTTGTTGAACACGTCGGTACCGGCGAAGAACTCGTAGCAGTGCGCTCCGGGAAGCCGCACGGCGCCGGTGCCTTCGAGGGCCGCGTCGAGGAGCCCGCCGGTGCCGCAGTCGGCGTAGCCGACGAGAACCCGGTCGAACGAGGCCGATCGCCGGTCGATCACCTCGCGCACCGCGGCCGGAATGAGCTGGGGTCGATTGTGCAACGGCGCGGGGAGGAACTCGGTCTCGTACTCGACGTCATCTGCGGACAGCTGATCCAGCACGAGTCGGACCTCGCGCACCAGCGCGGCACAGGCGACGACGAGGATGCGTTGGGCAGTCATGGGATGGGTGATCGGCGGCGCTCGGAACGCCGTGGCTACTCTCGCACGTTCGACCTAGGCGCGGCGACAGCGACCGCGGTGATACGCGCGCTGAGCAAACCGAGATCGCCATCCGGGTCGAAGCCGGGCAGGAGCGTCTTGGCGACTCGAAGTGTTACCTGCGGCGTGTCGCCGCCGAGGTCGCCGATCTCTCGCAGGGCAAGGGAACGGGCGGTCGCTTCAGCCGCCGCGAGCGCGACGGTGGGGTTCGTCTCGTGCTCGACACCGGCAGTGGAGTGGACACGCCAGATGCCTTCACCCGTCGTTTCGATCGTCACGTCGACGGTTCGACTCACCACACCGGTGGCGGCACCCACGGCGTTGGCCACCGAATAGTTCGTCGGAAAGATCACCTCGGTGGCAAGGCGTTTGCCGACCTCGTCGTAGAACACCTTCGCCGGTCCACCAACCGCGACGATTGGGAGCGTCGAGGTCATCTGCACACGGAGCAACCCGGCGCTGCCGAAGCCGCGGCAGATGCCATCAATAAGTGCGCTGTCGCTGGGGTTCTCGACGAAAGGCACATCGGCGCCGAACACATGGTCGATACGGAGGCCGAGATCGACGATGGCGTGGGCCGAACGTCGGACCGTCTCCGACCACACGTCGTGGGCCAGTTGCCTGGTTCGCTGTTCGTTCGGCACGGCCATGTCCCGGAGTCGGGCCAGCAGGCGTGCGCCCCGCCGCGCCGCTTCAACGGAGAACGTGTCCTGCAATCCGAGCACGTGCGCCGCATCGGTCGGAGTGAACGCAGCGATCTGGACGAGGCCACGCCGCCGGAGTCCGTCGAGCACTCGGGCCTCGCGGGCCGAGGTGACGGCTCTGCGATAGGACCGCACCTCCCGCCCGATGCGGTCGAGGAGCAGTCGCTCGGGATCGCTCAGGCCCTCGTCACTTGCCGAAGGCCGAGGGTCGGTTCCGCACGGGTCAAGTGCGCTCGGGTCCAGCACCGTGGGGGAGAGGACGAAACGCCCGTGGGAAGCGCCGCCGTTGCGTTCGTCGCCTTCATCGATCGCCAGCAGGTCGAGGAGAGCCGGGACTCGATCGGCCAGCAGCGACAGGGGAACCACGCGTTGAGGACCCACCAGGACGTGGCGGCCGTCGAGGTGGACGTCGGAATCGCCGCCGAGTCCGACGGTACGCAGGTCGGCGGCGCGAACCATGGTGCGCCAACCGCCGACGGACGCGCCGCCATCGGACACGACCATTCGTCCATCGAGCACGACGCCGACATCGGTGGTGGTGCCGCCGATGTCGGAACCGATGAAGTCGCGACGGCCGCAGAGCCACGCGGCCCCGACCATGCTCGCCGCGGGGCCCGAGAGCACCGTCTCGATCGGCCGACGGGCGACGGCGTCGGCGCGAGCGCGCGTGCCGTCACCCTTGACCAACATGAGCGCGACGTCGAGACCCAGGTGCGACATGGCCTCGCGCACCGAGCCGATGAGTGCATGGGTGCGTCCGATGAGCCTGGCGTTGAGCACGGTGGTCAGCGCACGGCGTGGGGCGTCGAGACCGCTCGACAGGTCGCCGGAGACGGTCACCGGACGAGCGTCGATCTCGTTCAGTGCCTCGGCCGCCTGGCGTTCGTGATCAGGATTGCGGGTGGCGAACGCCGAGCAGATCGCGAGCGCGCGTATCGATGGGTCGAGTTCGACGGCAGCAGCTCTGAGCGCATCGAGGTCGAGGGGCTCTCGCTCTCGGCCCGCGTGATCGTGTCCACCGCCGATTCGGATGATGGTGACGTCGGAGAAGCCGGCGGCGACGCCGGTCCGAGCCACCATGGCGTCGTCGAAGCCGATGAAGAACGCCGCGACGGGGTCGCCATGCCCCTCGACGATGGCGTTTGTTGCCAGCGTCGTGGATACCGACACCATGGCGATGTCGGTCACTCCGAACGTCGGAGGCAGCGAAGCGAGTGCCGCTTCGATCGAGCGGATCACCCCCCGGGCGAGGTCGTGCTTGGTCGTTAGCGACTTCGCAGTGGCGATGACCTCATGAGTCTGGGCGTCGAGCAGGGCGGCGTCGGTGAACGTTCCTCCCGTGTCGATCCCGAGGTGCAGGCGACGGGACGTGTCAGCGCCGGCGGAGCTGTGCCCGACCGACGATCCCAAACCCGACCCCGAATCCACACCGACATTCTCGTCCACGCAAGCCACCAACCTGAGTGGGACTGGTGCCAGGATTGCAGTGTGACCCAGCCGCGAAGCGACGACCCGTTGCTGCGCGCCCGGTGGCGTCTCCTGGCGGCGATTGCCCTGGTGATGGCGGCCAACGGTCTGCTGCTCATGTTGTTCAGCGTGCGGGCGACACGCGCGGGGTTCGGTTCCACGGTGACCGCGCTGATCATCGGCGGCTACTACGGGGGATTCCTCGCCGCCTCTGTGCTCGCTTCGGGCTTTGTTCGAAAAAGTTCGACGTCGAAGACCTTCGTTGCCCTTGCGCTCTCGGTGGCCACGGTCTCGATCAGCGCGCCGCTGCTGGTGTGGGCCCCGTTCTGGCTGTTCCTGCGCACGCTGCAGGGGTTTGCGTTCGCCGCGGTCTACGTCGTGGCGGAAAGCTGGCTCAACCGAGCCACCCCGAATGAAGAGCGGGCCCGAGTCCTCGGGCAGTACCTCTCGACGATGATGGCGTCGTTCGCCGCCGGCACCTTGATCGTGGTTGCGACGGGGACGAGGGGATACTCGCCGTTCTGGGTGGCGGGGGCGTTGGCGTGCGGGGGAGCTCTACTCGTTCGCGGCCTGCCGGAGCCGGGCGGTGCGATCGCCCGGTCCCAGTCGATCTCGTTCCGTAGTCTCGTCCGTCGCGTACCCCTCGGCACGTCGAGCGCAGTGGTCACCTCGATCGCCAACGCTGCGTTCGTAAGTTCACTTGCGGTATGGGCCACCCGGGTGGGGTACTCGGAGGCGCGCACCTCGTTGTTCTCCACTCTGGGGAGTCTCGGACCGGTGCTCCTCCAGGCGCCGATCACCCGATGGTCCGACCGTTCGTCGCGTCCGCGGGTCATGTTCGCCGTCACCTTGCTCGCCGCCGCCGCGGCCGTCGGCGGGATGTTCGGACCGACCACCGGCGCTGTACCTCTCGTTGGGGTGCTGGTCCTCGGAGGCCTTTCGTACACCCAGTACTCGCTCTTCGGTGCGGAGACGAACGACCAACTGACGGCGGAGGAGATGCCGAGCGCGAGCGGGCACCTCATCCTGCTCACCGGTATCGGGGCGATTATCGGGTCGGTTGCCGTGGGTGTCGCGTTCCGATGGCTGGGTAACGACGCCATGTTCTGGATCGTCGCGGTCGCTCACCTCGTCGTCGCCGTGTTGGTCGTGGCGACCCGGCGCCGCCGCCGGGCGCTGCGACTCGATCGTCAGCGTCATGCATCCCGAAGTTTGCAGGATTCGTTGCTCTGAGAGCGACAAATGCTGCGAACTCCTGAGCTCCTCAGCCTCGGCGGCGGCGGATCTCTTCGCTGATGGCGGGGATGACCTTGTGAAGGTCGCCGATCACCGCGTAGTCGGCCCGGGTGACCATGTTGGCGTCCTTGTCGGTGTTGATGGCGAGGATGTTCTTCGACGCCATCGCCCCGACCCAGTGCTGGATGGCGCCAGAGATGCCGCAAGCGAAGTAGATGTCCGGGGCGATCCGGGTGCCGGTCTGGCCGACCTGATCGGTGTGGTTGCGCCACCCGTTGTTCGTGACGGCCCGTGAGCAACCGACGACTCCGCCGAGCAGACCGGCGAGTTCTTCGAGCGGCGCGAAGCCTTCGGGGGATCCGACGCCGCGACCTCCGCCGACGACGACCCGAGCGGTCGTGAGGGTCACGCCGGCTTCGCGCACGACGCGGTCGCGCACCATGGTGGACCCGAGAGACTCGTCGAGTGACGGCTCGAACGTGGTGCGGGCCTCGGCAACCGCAGACGGCACCATGTCGTTCGCGTGGTGGGCAACGGTGATGAGCTTGGTCGCCGCGTCGAGGGTGACGTCTTCGAGGAGCGAACCCCCCCACTGCACTCGCGTGAGCGCCCATGTCCCACCCGACGCGTCGATGCGCAGCACGTTGGCCACCATCGGGAGTTCGAGACTGACGCTGGCGTGGGCGAGGACTTCGTTTCCGCGATCGGTGCCACAGGCGATGACGGCGTCGGGTTGACGGGCCGCGACGAGCTGCGCCATGGCCTCACCCCACGCCTGCGGGGCGTAGTCGTCCAGGAACGGATGGAGGAGATTCACGACTTCGGTGGCACCGTATTCAGCACAGGTTGCCGCGAGGGCGTCGGTGCCGCCACACACGGCCGCGGTGACATCCACCGAAAGAGCCCGGGCGGCGGTCAGGGCTTCGAGCGAACCGGACGCCATGACGCCGCGGTCGTGTTCGATCACGACGAGAACGCTCATCGGACCGGCCCGAATGCTGATGGGACGCTGGTGTTGCGAGCAGTGGAGCGCAGCGGAGCGGCGCAGCGCCAGTGGGCAGAGACCCTCATCAGACTGACTCCGAGGTTGTCGGGATGCTGGTGTTGCGAGCAGTGGAGCGCAGCGGAGCGGCGCAGCGCCAATCGGCAGAGCCCTTCATGCCAGGACTCCGAGTTCGGCGAGGAGGTCGACGACCGCGGACGCGGCTTCGGGACCGTTGCCCAGGATGATCGTGGAACTGGCCTTCTCTTCCGGACGGTGCAGACGCATCCGCGACTGGCCGCCGGGCTGGTCGAGCCCTTCGATGATTTCGACGGCCACCTTCTTCGACGCGAGCCGTCCCTTCATCGTCGGATAGCGGGGAAGGTTGATCCCTTCCTTCACCCCGATGACGCAGGGGCGGGGGAGTTCGTAGACCTCGAACCCGGCATCGATCGGACGGCGGACCGTGACGGCGTTCTCGCCGACGTCGATGCCCTTTGCGCCGTTCACCACTGGCCGGCCGAGCGCACGGGCAACTCGTATACCCACTTGGAATCCACCCGAGTCGGCGGACTCGTTCCCGAACAGGATGAGGTCGAACGCCCCGTCACGGGCCTCGACCGCGCGGAGGGCCGCGGTGAGCGCGGCAGCGGTGTTCTGCGGATCCCAGTTCAGTCCGTCGGCCGCCGAGACAAGCAAGGCCCGTTCGACACCGACCGACGCGGCATAGCGGAGTTGCTCCTCTGCCTCGACCGGCCCCAGTGTGACCACCGTCGCTGAGCCACCGTGCAGTTCGACGAGCTGGACTGCGGCCTCCACCGCGCACTCCTCATGTGGAGACGTGGTGAAGCCGAGATTGGTTGCGTCGACGGCATGCCCATCCCCGGTCACATTGATACGCGAACCCGGAGCGGGGACCCGTTTCACACAGACGGCGATGCGGAGAGAGCTCATGAGAGGACGGTCGCGGTCGTCGGGTGGCTGGTGTTGCGAGCAGTGAAGCGAAGCGGAGCGGCGCAGCGCCGAAGGGTGGAGCCCATCGTCCGCGTCCTCAGCCCTTCATGCGGCTGTCGGTCGGGTCGAACAGCGGGGTGCTGCCGACCCGGTCGACGGTGACGGGGTAGAGCTCGTTCATGTACATGACCCGGAGATCCTTGTTGCCTTCGACGGCGTGCTCCGGCGGAAGGTACGCGAGCAGAACAAACCTGCCGACCGACGGGCCCATGCCCGCCGTGGTGACTCGAGAAACCCGACCGTGTGCGTCGAGGATGCGCTCGCCGTCGGCCGTGACAATCGGCTCGTTGCCGCCGACGGGGTACCGCTTGATCCCGGCCTTCGACATGTGGTCGTCCATCGTAAGTGTGCACATGACTGTGCTCGCTCCTGCGGCGCGGGCGGCCACATAGGCCTCCTTGCCGATGAAGTCGGCTGCTTTCACCTTCGGACGATCCAGGCCGGCTTCATGGGGCATGTATTCGCTCTCGAGCTCGGCGCCCATGAGGCGGTAGCCCTTCTCGATGCGTCCGGTGACTGCGTAGACGCCGATGCCGACGGGGATCACTCCGAGGTCTTGGCCCGCCGCGTAGAGCGCATCCCACAGCTTGAGACCGTGTTCCATCTTCGTGGTGATCTCCCAGCCGAACTCGCCGACGTAGGAGATGCGGAACATCGTGCACGGGATCCCGGCGAGCAGACGGTCGAGCACCGAGCCGTAGGGGAAGCTCTCGTTGTCGAGCCCGCCTTCGCCTCGCTGCGGGGTGTGGATCTTCTCGACGAGCGCCTTGGCGTTCGGACCCCACACGCCGATGGTGCACAGACTGCTCGACTTGTTCTCGAACCTGACGGAACCGTCGAGGGGCATGTGGCGCTTGATCCAGTATTCGTCGCGACCGCCATCGAAGGCGCCGGTGACGACGCGGAAGTGCTGCTCGCCGAGCCGCTGGATGGTGAGGTCGCCACGGAAGCCGCCGTGCGGCGTGAGCCACGGCGTGTAGACACCTCGGCCGACCGCCACGTCGACCTGGTTCACGCTGAGCTTCTGCATGAGTTCGAGGGCGCCCGGTCCGCTGATGTCGAGCTGATTGAATGCCGTGAGGTCGACCATGCCGACGGTCTCGCGCATCTGGAGGTGCTCGGCGTTGATGATCGGCGACCACCAGCGGCCGTCCCACTCGTGTTCGCGGGGCTCGCAGACATCCGGGAACTTGGCGAGAAGCGCGCTGTTGGATCCATACCACTGCGGACGCTCCCACCCGCGGGCGTCGTAGAACACCGCGCCGAGCGCGTCCTCCCGACACCAGAACGGCGAACGGCGCATGTCGCGCTGTGACGCCCACTGCTCACGGGGGTGCACGATGCCGTACGTCTTGTTGAAGTGCTCGGCACATCGGGCTTCGACGTGCATCTCGGTCTTCTCGTGCGGGTAGAACCGGCTGATGTCCGACGAGTGCGGATCGCACATCTTCGGGTAGCCGAAGGTCATCCACTCGGCGACGAGCTGGGCGATGCCCGGACCTTCCTTGATCCACACGGCGGCGGCCGACCAGAGGTTGCGCACCTCGACGCACTCACCGAGGACCGGCATGGCATCGGGCGTGAGCGACAGCAGGCCGTTGATGGCGTACTTGATCTCGGCGTCGCCGAGCATGTCCATCAGCTCGATGGCCTGCTCCATCTGCGGATCGAAGTCGTCCATGGTGAGCGGCAGCTCGGTCGGGGAGAGTGCCGACTCCTCATTCGACGGGATGTCGTTGGGGTGATGGAAGATCGGTCGGTGCGCATACGATCCGACTTCCATCGAACCGGCGGACTGGCGCTCGTAACAGAACGTGTCCATATCGCGCACGATTGGATACGCCAGTTCCTTGTTCGATTCGACGAGGATCTGGATGGGCCCTACGTCGGCCATCTGGTGGACGGCGGGGATCAGCGGGATGTTGGCGCCAGCCATCTTGGCGATGCGGGGGCTCCACACGCCACACGCGATGGCCACATATTCGCACTCGATGCGGCCCTTCGTTGTGACGACGGCCTTCACGTAGACACCGTCGGTCTCGATGTCGAGCACCTCCGTGGTGGCGAACACCTGCAGCGCACCCTTGGCCACTGCCTCCTCACGCATGAGCGTGCCTGCCCGGAGCGAGTCAACGGCGGAGACGCTGGGGGTGTAGTAGCCGCCGAGGATCACGTCTTCGTTGATGAAGGGGACGAGCTCCTTGACTTCGGCCGTGGTGATCAGCCGCGAGTCGATACCCCACGCCTTCGCTGAGGTCATGCGCCGGTTGAACTCCTCGAGGCGCTGCGGCTCGCGGGCCACTTCGATGCCGCCGCACTCGTTGTTGACGCCCATGTCGACGTACTGCTGCTGGCTGTCGAGGGTGAGGAACGCCATCTCCTTGTTGTGATCCGTCGGGAAGATGAAGTTCGACGCGTGGCCGGTCGAGCCGCCGGGGTTGGGGAGCGGGCCCTTGTCAATCTGCACGATGTCGGTCCATCCGAGTCGGGCGAGGTGCCCCACGAGGCAGTTTCCGACGATGCCCGCTCCGATCACGACACACTTGGCCTTGGTGGGGAACTCGCTCATGATGTCCTTGCCCCGACTCGTCGAGCCGGCTCGTTCGTTCCGACGCCGGACGACAACGCCCGGTCTGATATATCACGATGGTAGCATTCGGAGCATGGCGATGTCCCGGCCTCCGGCGGTCCTGTTTCCCGGTTACGTGGGCCGGCTGGCTGTCTTGGGCCGGCTCGCACCCATTTCGTCGACCGCTCCCGGCCCAAGCTCGTGAGCCGGCCCAAGTCGCTGAGTGATCAGGCGTACGCCGCGATCAAACGGCTCATCGTCACTCTCGAATTGGCCCCGGAAGCCGTGGTCGACGAAGTCGCGCTCCAAGAGCGCCTGGGCGTCAGTCGTACACCGATCCGTGAGGCCATTCAGCGGCTCGAGCGCGATCAGTTCGTGCGGGTGGTGCCGCGGCGGGGCGTCTTCGTCACGTCCATCGAGGTGAGTGAGTTGGCGACGCTGTTCGAGACCCGTCGCGTCGTCGAGCCTTACGCCGCCCGGCTTGCTGCCGAGCGTGGGGCTCCGGGCGAGTGGGCCGAACTCGGACGCGTGCTTTCCGAAGTCAGACCCACAGCCGGCCCGGTCGAGACACTCGCCGTGGATCGTCGCTGTCACGAGTTGATGTGGGCCGCGGCACACAACCGTTTCCTCACCGACACGCTCGACATGCTGTACGCCCAGAGCGAACGGGTCTGGTACCTCTACCTGCGCGAGACATTCGAGATGCACGACGTGCTGTCAGAGCACGTCGACATGCTCGACGCGCTGCGTGAGGGCGACGGCGACCGGTGCGAGAAGCTCATGGCCGATCACGTCAAGACGTTCAATGACGAGATCCGCAGCGTGTCCGGCTGAGGGCTTTTCGGCGACAGGTCAGGCGACCGCCCGACCGATGTTCCCTCGCAGTACCGTACGCGCGCTGAGGATCGCGGCGAGCACGATCGCGGCAACAACGGCGAACGACCACCGAAGAGATCGCCAGTCGGAAATAGTGCCGACAAGCAGGGGTGCGGCGAGAAAGCCGACGCGCTGACCCATACCCATCGCTCCGAGGCCAGAACCTGTTGCCGCTCCCGGCAATGTGGCGGCCATGGCGTAGAGCTGCGGGAACATCACCGATACGCCCAAGCCACACACACTGAACCCGATCAGGGCAACGGGCGCGACCGGGGCCACGATGATCAACGCGAAACCGGCGATGGCGACGGCGAGCGCCGCGTCGAGCATGCGCTGAGGTCCGAGGCGGTCCACGAGGTGGTCGCCGAAGAGCCGTGCCACGAGCATCGATCCCGCGAACAGGACGGTCGCCACGCCCGCGGCGTTGAAGGAGAACACGTCGCGCAACGTGACCGCGCTCCAGTCCGACGGCGTGGCTTCGGCGAAGGCGACGCCGACGGCCATCACGACCATCGCCGCGACAACGGGCGAGAACCGCCTCGGTCGCCTCGCGTGCCTGACGGGAGCCGCGGTGCCCACAGTCGGATCGCTTCGGACGAGATGCGGCCGGACGAACGCAATGACGCTCAGGAGCAGAGCGGCGACGAGGCCGAGATGGACGCCGACACCGACGTCGTAGGCCGAAGCGAGTGCGCCCGTCGCGGCGCCACACGCGGCTCCGCAGCTCCACGCCGCGTGGAGCCGCTGCATGATCGATCGGCTGAGACGGCCTTGCACGATGGTGCCCTGGGTGTTCATGGCCATGTCGTTGAACACGTCGCAGAAGCCGAGCGAGGTGAGCACCGCGACCAGCACGATCGGTGACGGCGCCAGCGCCACGAGCGGAAGCAGGAGGGCAAGTGCGGTTGCCGCCATGAGCACAAGCCGACGGCTGCCGAATCGGCGCAGCAACCGGGCGACCAGCAGCGAGCCGAGAATGCCGCCGAGTCCGCCGCCGATGAGGGTCGCCCCGAGTCCGCCGTTGTCCATCCCCAGGCGGTCACGCACATCGGGAATTCGGGGGATCCAGTTGGAGAAGACCAGCCCGTTGACGAAGAACAGCCCGGCCACGGCGAGGCCCGACGCCTTGGTGGTGGGATCAGTGGATGGGGTGTCGGCGTTCACGAGCCGGTCAGTCTTGCCGGTTCTTGTCTTTGTGCATTGTGAACTGTCGGTCGTGGCCCCGCGCCCTCTGTGCTGATGTGCGGTCGTTGCCGCTACTTCGACTGAATGACGCGAACATGACGCCCTTCGTCCGCAAGCGCCCGCTCGAGAAGCGGCGACGAAGCGCTGAGGTACACCTCGGCGTCGAGGATCGATGCGGCGGCGAGGGCCTCGAGAGCGAGGATGTTCAACCGATGCTTGGCCCGCAGACTGGCGATCGTCGGGCCCAAGTCCCGCAAGCTCACCAGGCCGATCCGTTCCGGAAGTTCGAGCAGCGCATTTCTGGCGTTGTCGACGAGGTTGGGGGCCAGGTCGGCGAACGGTGCCGAGAGGACCCCGGTTCTTTCGTCGGCTCGAAGTACTGCCTGGCAGAGTCGGACGTACCAGTAGCCGGTGGTGTACAGGTCTTTCGAAGCGATTGGCCGCGGACGGCGGCCCCGCAGCACCTGGCCGAGCAACTGGTCGTCAATGAGCGCAATGGTCACTGGCTGGCCAGGTCATCGTCTCCGAACCCGGTCCGCGCAGCCTCCCAGTCCGCGCCACTGATTGCGCCCAACAGCTTGTTTCGGAGTGCTTGCGTGCCACCCGGCACGAGCAGCACAGCGTCGCCGAGATCGAGGTATCCGACATCGCCGCCATCATCGAGGCCCCACCGATGCCTCGTGGACGAGGGGAGGCTCATTTGGCCACGAGAAGAAACCCGGAGTTCACCAGAACTGGACATGACGAACATGTTACAAGGTATTCATCACTTATGCCTTGTAGGCGAATCTGGTCGCCGCTTCCGTCCGGGAGCGACCGAGCAAGGAGCAGACGCGTCAGCTGTTCTGGACGAACTCGAAGCCGAAGCGGCCTTTTATGCAGAGGTTGCCGTGGGTCACGGAGTGCTCGGCGGGGGAGGTGACCTTGACGATGCGCTCGTCCTGTACGTGGAGGGTGAGTTGGCACCCGACGCCGCAGTACGGACAGATCGTGTCGGTCTGGGTCTGCTCCTCGGGATGCCAGGTGCCGGCAGCGCGCATCTCGTGCTCGCTTCGGAACATCAGCGCACCGGTCGGGCAGACCTGAACACAGTTACCGCAATAGACGCACGCCGAATCGGTGAGCGCGGCGTCGAACTCGGTCGAGATGCGGATGTCGAACCCGCGGCCGGCGACGCCGATGGCGAAGGTGTTCTGCCACTGCTCACCGCATGCGTCGACGCACTGATAGCAGAGGATGCACTTCGAGTAGTCGCGGACGTAGAGGTCGTTGTCGTCCTTCACCGCCTGACGGACCGTCTCGGCGAGTGAGCCGTCGGTGGGGTGGTGGTGCCCGGTGACGCGCGAGTCACGGTCGGGAGCGAACGAGACGTCGCCGTGTCGAGCGGTGTCGACGCCGTACTCGCTGTTCCAGCGATCCACGTTCGGGGTGATCGAGAGGTCGACCGAGCTGCCGAGGAGTTCCAGCACCATTCGGCGCGAGGTGTCGACACGCTCGTTGCGGGTGTGAACGACCATTCCCGGTTCGACCGGACGCGAGCACGACGGCACCAGGGTGCGAGATCCCTCGACCTCGACCATGCATACCCGGCACGCGTTCTTCGGCGTGATGGTCTCGCCCCGGCAGAGCACCGGAATCTCGGTGCCCGCGCTGCGGCATGCATCGAAGATCGTCGTACCTTCAGGCACCCTCACGGTGGCACCGTCGATGGTGGCCTCGACAATGCGACGCGGCATGCCCAGCGAAACGGCGGTCATGCGAACACCCCGAGCTTGATGGCGGAATCGATGGCGTTGTGGGCCGTCTGGCCAAGGCCGCAGATACTGGCGTCGCGCATTACCTGGCCGAGGTCTTTGAGCAGCGCCAACTCATCAGCGCGCGTGCGGTCAGGTCGCGAGCCGATGGTCAGGCGTGTCAGCGATTCCTGCTGACGGACGGTGCCCACCCGGCACGGCACGCACTGGCCGCACGATTCGTTACGGAAGAACGCGGCGATCCGGCGTACCTGATCGATGAGATCGACGGTGTCGTCGAACACGCACACCACCCCGGAGCCGAGTGACGCGCCGATGGCGCGGGTTGCCTCGAGGGTGAGTGGGATGTCGAGGTTGTCGGGGCCGATGAACGAACCGGCCGCACCACCGAGCAGCACCGCCTGGACGGATCGTCCGTCCGGAAGGCCGCCGGCAAGATCGATGAGCTGGCGGAGCGTGATGCCGTAGATGACTTCGTAGACGCCGGGCTTCCTGACGGCGCCGCTGAGGCAGAACAGCTTGTGGCCGACGGAACCCTCGGTGCCCCGCGCCACGTAGGTCAACGCACCCTCCACCAAGATCGGGAGCACGTTGATCAGTGTCTCTACGTTGTTGACCACGGTGGGCTTGTCGAAGAGACCCTTCTCGACAGGGAACGGCGGCTTGTTGCGCGGCTCGCCCCGGTAGCCCTCGATCGAGTTGAAGATCGCCGTCTCCTCGCCGCAGATGTAGGCACCGGCGCCACGGGTGATCTCGATGTCGAAGTCGAACCCCGAACCGAGGATGTTGGCGCCGAGGTACCCGCGTGAACGCGCAGTGTCGAGCGCCGCCGTGAGGGTGGCCATTGCCCGCGGGTACTCGCCGCGGAGATAGATCCAACCGTGCTCGCAACCGGTGGCGAACGCCGCAATGGTCATCGATTCGATCAGTGCGAACGGGTCGCCTTCCATGACCACACGGTCCTTGAAGGTGCCCGGCTCGGACTCGTCGGCGTTGCACACGAGGTGATGGGGTCGTGCCGGCTGGCGTGCCACAGCATCCCACTTGCGCCCGGTCGGGAACGCGGCACCGCCGCGACCGAGCAGCTTGGCGTCGGTGACTTCGCGGATGACGGCCACCGGACCCATGGCGAAGGCGGCGCGTAGCGCTTCGTAGCCGCCGTTGGCGCGGTATGCATCGAGGCTCAGCGGATCGATCACGCCGACGCGGCGCAGGAGAGTGAGGTCGGCGACGGGCTGGGGAAGTGCTGCCGCGACCGGGGCCTCGGGAGCGGGCCAGGCGCCGTCGATCACCGACTGGACGACGGCGGGTGTGCAGTTCTCGATCAGCGCATGACGCGCCGGCGCGCCGGCCAGGGTGACGAGTCCGACCGGTGCGCGCTCGCATGCTCCCAGGCAGGGAGAGGCGTGCGCGCCTCGGGGCACGGCGCTTTCGGTGGATCCGGCGGCGCGACATGCTGCGTCGACGCACACGTGGACCTGACGCGGGTCGGACTCCGTGAGTGGGAAGAGCGCGTAGAAGCTGGCGACGGCAAAGACCTCGGCCGGGGCCACGTCGGTGCGGTTGCTGATCTCGTTCACCGCGCCGGGAGAGATCCACCCGACCCGATCGTTGACGGCGTGGAGCACGGAGAGGAGTTCATGACGTCGGTCGCGAAGCTGTTGGCCGCCGCTGCCCACGTGGAAGTCCGCCGCGGTGCGCTCGGCGGTGCGCCATCCGTCGATCGCCGGTCCGAGGACCGACTCGATGGCTGCAGCCTCGACCGGTGTCGCCGACGCGCTGGACGTTCGCAGGTCCATTCAGCTGCCCGCTACGAGGGCACGATCGGAGATCTTGTCGATCCGGACCGCGCTGGCCTTGAACTCGGCGGTGCCCGACTTCGGATCGTTGGCTTCGATGGTGAGGATGTTCACGTCGACCTGCTCGGGGAAGTGGAAGGTCATGAACACCAGACCGGGGCGAAGGGATGAATCGATCTGCACGGGTGCTTCGACCGCTCCGCGGCGCGACGCCACGACAACGATCTCACCGTCGACGATGCCGAGGGCTCGGGCGTCTTCGGGGGACACATCGATGGTCTCGCCGAAGCGCAGCGGCGACGCGAAGCCACCGGACTGCACGCCGGTGTTGTAGGAGTCGAGCCGTCGGCCGGTGGTGAGCCGCAGTGGGAACTCGTCGGAGAGCGTGTCGACCGGCGGGTCGTCGATCACGACCGAGAACGGGGCGAGCCGACCTCGTTCGGCCGGGTCGGCGGCCCACATGCGTCCGTGGAGGAACGAAGGCTCGATGCGATCATGGCTCGGGCACGGCCACTGGATGCCGTCGTGTTCCTCTAAGCGCGCATATGACATACCGTGGTGCATCGGTGAAAGCTCGCGCATCTCGTCCCACACGTTCTCGGCGACTTCACGAGGAGTCGAGCCATATGTCCAGTGGTGACCCATCTTGGCGGCGAGCGCCAGAATGATCTCGATGTCGTCCTTCGCGTCGCCGGGCGGGTTTAGGGCCTTGCGGCAGCGCTGCACCCGCCGTTCGGAGTTCGTGACGGTGCCTTCGCTCTCGCACCAGCTGGCCGAACCTGGAAGCACGACATCGGCCAGCTCGGCCGTGCGGGTCAGGAACATGTCCTGCACGACCATGTGGTCGAGTCCCTTGAGGAGCTTCACGGCGTGGCCCTTGTCGGCCTCGGACTGCGCCGGGTTCTCCCCGATGACGTAGAGCGAACGCAGCTCGCCGCGGCCCATCGCCTCGAACATGGCCGTGAGGTGCCAGCCGTAGTGGTCCTGGATCTCGTTGCCGGTGCCCACGAGCGACCATGCGTGGTCGTATTTCGCCCGGACCGTGGCATCGAGGATGTCCTGGAAGCCGGGCATGCGGTTCGGGATGGCCCCCATGTCGCCGCCGCCCTGCACGTTGTTCTGACCGCGCAACGGGTTGAGTCCCGCGCCGAATCGTCCGACGTGGCCACACAGCAGCGCCAGGTTGATCAGGGAGAGGACGTTGTCGACGCCGTTGTGGTGCTCGGTGATGCCGAGCGTCCAGCACAGCTGCGCCCGGTCAGCGCGGGCATAGGTGTGGGCGAGCTCGCGGATCGCCTCGGCGGGCACGCCGGTGACGGAGGAACCGCGGGCGAGGGTCCACGGCTCGACCGAGGCGGCGTAGGCCTCGTAGTCGCTCGTGGAGCCTTCGATGAAGGCTCGGTTGGCGAGGCCGGCGTGGATGATCTCGCGGGCGATGGTGTTCGACAGCGCGATGTCGGTACCGACGTTGAGCCCGCACCACAGATCGGCCCACTGCGCGGTCTCGGTCCGGCGCGGATCGACGACGATCAGCTTGGCGCCGTTGCGGATCCCCTTCAGGACGTGCTGGAAGAAGATCGGATGGGCGGCACGCGCGTTCGACCCCCAGAGGACGATGACGTCAGTTGCTTCGATCTCGGCGTAACTCGAGGTTCCGCCGCCTGCTCCGAACACGGTGGCCAGACCGACCACAGACGGAGCGTGTCAAGTGCGGTTGCACGAGTCGATGTTGTTGGTGCCGATCACCGCCCGGGTGAACTTCTGGGCGATGTAGTTCATCTCGTTCGTCGACTTCGAGCAGGAGAACAGTCCGAATGCGTTGCGTCCGTGGGCGCTCCGGGTCTCGGCGAACCCGCGGGCAGCGCGCTCGAGTGCCTCGTCCCACGTAGCCGGGCGGAGCACCCCGTCGTCCCGGACGAGCGGGGTGGTGATGCGGGGGAGCGGGGACGACTTCATGCCCCGGTGGGCCGGGCGTTTCGCGGTCGTGCTCATGGCTTCTCCCGGGGTGGCGGTGCGATGATCGCCAGTGTACTGATCGCTCCCCCGTAGTCCACCATGCGGGACGGGCCCGCAATGTGGAACGATGATGGTGTTGCCGACGTTCACGCTGCCCCCACCGGCGATCCGCCCAACAGTTCGACCCGCCCAACATCCACGACGTCCACCCGTTCGACGATCCAACCCTGAGGAGCTTCCATGCCGTTCCCGTCTGATCTCGAGATCGCCCGTGCCGGAAAGCCACTGCCGCTGCCGGACATCGCCGCCCAGATGGGCATCGGCGAGCACCTCCTCGAGCCGTACGGCCGCGAGCTCGCGAAGATCTCGCTCGAAGCGATCGACGAGCTGAAGGATCGGCCGAAGGCCAAGTACGTCGTGGTAACGGCCATCACCCCGACCCCGCTCGGCGAAGGCAAGACCACCACGACCGTCGGACTCGGGCAGGCCATGAAGCACATCGGCAAGAAGGCCGTCATCAGCCTCCGTCAGCCGTCCATGGGTCCGACGTTCGGCATCAAAGGTGGTGCCGCGGGCGGCGGATATAGCCAGGTGATCCCCATGGAGCTCCTCAACCTGCACCTGACCGGCGACTTCCACGCGGTGACGGCGGCCCACAATCTTCTGTCGGCGATGGTCGACAACCACCTCCACCAGGGCAATGAGCTCGGACTCGACCTCAACAACATCACCTGGCGACGCGTGCTCGACGTCAACGACCGATCGCTGCGCAACCTGGTGATCGGCATGGGTACCGCCGAGGACGGCGTCGTCCGCCAGAGCGGCTTCGACATCACCGCGGCATCGGAGGTCATGGCCATCTTCGCCCTCGCCACTTCGCAGAAGGACATGCGTGAGCGACTCGGCCGCATCGTCGTCGGCTACACCAAGGCCGGCGAGCCGGTCACCGCCGAGCAACTCCATGGCGCCGGTTCGATGGCCGTGATCATGCGTGACGCCCTCAAGCCGAACCTTCTCCAGACACTCGAGAACACACCGGTGATCGTTCACGCCGGACCGTTCGGCAATATCGCCCACGGGAACTCGTCGATCGTCGGCGACATGATCGGCATCCACGCCGGCGAATACCTGATCACTGAAGCCGGCTTCGGCGCCGACATGGGCGCCGAGCGCTTCTTCAACATCAAGTGCCGTACCTCCGGCCTCGTCCCCGACGCCGCCGTGCTCGTGGCAACGGTGCGTGCCCTGAAGGCCCATAGCGGCAAGTTCAAGATCGTCGCCGGCAAGGCGCTTCCTGCCGAACTGCTCGCCGAGAACCCGGCCGATGTGGAGGCCGGTGCCGCGAACCTGATCAAGCAGATCGAGAACGTGAAGGCCCACGGGGTCTCCCCGGTCGTGGCCATCAACGCTTTCCCGACCGACTTCGCCAGTGAGCACGAAGCCATCAAGCGCATCGCCGAGGCGGCGGGCGCGCGCGTCGCGGTGTGCACACACTTCTCCGACGGGGGAGCGGGCGCAACCGACCTTGCCCGCGCTGTCGTCGAGGCCTGCGACGAGCCGTCGACGTTCGCGTTCCTCTATCCCGACGAGGCTTCGCTCAAGACCAAGATCGAAACCGTTGCCACCAAGATCTACGGCGCCGCCAACGTGACCTACAGCGCGGCGGCCAACAAGCAGCTGGCCAACTATGAGCGCAACGGTTTCGGCCATCTCCCCGTGTGCATCGCCAAGACGCACCTGTCGATCTCGGCCGATGCCTCGCTCAAGGGAGCGCCGACCGGTCACACGCTCAATGTGCGTGAGGTCCGCGCGTCGGTGGGCGCCGGGTTCATCTACCCGATCTGCGGCGACATGCGCACGATGCCCGGCCTCGGAACGCATCCGGCGGCGTCGATCATCGACTTCGACGAGAACGGCGAGATCGTCGGGCTCAGCTGATGATGCCGCCGATCCTGCTGCGCCGACCCACTTCGCCCGCTCCTAGGGTTGCCTTCTGTGCCTGACTCCATCGTCCGTCCCGCCGCAGTATCCGTAAAGAAGCGATTGGCATGAATTCAGAACCGCTGGTCCGTACCCCCGGTGGCGCTGTCCTGATGGACGGTATACGCCTCCGCGACGAAACGATCGCGCGCTTACGACGTGAGATCGAGGCGTCGGGCTCGCCCCACGTCTGTCTGGCCACGGTGCTGGTCGGCGACGACAAGCCAAGCCAGGCCTATATCAAGTCGAAGCAGAAGAAGGCGGGAGAGGCCGGGATCGTCTCCAAGCACACCGACCTGCCGGCCACCGCGACGCAGGCCGAGGTCAACGCCGTGATTGCGTCGCTCGCCGCCGACCCGATGGTGCACGGCATCCTGTGCCAGTTCCCGCTGCCCGACGGTCTCGATGCCGACGAGGTGCTATCGCTCATTCCGCCGGACAAGGACGTCGATGGACTCACCGAGCGCTCGCTCGGGCGCCTGGTGCGCGGCCAGGCCGGCCACGTCGGCTGCACACCGCTCGGGGTCATGCGGCTGCTCGAGCGCTACGGGGTGGCCACCTCGGGTAAACGCGCCGTCGTGATCGGCCGGTCCACGCTCACCGGCCTTCCGCAGGTACTGCTGCTCGGTCGCAAGGGCATCGACACCACCGTCACGCTCGCCCACTCGCGAACACCCGCCTCGGACCTCATCGACGTATGTCGCGGCGCCGACATCATCGTCGCCTGCGCCGGACAGGCCCGCATGATCACGGCGGCCCACGTGAAGCCGGGCGCCGCCGTCGTCGACGTGGGGATCTCGCGGACGGAGGCCGGCCTCGTTGGTGACGTGGACTTCGACGCCGTGCAAGCGGTGGCCGGTGCCATCACGCCGATGCCGGGAGGGACGGGGCCGATGACGATCGCCTGTCTGCTCGAGAACACGCTCTCGGCGGCCAAGATGCAGGGCGCGTTCCCGGCCTGAGTGCGGCAAAACACCTCCCAGCGGCGTTGGGAGGTGTTCTGCCCCCACGAATAGGGGCAACCTCTCTCCCAGCGGCGCGCCGGTCACTCGCGTTGCGAGCAGTCGAGCGGAGCGAGCGGCGCAGCGCCGGGCAAGCAGAGGGGCAACCTCTCTCCCAACAGTTCAGCGGCGGCGCTCGGCTGCGGCCTGGGTGAGGCGGTCGAGGATGGTGGCCATCACGACGATGGCGAGGCCGACCTCGAACCCGAGACCCGTGTTCGATCTCGTAAGCGCGCGCACGGCTTCGAACCCGAGCGCGCCCGAGCCGGTCATGCCGGCGATGACGACCATCGAGAGCACCATCATGATCACCTGGTTCAGGGCCAGGACGATCGACGGCAGCGCCAGCGGTAGCTGCACGCCCCAGAGGACCTGCCGCTTCGACGCGCCGAAGCTCTCTGCCGCCTCGATCGGTGCGGCCGGGACGTGCTTGATCCCGAGGGCACACAACCGGATGCCGGCGGGAATCGCGTACAGCGACGACGCGATGATGCCGCCCGGCACCACCGAGATGGTGAAGATCATGACGAATGGGATCGTGTAGATCAGCGAAGGGATCGTCTGGAGCGCGTCGAGCACCGGAGCGACAAAGGCCTCGGCCCGCGGCCGTCGACCCAGGGCGATGCCGATCGGCAGAGCGATGGCTGCACTGACGGTGGTCGCCACCACAACTTGGACCAGGGTCTCGATCGACAGCGTCCACATGCCGGTGAGCCCGACGGCGAACAAACCGAGCGCGATGCCGAGGGCCAGCTTCCACCCGCGGGCCACGAATCCGAGCAGGGCCGACGCTCCGATGAGCACCGGCCAGGCGAGCGTGTTGGTGAGGAAGTCGCGGGCGCGGATGAGCACGTCACGGACGATGAAGTCGTTGACGGGTCGGGTGATCCAGCGTCCGTTGTCGCGTATCCAGCGGATACCGGTGTCGAGCGAATCGGCGAACGATGCCCGCCACGAGACCGGGAACGTGTTCCAGCCGGCGACCCGGCCGACGGCGATGGCGGCCAGGATGGCGCCAGCTGCGCTCGCAACGATCCGCGGATCGATCCTTTCCAGGCGGCGACGCTGGGTGACGAACGCTCCCGACACCCGGTCGAGAACGATGGCGACGCACACGATGGCGAAACCCACGACCATG
>JANOJN010000067.1:0-3059 GCA_031418775.1 Acidimicrobiia bacterium
AGAGGTTACGCCGGGCGGCGTTCTACGCGCCTACCGGGAGACGCAGCGGTTGGCCAAGCTCGGTGCCGAGGCGAGTCACTGATGTCGGAGATCAAAGTTACCCAGGTACGTTCCACGATCGGTGTCATCCCTAAGCACCGCGGCACCATGCGGGCGCTGGGTCTGCGCAAGATCGGCTCCACCAACACCCTGCCCGACCGTCCGGAGATCCGGGGGATGATCGCCCGCGTTCCATACCTCATCAAGGTCGAGTACGTGTCGGACACTGCGAAGGACGCGTGAAGAAATGACCATCAAGATCCATGACCTCCAGCCGGCTCCCGGCTCGTCGCACCGGCGTAAGCGCGTCGGTCGCGGCATCGGTGGCAAGGGTGGCAAGACCGCCGGCCGTGGCACCAAGGGCCAGAAGGCCCGTCGCAACGTCAAGCCCGGGATGGAAGGCGGCCAGACACCGCTCCATCGTCGTATTCCGAAGCTTCGCGGCTTCAACAACCCGTTCCGGGTGGAGTACTACGCCGTCAACATTGATGCCATCCAGGCGCTGATCGACGGTGGCCACAGCGAGATCAACGTCGATGTGCTTCGCGAAGCGGGGCTGATCCACAAGAACGTTCTCGTCAAGGTCCTCGGGCGGGGCGAGCTTTCCGGCAAGGCCAACGTGAAAGCGCATGCCTTCTCGGCTTCTGCCAGCGCGGCGATCACCAACGCAGGCGGTACCGTTGAGCTTCTCTCCAAGCCGTTCGGTGTCCGTCCGGCCGCCCAGGGTAACCAGTTCGCCAACCGCTAGTCGTCGCTTTCGACGACTCACGCGGCGCCACGGTCTGATCGTGGCGTCGTCGCAGGAATTCGCCGTCTCACTCGTGCCAACCGCCGGCCGCCCTCGGGTACCGGCGGTTGTCCCGTCGTGAACTCGTCAAAGGAAGCAACCACCTCGTGTCGACGCTGAAGAACATGTTCCGGGTGCCTGAGCTGCGGGCGAAGATCCTCTTCACCATCGCGGTCATCGCCCTGTTTCGCCTCGGCACCCACATCCCGGTTCCGGGGATCGACATCGAACAGCTGCGGCTGTTGCGCCAGCAGTCGGCCCAGAACGGCGTACTCGGGTTCTTGAACCTGTTCTCGGGCGGCGCGCTCACGCAATTCTCGATCTTCGTGCTCGGCATCATGCCGTACATCACCTCGTCGATCATCATGCAGCTCCTCACCGTGGTCATTCCGCGCCTTGAGCAGTGGTCGAAGGACGGCGCGACCGGCCAGAAGAAGATCACCCAGTGGACGCGCTATCTCACGATGTTCCTGGCCACGATCCAGGCCGTCGGGTACGTCTTCATCTTCCACAACGGTGGCCAGGGCATTTTCCAGGCCACGTCCGATGGCTCGTCGTTCGACCTCTACTCGGGTGGGCGCTGGAACTTTCCGAGGGTCGCCCTCGGGGTGATCGCCATCGTGGCCGGAACGGCGATGGTCATGTGGATGGGTGAAATGATCAGCCAGCGTGGCATCGGCAACGGTATGTCGCTGTTGATCTTCACCAACGTCGTGAGCCGTCTCCCAGCCGAAGGTGGCCGTATTCGCGCCGAGAAGGGTTGGGCGATCTTCTTAGTCATCTTGGTGGTCGTGCTGGCGATGATCGTGGCGATCATCTTCATCGACAACGGGCAGCGACGCATCCCCGTCCAGTTCGCCAAACGCGTGGTCGGACGGCGCATGTTCGGTGGCCAGTCGAGCTTCATCCCGCTGAAGGTCAACCAGGCGGGCATCGTGCCGATCATCTTCGCCAGCTCTGTCTTGTACCTGCCCGTGCTCCTCCAGGGCGTCCTTCCTTCGGGCTGGCAGGCGTGGATCTCCGACAATCTGGTGCGCAGCGACACCATTCCGCACGTCGCGCTCTACACCGTGCTCATCATCTTCTTTGCCTACTTCTACACGGCGATCACCTTCGACCCCGTGCAGCAGGCCGACCAGCTGCGCAAACAGGGCGGCTTCATCCCGGGCATCAGGCCCGGCCCGCCAACGGAGCGGTTCTTCAAGTTCATCCTCGACCGCATCACGCTTCCCGGAGCGTTCTTCATCGCGGCGATCGCGTTGGTGCCGTCGCTCTTCATCGTGTTGTTCAACGTGAGCAACTTCGGCTTCGCCGGCACATCGATCCTCATCGCCGTCGGCGTCGCCCTCGAAACGATGAAGCAGGTCGACAGCCAGCTGATGACGAAGAACTACGAAGGGTTCCTCAAGCCGCAGAAGACCGGCCTCGCCGGTCGCTGAAGATCGCACGTCGCGTCGATGTATTGGGGGCAGCAGCCTCGGGCATGTGGGCGGACCGGGTGGGGTAGACGATGAGTAGGGGCAGCCGCCTCGTCATCTTGGGCAAGCAGGGCGCGGGAAAAGGCACCCAATGCGTGCAGCTGTCCCGGCACTACGTCGTTCCCCACATCTCGACCGGGGACATGTTCCGCGCCGCCATGAAGGCGGGCACCGAGATGGGCAAGCTGGCGAAGATGTTTGTAGATGACGGCAAGCTGGTGCCGGATCAGGTGGTGATCGGCATTGTTGCCGAGCGGCTGGCCGAGCGTGATGCTCGCAGCAGAGGGTTCATCCTCGACGGGTTCCCTCGCACCACGCATCAGGCCACGGCGTTGGAGAAGATCCTCTCGCCGATGATCATCGACGCCGTGATCGATCTGGAAGTGTCGACCGAGCTGGTGCTCCAACGCCTGGCGAGTCGACGGGTCTGCAGCGCCTGCGGTCACAATTACTCGGTGCAAAACCCGCCGGCGTCGAAATGGCGCTGCGATCACTGCGGCGGCGAAGTCATCCAGCGCGACGATGACCGGGAGGAGGCGATCCAGGTGCGTCTCGACGCCTACGAACGCCAGACGAAACCGCTCATCGAGTTCTATTCGGCTCGGAACTTGCTGGAGACGATCGACGGCTCACAAACGATGGACACCGTCTTCGACCAGTGCGTCGCACTGATCGACCGCCGAGCCGCAGCAAACGACGCCCGCCCCGCCCAGTAGGGACTCGTTGGGAGAGAGGTTGCCCCCATATATGGGGGC
>JANOJN010000068.1:0-2274 GCA_031418775.1 Acidimicrobiia bacterium
GTGTCGAGCTGATCAAGGAACTGTCCGATCACGAGCACGTGGTCATCGGGATGGTCGGCCACGATCGCCGCGACCACGGACAGCTTCTGCGGCGAGGTCGAACCGACCCGATAGGTCTCGTCGGGTTCGGCCGTGGCGTAACGCATCCGCTCGTCGTCGGTGAGCGTCACCCTGACCTCGACACATCGCGCCGGGGCGATCCAGCCCTGCGCCTCGATGTCACGCCACGGAGCGTCGTAGCGCTTCGGGCCGATCAGCGAGAAGACGTCCCGCTCGCGTCCGTCCTCGCGCAGGAGCGTCGCCGTGAGTCCGAGGCGACGTCGGCTCTGGATGTCGGCCGTCGCCCGGAACACCGGAGCTGGGAGGAGGTGGACCTCGTCGTAGACGATGAGCCCCCAGTCCTGGGAGTCGAACACCGCCAGGTGCTTCTCCACGCCGTTTGTCTTCGAGATCAGCACCTGATAGGTCGCAATCGTCACCGGGCGGATCTCCTTGCGCTCGCCGGAGTACTCGCCGATGTCTTCCGGGCGCAACGACGTGCGGGCAAGCAGCTCGCGCTTCCACTGGTGCACCGAGACGGTGTTGGTGACCAGGATCAGCGTGGTCGCCTGGGCCTTCATCATCGCCGCCATCCCGACGATCGTCTTTCCGGCACCGCAGGGCAGCACGATGACGCCGGAGCCACCGGCCCAGAACGCATCCGCGGCGTCCTGCTGGTAGGCACGCACCACGAACCCGTCCTCGTGCTCCTCGGCCGTCTTCAAGGACATGGCGAACGCCGCGCCGTCGACGTAGCCCGCCTGATCATCTGCGGGCCAACCGGCCTTGATCAGCGCCTGCTTCAGACGGCCCCGGTCGGCCGCCTGCACCTGGACGAGAGCCGGCCCGACGGTGTCACCGAGAAGGGGCGCCACGGCCTTGGTCCGGCGGACCTCCGCCAGCACGGCGTCGTCGGTGGAGCGCAGCACCAGTCCGAAGAGCGGGTCGTTCTCGATGACCAGCCGGCCGTAGCGGCCCATCGTGTCGACGACGTCGATCAGCAGCGCCTGCGGCACGTCGTAGCGGGAGTAGGTGAGGAACGCGTCGATGCACTGCTCCGCGTCATGGCCCGCCGCCCGGGCGTTCCACAGGGCGAGAGGAGTGATGCGGTAGGTGTGGACGTGCTCCGGTGCTTTCTCCAACTCGGCAAACGGCGCAATGGCCTGACGGCACGCCGATGCGTCTTCGTGACCGACCTCGAGAAGCAGAGTGCGATCACTCTGCACGATCAGCGGTCCACCAGACATGGAGCGAGGCTACCGACTGAGCGGTCCTACCCCGGAGACCCCAGCGGTGTGTCGCCCATTTCGCTGGGACGTCTTGCGGCCAGCTTCGCCGATGGCGGCGTCATCGTCGTTCCGTTAGGACGCTGGCTAGCGGTGCCTCCTGCGTCCTTGCCCTCGACGAACCTGACTCGCAACTCGCCCAACTCAATTGGGCGACACACCGCTAGATTTCTCCGCCATGCGAAGCACGATGCAGGACTACCCGCTCACCGTCACCGCCATTCTCCGCCGGGGCGAGACCGTCCATCGGAACTCCGTGGTGCAGACCCTCACCGCGTATGACCCGGACTCGGGGCAGCTCACGTTGAAGCACAACACCTACGCCGACATCGCCGCGAACGCCGCGCGCCTCGCCAACGCGCTCAGGCGCATCGGCATCGATGGTGATCAGCGGGTCGGTACCTTCTGCTGGAACCACGCCGAACACCTCGAGGCCTACCTCGCCATCCCGTCGATGGGCGCGGTGCTGCACACGCTGAACATCCGGCTGTTCCCCGAGCAGTTGACCTTCGTTGTGAACCACGCCGACGATCGGGTGATCATCATCGACGGATCGCTGATACCCCTTCTGTGCAAGATCGCCGGAACCCTGCCGAACGTGACCCACTTCCTCGTCGTCGGACCGGGCGACCATTCGATGCTCACGGAAGCCTTTCCCGGCACGACGTCGATGGACTACCACGACGCGCTGGCCGCCGAAGAAACCCGCTTCCCGTGGACCGAGCCCGACGAACGAAGCGCTGCGGCGATGTGTTACACGTCGGGCACCACCGGCAATCCGAAGGGTGTCGCCTACAGCCACCGATCGACCTATCTCCATTCACTTGCCTCGCTCGGCGCGCCCGTGCTCGGGCTCGACGAAGCCGACAGGCTCCTCGTGATCGTCCCGATGTTCCACGCGAACGCCTGGGGCTCGCCGTACTCCGGCTTCTTCTGCGGTGCCGACTTC
>JANOJN010000069.1:0-13482 GCA_031418775.1 Acidimicrobiia bacterium
GTGGTCGAGCGTGAGCGGTTGCGGAGCGTGTTCTCGGCCAGGAACTCCTGGCGGTCCTTGAGCTCGGCCTGGGAGAGCTCCTGGTAATACTCACCGAGGCTGAGGATGCCGAACGCGACGTGGCGGGCCTCGTCGGCGAGCACGTAGCGGAGCAGCTTGTGCAGCAGCGGCTCGTCGACGCGTCGGAGCATCTCGCCGAACGCCGCAAGGGCCAGGCTCTCGATGATGACCTGCATGCCGAGATAGGCCATGTCCCAGCGGTTGTCCTCCAACAGACCGAAGACCTGCTCCTGCAGGTACGGCCCCATCGGGTACTGCTCGCCGACCTTCTCGCTGAGGTAACGCTGGAAGACCTCGGTATGACGGGCCTCGTCGATCGTCTGCGTCGCCGCGTAGTACTTCGCATCGATCCAGGGCACGGTTGACGTGATCTTCGCCGCCGTCAGCATGGCGCCCTGTTCGCCGTGGACGAATTGGCTCAGCGTTGCTTTCAGCTGCTCGAGGCCGAGCTGGGTGAACTCCTTGTCGCCCCACGACTTGAAGGGCGAGCCGGGCAGATCCTTGGCCGCCTTCGCCAGCACCATCACGGGAGCGTTCCAGTCGATGATCTCCTCGGGGTCGACCGGAGTCGACCAGTCGAGCTCGGTCACGCTCGACCACTGTGACGCCATCGCCTTGTTGTAGAGCGTCACCAGTTGCGGGCGCGACCGTTCGTAGTTCCACAGGAACGTGGTCGGGGTGTGGTCGGTCACGAAGCGGATCGTGCCCTCGACGTCGGCATCGGCCGGGATGGCGGGGAGTTCGGTCGTGCTCATCGTCGTCTCCTGCGATTGGGAGGCCCTCACACTCGCTGCTCGCGGCCCGAAATTGCACTCTACGCGTTCACGACGGCTCGAGCGATTCTTCCGACGACGGGACCGGAACGAACGATGGCTCGCCGAGCAATCACCAACTGCCGGGAGTACCGTTCGCGACGGGCGTTGAGCCACCTCGGGTCGGACGCACCAGAAACGGGATAACAATTGATGTACATGGTCGAATAAAACGTTCGTACGGTGGGTCTCACGCATGACCAGAACTTCGCCAACCAGGAAGCGCTCCTCACCGCCTTCGGAAAATGGCAGCCCGAGGAGGGCTTGACCGTCCTCGCGTTCGTGTCACACCTGAACAGCGACGGCGGCTATGTCCTCGTCGAGACGAGCGACCCCAAGGTTGTCGCCTCGTTCGTTTCGAAGTTCATCTACTGGAACGACGTGAACGTCGTTCCCGTCGTGGATATCGAGGAGATCGTGCCGATCAACCTGCAGTCGCTGGCGTGGGCGCGAGGTGCGTCGAAGGGATGATCGATCTCCCTCGGGCCGGCGGCTTTACCGCCGCCGGTCCAGGGACCGGTGCGCGCGGATTGGAGAGTTGGACGCTCGTCCGGGAAACTGACACATATGAGTGCAACGTCGAAGCGATTTGAAGGATCGTCCGTGGTGGTCACGGGAGCGGCATCGGGCATGGGCCGAGGGATCGCTGTTGCATTTGCGCGGGAGGGGGCGTCGGTGGTTCTCGCCGACGTCAACGTTGCCGGCCTGAACGAGACGCGCTCGCTGATCGATGCCTTCGGCGGCACAAGCATCGTGGTTGACGCCGACGTTTCCGATGCCGATGCCGTGGCCGCGATGGTTCACCTGGCCGTCGACCGATTCGGCGGCCTCGATGCAGCGGTCAACGCTGCTGCGATCGAGGGAGAATCCGTTTCCATCGCGGAACTCGATGACGACCTCTTCGATGCGATCCAGCGAATCAACGTCAGGGGGACCTACCTCTGCATGAAGCACGAGATCCTCGCTATGCGGGCGACGGGCAAAGGCGGGGCGATCGTGAATTTCGCGTCCACCAGTTCGTACCGTCCCCAGCAGAACCAGACGGCGTACACCGCGTCGAAGCACGCCGTGGTCGGCCTGACGAAGAGCGCGGCGATCGACTGCGCGAAGTACGGGATCCGGATCAACGCAATCGCGCCCAGTGCTATCGATACTCCGATGTTGCGCAACGCGATGGCCCGGCGGCCCGGAGGTTCAGAGAAGGACGTGATCGACCGGCTCAGCCTGATCCGCCGTTTCGGTTCGGTCGATGAGATCGCGAAGGCCACATTGTTCCTGTGCTCCGACGAAGCGTCGTTCACCATGGGTCACGTGCTCGCCGTTGACGGTGGCTATCTCGCACGGTGATCCCGGCGGCCGGGCATCGCGACGGAGATCGACAACCCGCGGCTGGGGTCAATGCGCGGGGTTCGTCTTCCCGCGAGGTGCTGGTCGGGGTGTCGCTGTCGGGTGTGTCGCGGAACGGTCAGCGCTCCCGATCGAGTCCGTGGCATCGATGTCGATCAGGCGTTCGAAGACGAACTCGTGCTTGAGGAACGACGTCTCTCGCTCATGGCCGGGGGTGGGCGGAACGAGCGGCGACATCTGGACGAGCCGCCAGCCGCCGACCAGCGCGGCCGTGCCGGTGGCGTAGGGCGGGTCGCCGTCGGGCTGCGGTCCGACGCCATCGGTACCGTCGAAGAACGACCAGCCGAGCGCCCGGCCGTCGAGCCCGGGACCGGCGAGCCACAGCATCAGCACCTGCTGGCGGAGACCCCCGGTCATCGCGTTGCTGCTGCTGCGGCGGTGAGCGCGGTGCGCCGCTCGGTTCGGGTGAGATACCAGTCGACATCGAAGGAAGGATCGCCGGTGAGGTAGCGCCACAGCTTGGCCCGCTGCACCGTTTCGAGCCGGTGCGTTGACGGTTCGAACCACTCCTCGCTCCGACGCAATTCACCGGCCACCATGGCGGGATCGGTCTTCGCCCAGATGTGGTCATCAGCGCGATTACGGTCGTCGAGATCCGTGGTGTCCCAGAGACGCACCTGGGGCACCGTCGGGTTGAGGCGGAGCTTGCCCATCACGCGGTTTCGGGTCCCGTGGTTCGGAGCGCCAGCGTGCCAGAGTCCGTGATGGAAGATCACCACGGTCCCGGCCGGTCCGCTGTGGTACTCCTCTCCGGAGAGGTGTTGGTATCTCGCCACATCGTCCATGTTCACTCGTCGGAGATGGCTGCCAGGCACATAACGCGTGCCGCCTTCGCGTGGTGCAACGTCGTGGGGAAACCAGAAGAGCTGGATGTCGAAGGCCAGGCCATCGTCGATGATGGCGTCACAATGCAGGCCCTGCGCGTTGAGGTCCCCGGCCATCTTTAGATGGACGAAGTGATGATCGACCACCGGGCGGGGTCCTACGAGGGACGCGATCGCTCCTGCGATTACGGGCACCCGGACCATGCGCCCCAACGCGGAGTCGGCCGGATACGCGTCGTCGAGGGTGGTTCCGGAGCGGGGGAGCGCGACCTCGTCGTTGCCTTCTGCGGTGGACCGGCTCGCTCCTCGGAATTCGTCGAGCCACGCCATGAACAGCAGAGGGAGCTCGTGCATCGCCTGGGTGTTGATGTCCTCCGGCACGGCAGCCTCGAAACGAAGGAAGCCTCGGGCGACGAACGACGCCATCTGGTCGGTGGTGAGGAGTGGTCCGAAGTCCATGGGGTCTTCTCTAGTCCAATGTTCTGGGGGTTCTCCTCCCTGGAGCCTCCCTGTTCGAGTCGCGGGCTAGGTCGAACGACCACTAAACCGGGCATTCAGGCAGAAAACCACCACACAGAGTTGCAAATCGGTACAGAGCGAGGCAGTCTTTTCACTGTGAGTGCACAAAGTCCGGTGGGCCACGAAACGGTTGCGCCGACGGAGCGGAGGGTCGAATGCGGCTGACGGTGACGGTTCGGTGAGATCGGGAACGTGTCTCGTCCGTTTTGCCGGAGTCGTCATCGAGAGCGATGTGGCGCTTCCCGGGGTGGATACTGCTCCGTTGGACGCGCCGATTGAAGTGCGGTTGCGGCTGCGCTCCGGCGAAGAGATGCGGGGCCCCCTGGCAGATCTTTCGGACGCGTCGACTCGTCGATTGCCCGACGGCGGCGTCGTCGCAAACGTCGGCTCCTTAGGCAAACTCGAGATCAGCGCGGACGGGGCGTTGATCGATATCTTCCCGTCGGCTGATTGCGGTCCGGCTCTGGTTCAGCACCTGATCTTTGAACACGCACTCCCACGACGATTCGCTCTGCTCGGGCACACCGCATTGCATGCCAACGCGGTCTCGATCGACGGGGGAATCGTTGGTCTCCTCGGCCCGTCCGGTTCGGGCAAGTCGACGCTGTCGGGGGCGTTGGCCTCGGCCGGCGGACGTTGGGTAGCCGACGATTTCCTTCTACTCGAGATCGGAGACCAACGAACGGTAGCGATCCCCACGGTCGTGGGCACGCAACTTCGTGCGGACTCGGCGTCTGCGCTTGGCCTTGTCCACGAGACGGCCGCGATGATTACCGGCAAGCACCGCAAACGTCGATGGACCGTTTCCGGCGTTTCCGAACCCGAACAAGTTCGCAGCCTCTTCTCGCTCGATCGACGGGAAGACGCGGGCGGTCCGGTGACCTGCACGCCAATGATGGGAAGTTCGGCGATGGTGCTGCTCGCTGAGCGGTGGTTCCTTTCCGCGATGGAGGCGGTCAGCCCGACGACGTTCCTGCAACGGTCGTCGGACCTGCTGCGTTCGACGCCGCTCTACCAACTCTCGTATCCAGGTTCACTCGCCCGGCTGGGCGAGGTGGTCGAAACGATGCGGGCTGTCGCTTCTTGCGGCCTCGTGTCCTCAGGAACCGAAGGGGGGTGAACAGAATGTCAACCAACAACATGGAGTACTCAACCCCTACCGTGACCGTTATGGGATCGCTCGCCGAACTCACTCAGGGCGCCCAGAATGGCGCATCCGGCGGTGGATCGAAGGAAGGCTCGTACGAGTCCTAGGCCAAACGCCTTGCTCGTTCTGGTGTCGGGCCATCCGGGTGCCGAGCTAGAACGAGCAGAGCGCGTCACCGCGCTCGTTCCCGCAAGCAGATACGCATTCTTGGTCGAGTTCGCGACGTCCTCGTGTCCCCTGGTCTCCTGACGTCGCACAGCGTCTGTCTCTGGTCCCGTGGCCGTCGGGCCGACAAGAGCCTCCCGGCCATCGGCGCGATTTCGACCCTTGGCGTTGTCGCCCGTACGCTCACGCCATGGAGCTCACCTACCCGCCCGAAGCCACCGCCTACCGGGAACAGATCCGCGGCTTCCTCCGGGCGAACCTTCCCGAGGACTGGAAGGGCATCGGCGCCCTGAGCCACGCCGACGCGATCGCCTTCACCACGAAGTGGCGCGCGACCTTGAGCGCCAATGATTACCTCGCGCTCAACTGGCCGACGCAGTACTCCGGCGCCGGTCTGTCCCCGCTCGAATCCGTCGTGCTGGCCGAGGAGTTCGCCCGAGCCGGTGTCCCGACCGGCGGGCCCAACGACGGATTCGGCATTGGCATGCTCGGCAACACCATGCTGAAGTGGGGAACCGAGGAGCAGAAGCAGCACTACCTGCCGAAGGTGCTGAGCGGAGAACACCTGTGGTGTCAGGGATACAGCGAACCGGCGGCGGGCAGCGATCTCGGCAACCTGGGCTGTCGTGCCGTGCTCGACGGCGACGAGTGGGTCATCAGCGGTCAGAAGATCTGGACCACCCAGGGCCACCTCGCGAACCACATCTTCGTGCTGGCGCGCACCGCCCCGAACGAGGCGAAGCACCGAGGCATCTCGTTCCTCCTCGTCGACATGCGCCAGCCAGGTGTCGAGGTTCGTCCGATCAAGATGATGTCGGGAGAGTCGGACTTCAACGAGGTGTTCTTCACCGATGCCCGCTGCGCCAAGGAAGCAGTCCTGGGCGAAGTGAACGGCGGATGGGCCGTAGCGATGACCCTGCTCGGCAACGAGCGAGGTGCAGGAGCGGCCGTGAATGCCATCAGCTTTCGCGGCGAGTTCGACAAGTTGACGATCCTCGCCAAGGAGCGCGGTGCAACGAGTGACCCGATCATCCGTCAGCGACTGGCACGTGCACATACGAAGGTCGAGATCATGCGGTACTTCGGCTACAAGGCGCTCACCAGTTTCCTCCACGGCAAGCAACCCGGGCCCGACGCTTCCATCGGCAAGCTCTTCTGGAGCGAGTACCACCAGGAGGTCACCGAGCTCTCCGTCGACATCCTCGGTGCCGATGCGACGGTGCCCACGGGGCAGGCGCCCCAGACGGCGTTCCGCACCGATCAGCCGGGCTCGCCGAACGACACCGCCAACTGGGTCGGCGTCTTCTACAACGCCCGCGCCGGCACGATCTACGCCGGCACGAGTCAGGTGCAGAAGGGCATCGTGGGCGAGCAGATCCTCGGACTGCCGAAGGAGCCTCGGGCCGACAGCGGCCCGTGGAACACCATCCCAGGCCATGGCTGAGTCACTTTGCTCACGTCATCGAGGATTGCCGACCGCATCGGGCGCAAGCGAGTCTTCATCACAGGGACGCTGGTCTTCGTCCTCGGGTCATTGGTATGTGCGCTCAGCACCTCCGCTGATGCTCGTCGCGGCCCGGCTGATCCAGGCGATCGGCGGAGCCCTGCTCACCCCCGCATCGCTTTCCCTCGTTCTGCCCGAGTTCCCGGTCGAGAAGCGATCGGCGGCGATCGGAATCTGGGGGGCGGTGGGCGGAATCGCCGCCGCGGTCGGCCCCACGGTCGGTGGCATCCTCGTCGACACGCTGTCATGGCACTGGGTGTTCGGCATCAACATCCCAATCGGCCTTCTCGCAGTCGGTCTTGCGATCAAGCACCTCAGCGAGACACCGAAGCAGGTCACCGGTTCTCCTGATGTCATCGGCGCGCTTCTCTCCATGGGTGGTGTCGGCCTCGTTGTGCTGGCCATCGTCGAAGGTGAGCGTTGGGGCTGGACGACCATCGGCACGGCCGGTTCGTTCCTCGGCGGGCTGGCGTTCGCTGCCGCATTCGTTCTGTGGTGCCGCACGAAGAAGGATGCCGTGCTTGACCTCAGCCTCACCAAGCTGCGCTTCTTTGCAGCGGGCAACCTCGCCTCGATGGTGTTCTCGATCGGGTTCTTTGCGATGTTCTTCGTGAACATCCAGTTCCTGCAGAACGTCTGGAGCTATTCGGCGGTGAAGGCCGGCCTCGGAGTGTCTCCCGGCCCGATCATGGCCGCGGCGTTCGCGTTCCCGGCCGGGAAGTGGGCCGAGCGTCACGGACATCGCACGGTTGTGACGATCGGCTGCGTGGTCTTCGCGGTCGGCATCTTGCTCAACCTTGCCTTCCTCGACGGCGACCCGAGCTACCTGTTCCCGTATCTACCCGGCATGATGATCACCGGCATCGGCGTGGGTCTGACGATCTCCACCCTCGGATCGAGTTCGAATGCGTTCCTGCCACCGGTCCGAATGGCCATGGGTTCGGCCGTCAACACCACCGTTCGTCAGATCGGGGCGGCGCTCGGCATCGCCATCGCCTCGGCACTCCTGAGCGCAGGAGCAAAGGTCGACACGATGACGGGCTACCGCCGGTCGTGGACGATGATCACCGGCGTCGCTCTCCTTGCCGCCGCAGTCATGGCTGTGCTGTACCGCAAGCCGACCGACGCGCAACGCACCGCTGCCGGCTGATTCTTCGCATCAAAATGGACCTCTCCACTCTCGCCGGCTAACCGTTCGGCTCGAATCTCCTGGGGTCGACTCCGATCTTCTGACAGAGCTCCTGAAAGACGATCCATCGTTCGTTGCCGGTGCTGTGGAAAGGGAGGAAGAACGGACGCTTGGACCAGGCGAACGGCTCATCGGTGATCCCGTGGATGAACAGGAGCAGCGCAGAGAAGTGCACTGCCGCTTGGCCCTCGCGAGTGCGTGCGCCGCGCAGCAGCGCGTCGACGACAGCCGGCGGGTGGAACTCCGAAAACGATCGATCGCGGTTTCGTTGGCTGCGCCCTCCTCACTGGGACGGTCATCGCGGATCACGTCACGAGTCTCCCCGAAACACTGGCTGCGGTGCGGGAAGACGTCGGTCAGGTCTCCGCGCCACGAAGCGTCCGCGCCACGAAGCGACCGAGGCAACAAGTGGTGACGATTGACGCCACCGAAGCCCGGCGTTACGGTCGCCCCAGAGGCGAAGAGTGTTTGCGCCGCAAGCCGGTCGCCTTCGAACTGAGTATCGGATCCCACGGATCCGGGAAACGGAGTCGAATATGGGATGGGTCATCGTCAACCATTGGGACCGTCGCGACACAGCGTCACGAGAGGATTTCGGCGCAGCTGCCTACGCGGTCTGCCGCGCCGCCAGAGGGCATCGTGGGATCACATCCGCCAAGTACTACTGGGCGACCGCCGATCAGATTGTCATTGCGTACGACACCGACGATCTGCCGGCCTTCTACGGGCCCGGAACCAAAGAGAATGGGGCGGCGATGTTCACGATGGCCGACCGGGCCAGAATGGTCGGCACCCAAACATGGGTGGACGCGGGTCAAGGTAGCGCCGTCTACAAGGACGCGGGTAGGTAGTCGTAGTCGTAGTCGCCTTTGCCGCCTCGCCGGCGGTGCATGCCCGGCAACTGGTTCGGTTCCCCGGTCGGTTCGGTCAAACCGTCCTGGGAACCTTGCCGGTTCGGGTAAGCACGAAACGCATGACCTTGTGAGCGACGTCGGCCGTCGGCTCGAACATCAGCGGGCATCCGCCGTCGATCACTGTGATGCCGTGCTCACGGCCGTAGACCGTCGCATCCCGGCAGACGCTGCCTTCGCCGAAGGCGCGATGCATCCAGGCGTGGGTGATACCGAGTTCCGCGCACTCCCGCATCGTTGCCTCGGCGGCGTCCGGCTTCGTGGCGATCACCACGGCGTCGACGCCACCCGGGATGGCGGTGAGGTTGGGGTAGCAACGGTCACCCTCGACCTCGGTGGCGTTCGGATTGACGGCAAAGACCTGATAGCCCCGATCACGGAGCCGCTTGTAGACCGTGTTGCTCCCATGGCCCTGGGCGTTGCGCGAAACACCGGTGACGGCAATGCGCTTGTTCGCGAGAAATGTCGAAGCTGCCTGCTTGACCGTGACCATGATGTCCTTCTTTCCCCCATCGAACGCCGACGGGACTCCGGGGAACTGTGCGCCGGTGGACTCACGGTACGAGGTCGCTCGTTGCCCGCCCAGGGGCAAAGGTCGTCCCCCGTCCGGCCGACGGTCACGTAGATCCACGAGCGCCATGGCGAAGCCCTCGAACCGTCAAGGCACCGACGGCGAAGGCCAGGCCAAGGGCGATGCCGCCCGCGATGATCAGCGGACCACGTCCCGAACCGTTCCACGTCAGACCGGCCCAGGCGCCGGCGATGATCGACCCGACACCGGCGGCCCCGCACTGCAGGCCGAGCGCCCGACCACGTGTTCCCGGCCCGACCGCTGCGGCGATCCACGCCTTTGAGACGCCATCGGTCAGCGCGGTGTAGATGCCGTAGAGGGCAAAGATCGGCCACACCCACGCGGCGTTCGTTGCCAGTCCGAGGCCGAGATACGAGACGCCGAAGATGGCGAATCCGACGCCGATGATCGCCTGCTTCGGCACGCGGTCGGCAAGCACGCCCGCCGGATAGCTGGCGAGCGTATAGGTGAGGTTGTACAACGCATAGGCCGCGATCACTGAAGACACGCTCAGCCCGAGGTGCTTGGCCCGGACGATGAGCAGCGCGTCGGAGAAGTTCACGAACGCAAAGGCGGACAGGATGGTGAACGGACCCCAGAACGCCTTCGGCAGACGAGTAGTCCCCGGACTCTCCATGGACGCTGCATGCTGATCGCGGATCGCCGGTCCGGCCGAGGACTCGCGCACGAACATCACCGCGGCGGCACTCAACACCGCCGGGATGACCGCAATGACGAAGACAGGCCGGAAGCGACGGTCGAACAACTCGAACAAGCCGAGACCTAGCAGTGGTCCGATAACCGCGCCGGCGGAATCCATCGCGCGGTGGAAACCGAACGCGCGGCCGAGGTGTTCACGGGGAACGTCGTCGGCGATGAGGGCGTCGCGAGGTACGCCGCGCACGCCCTTGCCGAGCCGGTCGAGCATGCGGGCGAAGAGGACCAAGGGCCAGACCGTCGAAACCGCGATGAGTGCTTTTGCCGCCGCTGCCGCGCCGTACCCCGCGCCGATGAGCGGCCGCCTCTGCCAGCGGTCTGCCAATCGCCCCGAGACGATCTTGGTGAGCGCGGCGACTCCGTCGGCGAGTCCTTCGATGAGTCCGACCACGGCGACCGGAGCGCCGAGCGCGCCCGTGATGAACAGCGGAAGGATCGGATACAGCATCTCCGACGCGGTGTCCTGCAGGAGACTAACGATCGAAAGGGTCTTGAAGTTCCGGGTCAGCCAGGCCTGGTGGTCGACTCGTGCTCTCGGTTGGTTCACGGCGCGGCCCTGCCGCTGCGCCGGCGGGTCGTGGCCGCCGGTCGCGGCAATGTCATGATCTGGCCCGCGGCGCCGTGAGGTCTTTGCTCTGCGACCGCTTGGCGAACTCGGTCGCGGCGATGTACGCCAGCGTGATCGCGACGAGCGCGGCCAACACGCCGGTCGAGGGCCGGGTCAGGCCAAGATCTCGGGCCAATCCGGTGAAGGGGAGGGCGACGGTGATGGCGGCCACCGCGGCCGAGGCCGCGATCAACACCGTTGCGGGCCGGCTGCGCCACGCGCGTCGGCGCGTTCGGAGCACCAGCATCACTGCCAACTCGGTGGCGGTCGATTCGATGGACCATCCCGTCCGGAACAGTTCGGGGCCAGCGTCGAAGACGAGGCGGAGCACCGCGAAGGTCATGATGTCGAAGACCGAACTGATGAGTCCGAAGGCAATCATGAAGTTGCGGAGGCGGCGCGTGTCCCATCCGTGCGGGGAAGCGACCAGCTCGGGATCGACGCGGTCGGCGGCGATCGTCATACCCGGGATGTCGGAGAGGAAGTTGAGGAGCAGGATCTGGCGGGGAAGCAGCGGGAGGAACGGCAGGACGATGGCGGCAGCAGCCATCGAGAACATGTTGCCGACGATGGCGTCGCTCATCATCGCTGAGCGCGTTCATCTGCGCGCCGACGAGAATCTTGCTCGAATCGAGACCAACGGCAGCGGTGATGTGGGCGGCGGCGAAACGGTTGTCGCCCGTGATGAGCTTGGTCGCGACGCCGAGCGCAGCAAGTGCAGCGATCGCCGGAGCGGCGTCGGGCTTCGGTGGGTCGGTGAAGCACAAGATCCCGCGGAACGTGAGCGAGGACTCATGCGCCGGTGTCAACGTCGATGGCGCATCGCTCGTGAACGTGTGAGTTGCTACGCCGAGCACCCGCAGGCCGTCGCTCGAGAGCTTCTCGAACCGCTCCACCAGTGTTGCCCTCTCCTCGGAGGTGGTGGCACACGTGCCCAAACGGATTCGAAGGCTCCCTTGGCGATGAGGATCGTCTCCCCGCTGCTGCCGGGCCATCTGACGGGCATCGTGCGACAGCGTGACGGTGACGATGGTGGGAAGGAGCTGCGGAGTCAAGCCGACCGCGATTGCGAGCGAGAAGAGGAACGATTCGAGTACCGGGCGGTTGAGAATGACGTTCACGACGAAGATCCCGATGACGAGCGTCGCCGTGACTCGCATGAGCAGGAACCCGAACCGACGCAGACCCAGCTCCAACGAAGTGGGGACGTGCGCCTGGGTGATGCTGGTGCCGACCCGACCGAACTCGGTGTCCTCGCCGACGGCGGCGATCACGGCAGTCCCGGTCCCGCTGGCAACGTGGGTGCCGCACCACACAGCGTTGGTCCGATCGCTCAGGCCGGTCGAAGCGGGGAGTTCGCCTGGGTGTTTCTCCACGGGGAAGCGCTCGCCCGTCAGGGTCGACTCGTCGAGGAGGAGCGCGTCCGAGTTGAGCACGCGGGCGTCGGGGGCGATCACGTCGCCCGCTCGAAGCACGAGGACGTCTCCGGGAACGACGTCGTCGAGGGCCACCTGGGCCTCGACGCCGTCGCGGAGCACCGTGGCATGGGCGCGAACCGCGGCCAGCCGCTCGACGAGGCCGCCTGCATCGCCGGACCAGAACGACTCGGCCGTTCTTAGTGCAGGGATTGCCACCAACCCAGCCCACCATGTCGAACGGCTCGCCCCTAGAGCCGTTCGTCCCGCGACGCCCGGCCCGTCTGTCACGCTGAAGGGGTGTTCGGGGTGTCCACGGTGAGGGTTCGGGCGAGGCGGGGTGTCGAAGGTGCTCGACGTCACCGCATGGTGCGCTTCCTCCTGGTCGCTCTCTTGCTTGCCCCGGGCGCCGGCCGTGAGGTGTCGGCCGCCCCGTCGAAACCAGTTGCGTTCTCGACTTCGTCGACCTCCGCGACTTCCCGGACTTCCTCCGCTCCGACGATCACCGCCCGCGGAACCGAAACACTGCCCCACGCCGTCCGAACGACGTTCTTCGACGGCGGTGTCCGCCCGCTGATTGTCGGAACCACGACGACACCGGTGAGGAGCTGGGGCGTCGTAAGCGCACCTACCGATGGGCGCGGGCCGTTCCCACTCGTGATCGTGTTGCACGGCGCGCACGCCTTCTGCGCATCGGGTCGGGCACGTGAGTGGCCGTGCCCGGACGGTACGGAGGTGCCGAACCATGACGGGTTCTCGTGGCTCGCCGAGGCGCTGGCCCGTCAGGGCTTCGTCACCGTTGCCCTCGGCATGAACGCCGAGTTCGCGCGACCGTCCGACGAGGTCGGGGAAGTCGCCGCATCGCTGGTGGAACGAGACGTGCTCGCGCCGCTATCGGTTCCCGGAGCGAAGTTCGCTTCGTGGCTGGACCCGGCGATGGTCGACCGGTCGAAGGTCATCCTTATCGGTCATTCCCGCGGGGGAGCGGTCGCTGCGGTCCTCGGTCGCGGAGACCCGGGGCGTCGATTGTCCGTGTCCGTCGCCGCTTCGGTGCTGATCGCTCCCACATCCGACACGGTCAGCCCCGAGCTCCTCGCCGATGTGCCGTCTGCTGTGGTGATCGGGAGTTGCGACGGTGACTCCGGGGTGGATGGTGGCGAGTTCCTGACCGCGGCGATGCCTCGCGTCCGTCGCACTCCGATCGCCCTGTTCCTGATGCGCGGTGCAACGCACAACGCGGTCAACGAACGACTGAGTCGAGAGTCTCCTGATCGGGCGAACCCCGATTGTGCCGACGACGTCAGACTCGACCCGGACGCCCAGCGAAAAGAACTTGCCGGTCTTGTACCGCAAGTCGTACGCGCGCTGATCGGTTATTCGGTGGCACCCGCGTCCACTCGGTCGCTGCTCGATGTCACGCGCGCAGATGATCGACTCGCGCCGGGGATCCGACTGGTGCAGCTCGATCCCACGATTCGACGTCGACCCCTCCTCGCTCCGTCGGCCGGCTGGCCGATCTCCGGAGCGAAGGCCACCGGACTGCGTATCGTCCGATGCCCGGCCGGCATGTCGTCGCCGTTTCTTGCTCCCGGCACGGAGTCTTGCCACCGCGTGGAACTGAGCGAGTTGGTCGG
>JANOJN010000070.1:0-7017 GCA_031418775.1 Acidimicrobiia bacterium
TCGAAGAAGGCGGAGATCACCACGTGGTTGGAGGGTTTCGCGAAGAACAAGATCGTGGCGAGTGTGTCGAACCCGTTCACCTCGACTCAACCGGGTCAGGTTTCGCCGGATGGAACCGTTGGTCTCTCGCAGGTGACGTTCAAGCCGGGTGTCGACCTGAACACCCAGCCGTTGAAGTTGGTGAAGACGGCCAAGTCGTTGCGTGCTCAGGGAGTGACGACGGAGTTCGGTGGTTTGCCGTTCGCCGGGTTCTCCCTTCCTCCGAGCGAGGCGTTCGGGCTCCTTGCCGCGGTGATCATCCTGTTGTTGGCGTTCGGGTCGATCATTGCCATGGGTCTGCCGATCCTCACGGCGGCGCTTGGTGTCGGGATCGCCGTCGCCGGTGTCGGGATCTGGTCTGCTTTCATGGACATGCCGTCGTTCGTGACGAGCATCACCGGGATGATCGGGCTCGGCGTCGGTATCGACTACGTGCTGTTCATCGTCACCCGGTACAAGGACGAGCTCCATGAAGGGAAGAGTCCTCATGACTCGACAGTGCGTTCGATCAGCACTGCTGGTCGAGCGGTGGTGTTCGCCGGGTGCACCGTGATCATCTCGATGCTCGGCATGTTCTTGATGGGGTTGTCGTTCATCAACGGGATCGCCTTGGCGGGCGCCACACCGGTGTTCGTGATCGTGTTGGCGGCGGTCACCTTGATCCCGGCGATGCTCGGATTCGTCGGGCACAACATCGACAAGTTCTCGATCCACCGCGGACCGGCGAAGCCGAAGGACCGTGAGACCGGTTGGCATCGTTGGAGCCGTCTCGTACAGCGGCAGGCATGGCCGTTCGCGATCGGTGGACTGCTGGTTCTCGTGGTCGCATCGATCCCGTTGTTGTCGTTGCGCCTCGGGTTCTCCGATCAGGGGAACAACGCCAAGGACAACACCACCCGCAAGGCCTATGACATCAAGGCGTCGGTGTTCGGTCCGGGTTCGAATGCTCCGGGACTCATTGCCATCGAAGCACCGACTCCTGAATCGGCCGCGGTCGTGTCGAAGCTCGAGGCTGCCGTGAAGTCGACGCCCGGTGTGGCGTTCGCCGCGGCGCAACCGCTTCCTTCGGGCACGGCGTTCCTGATCAACTTCACGCCGACCACGGGCCCCCAGGACGAGGCCACCGACAAGCTCGTTCACAACCTTCGCAGGAACGTGATCGCGCCGATCATCGCCGGGAGCGGCGCCACCGCCTATGTCGGTGGGTTCACCGCGAGCGGCATCGACTTCGCGTCGCTGATCGGTGGCCGGCTTCCCTTGTTCATCGGTGTTGTGCTGATCCTGTCCTTCCTGTTGCTGATGGCGGTGTTCCGCAGCATCCTCGTGCCGCTCAAGGCCGTCATCATGAACCTGCTGTCGATCGGCGCGGCTTACGGACTCGTCGTCGCAGTGTTCCAGTGGGGATGGGGCGGATCGCTCCTGGGTGTCGGCAAGCCCGGCCCGATCGAGCCATGGATCCCGATGATGATGTTTGCCATCGTGTTCGGACTGTACATGGACTACGAAGTGTTCCTCCTGTCACGCATCCGGGAGTATTACGACCACGGCAAGGACAACGGCACTGCGGTCGTCGAGGGCCTGGCTTCAACCGCCCGGGTGATCACCGCGGCGGCTGCCATCATGGTCTGCGTGTTCCTCGGGTTCGCGTTGGGTGAACGCTCCATCAAGGTCATGGGCCTCGGCCTCGCCACGGCGGTCTTCATCGACGCCACCATCGTGCGTATCGTCATGGTCCCCGCCACCATGGAACTCCTCGGCGACCGGAACTGGTGGTTCCCCCGCTGGCTCGACAAGGCCATCCCCAAGCTCAACGTCGAAGGCACCCCCGAACCCGTCGTAGCGCTCAACTAACCGAGCCCCGAGGCGCTGACCCTGGAGCGGCAGCCTTGGGTCGGGGGAGACGTCCCGGGTAGCGTGCATCGTATGCAGACCAAGATCGCCTCCATGCTCGGTATCGAGTTCCCGATCCTCGCCTTCAGCCACTGCCGTGACGTGGTGGCCGCCGTCAGCAAGGCGGGTGGGATGGGCGTGCTCGGCGTGACCGCGCACACCCCCCGCCAGTTGGAGATCGACTGCGACTGGATCGAGGAGCAGATCGGCCCGAACAAGAGCTACGGCATCGACGTGCTCATTCCCGCCAAGTACACCGGCTCCGACGAAGGCGGGCTCACTGCGGAGCGGCTTGCCCCGATGATCCCCGCCGAGCACCGCATGTTCGTGAACGAGATCCTCGCCCGCTACGACGTTCCTCCGCTGCCCGAGGGCGAGATCGCCCCGACCGGCGAGGGCACCTGGTCGCACAAGGGTGCGCAGCCCCTCGTCGACATCGCGCTCTCTCGCAAGATTCGCCTCATCGTGAATGCGCTCGGTCCCGCCCCGGCGACACTCGTGACCCAAGCCCACGATGCGAATGTCCACGTGGCCGGACTCGTGGGGACGAAGGTCCATGCAGAGCGACAGGTCAACAACGGCGTCGACTTTGTGGTGGCCCAGGGCTACGAAGCCGGGGGCCACACCGGTGACATCGCCTCTATGGTCCTCGTCCCCGAGGTCGTCGACGCCATCTCGCCGGTTCCCGTTGTGGCCGCCGGCGGCATCGGTCGCGGTCGCCAGATCGCCGCGGCGATGGCGCTCGGCGCCCAAGGCGTGTGGACCGGTTCGGTGTGGCTCACGACCGAGGAGGCCGAGACGCACCCGGTCGTCAAACGGAAGTTCCTCACGGCGACCTCGAGCGACACGGTTCGCTCCCGGGCGAGCACCGGCAAGCCGGCCCGTCAGCTCCGCACGGCCTGGACTGACGAGTGGGAGAACCCTGACAATCCCAAGCCGCTCGGCATGCCGCTCCATGGCATGTTGATCGCTGAGGCACAGCGCCGGATCGGGCGCGGCGCGAACGTTCCCGGATCGGGCGCCGAGCGATTGGTGAACTACTTCGTCGGCCAGATCGTCGGCAACATGAACCAGATCAAGCCGGCCGGTCGTGTGGTCATGGACATGGTCGAGGAGTACCTCGAAGTGGTCGAAGGATTGGCGGCAAGCCTTCACCCCGACGCGTGAGGTTCTGCAAAGTCCTGGGTGCACTGACAATCGGTGCACTTAGCGTTTCCCAGTTGGCTTCGTCAGCACAATCCGAGTCAGCACAATCCGGGGTTGCCCTGGTTCCGCTTGCCGCGAGCATGGAGCAACCGATCTCGTCGACCGTGCGCCCCGGTGACGACACGCTCTATGTCGTCGAGAAGACCGGTCGCCTGCGCGCCTTCGTCAACGATGTGTTGCGTGAGCAACCGGTGCTCGACATTCGGTCGCTGGTGTCGACGAAGAACGAGCGCGGGCTCATGCAAGCTGCGTTCCTACCCGGTCCGCCATCGTTCGTGTACGTCACCTACGCCGCGCTCGACGGGGCGTGGACACTCGCCGAGTACGCATTCGACGGCACCGTTGCGGACCCCGCAACCGGCCGGATCGTGCTGCAGTTCCCGCACCCGAACGACGACCACTACGGCGGCTCGCTGGCCTTCACTTCTGACGGACTTCTTCTCGTCGGACTCGGTGATGGTGGTGGCGTCGGCACCAAGGGCGGCGTCGGTGACGTCTCCAACAACGCGCAACGGCTCGACCGCTGGTTCGGCAAGCTGCTTCGCATCGACCCTCGACGCTCGCCCGACGGGGCCAAGCCCTACAGCGTCCCTGACACGAATCCCTTTGCCTCAGGTCGTGCTCCTGGCTCGGGCCTCGGGGCAACGGCAAAGGCACTCCCGGAGATCTACGCTTACGGCCTCCGCAATCCCTGGCGGATCTTCCTCGAACCCAGCGGGGTGCTGTGGATCGCCGACACTGGCCAAGCGAGCTGGGAAGAAGTGAACAGGGTGACGCTCGAGAAGGCCCGCGGTGCGAACTTCGGCTGGCGGCTTCGCGAGGGCACCAAGGGGTACCGGGGCGGCGCCAAGCCGAAGGGCGCCATCGATCCGGTCTACGAGTTCCCCCACGACGGCCGCTGCGCGGTGATCGGTGGTGCCGTCGCACGGTTCGGCTCGCTGGCCGGGGCGTATGTGCACGGTGACCTGTGCACCGGAACGTTCTACGCCGTGCGCCCCGGCAACGGTGGCAGGTGGACCGGAACGAAGCTCCCGCTCCAGTTGCGCGCTCCCACCTCGATCGGACTCGATCCCCTGGGCGAACTCCTCGTGACCGCGTACTACGGCACGCTGGCGAGGATCAGGAGCTGACTCCCGGTCGGTCGATCCAGAGGGAGGAGATCGGAACCGCACGAACCCCGCCCCCGAGGGAGACGGCATGCTCTCCGGCGTAGAGGACAATTCCGCCAACCCACTTTGATCCGACGCGCTCGCCCAGGTAGCGCAGATGATCTCCCCAACGGCGATCAACGGTGGCGCTGGCCTTGACTTCGATCCCAACGATGGTGGAGCCATTCGTCAGGATGAGGTCGACCTCGCGCTGGTCGCGATCGCGATAGTGGAACACGTCGCAGCGGTCTTCCCAAGCTGCCTGACGAAGGAGTTCGCCGACCACGTACGTCTCGACGAGTTGACCAAACTCGTGGCAACGCGGGTCGGCGATCGTCTCGGCGGTGTGCCCGAGCACGAACGCGGCAAGACCGCTGTCGACGGACACGATCTTCGGGCGACGTTTTGCTCGGCTTGCGGCGGTCGACGCCCAACCCGGAATGAGAACGACTTGGTGCAGTGTCGTGAGTACGGCGAGGTGAGCGGAGGCCGTCTCCGTCGTTACGCCAGAGTCCGCAGCGATCGATTCCAGAATGAACTCTTGGGCGGTTCTTGCGGTCACGACGTTGAATACCCGTTGGAGGATCGCCGGGTCTCTGCGGCTTCCCGCATCACCCATAGCCTCGCGGGAGATGACGGTTTGTGCGTAGGCCGAGAAGTGCACAGTTCGAGCGCGCTTCGACGTCGCTCGAACGGAGTCGGGGAATCCGCCGCCGGCAATGAGCTCGCCGAACTCGAGACGACTCAGCGGCTCTGATCGTTCGGTCAGGGCTTCCGGCTCACGCAAAGCGACCTTGATGAAGCCTTCGTGCCGTTCGAGGATTTCACCTCGACTCAGCGGGCGAACGGGGACGATCGCAATCCGGCCGGCGAGGCTTTCGTGGAGTTGCCCGGTCGTCAGGAAATTGGATGATCCGGCGAGCAGAAAGCGTCCCGGTGTTGGATCGCGATCGACGAGCAGTTTGATGGCGAGAACGAATTCGTTCCCTGCCCTCTGGTACTCATCAATCGCCACTGGGCCCGCAATGGACTCCAGGTACCCGATCGGGTCGGCCACCGCGGCGGCTAGCTCCCGGTGATCATCGAACGACTTCAACGGCAAACCGGCCGTTGCGGCAAGTGAGCGAAGAATCGTCGTTTTCCCTGACTGCCTCGGCCCGTCCAGCACGACCACGCGGGCGAACGTCAAGTACTCCTGGGCAAGCGCCGCGGCGCGACGAGGAAGAACGGCGATGCTCACCTTCAGCAGCGTACCGGAATTTGTCGGTAGATCGGTGTTTTGCCGAACGCTTGGTCGGGTTTTTGCCGAGAACGTCCTAGTGTTTTTGCCGGTTTCGATTGCTGGCGATCAGCCCCGGGCACCCATTAGGTGCTCCAGCCCGAGCTGGTTGAGGGCAACAAACGCGCAGCCGCGGGAGGCGGCTTCGTCGGCATCGAAGTCTTCCCAGCTCTTGCGGTCATTGAGCAGATCGACGTAGGTCTCGCCCACGCCCAACGTGGGGGCGTGAATCTCTCCGACGCGGGCTTCCTCCAGGGCGGCCTGCACCTCGGGGTCGGCACGGTACGCCGCAGCACGCTCCTTGAGGAGAAGGTAGGTGCGCATATTGGCTGCGGCGGACGCCCAGACGCCCTTGTCGTCCTCGGTGCGTGAAGGCTTGTAGTCGAAGTGACGGGGTCCGTCGTAGTCCGATCCCTCGAGGAGGTCCACGAGGAAGAACGCGCTGAGCAGATCACCGTGGCCGAACACGAGGTCCTGGTCGAACTTGATGCCCCGCTGACCGTTGAGGTCGATGTGGAACAGCTTGCCGTGCCACAGCGCCTGGGCGATCCCGTGGACGAAGTTGAGCCCCGCCATCTGCTCGTGACCGACCTCGGGGTTGAGGCCGACGATGTCTCGGTGCTCGAGCGAGTTGATGAAGGCCAGCGCATGGCCGATGGTCGGCAGAAGGATGTCGCCGCGGGGCTCGTTCGGCTTCGGCTCGATAGCGAAGCGGATGCCGTAGTTCTTGTCCTTGACGTACTGAGCCAGCGTGTCGAGGCCCTCGCGGTAGCGATCGAGCGCGCCGCCGACATCCTTCGCGCCGTCGTACTCGGACCCTTCGCGCCCGCCCCACAACACGTAGGTCTTCGCACCGAACTCCGCGGCGAGATCGAGGTTGCGCATGACCTTGCGAAGCGCGAATCGGCGGATGTCGCGGTCGTTGTTGGTGAAGCCACCGTCTTTGAACACCGGGTGGGTGAAAAGGTTCGTCGTCATCATCGGGACCTTGAGCCCGGTCTCGGCGAGCGCGGCTTTGAACCGGTCGATGCCAGTTCGGCGGTCGGCGTCGGTCAGCTGGAACTGGACGAGATCGTCGTCGTGAAAGGTGAGGCCGTAGGCCCCGAGCTTGGCCAGCTCATGGACTGTCCGGACCGGATCGAGCGGCTCGCGGGTGGGATCCCCGAAGGGATCACGCGCCTGCCAGCCAACGGTCCACATGCCGAAGGTGAACTTGTCTGCGGGGGTGGGCATCATGATCGGACTCCGTTGGTGGTTGGACGTTGGTGGCGGTCCGGCACTGGGGTCTGTTGCGGCCGTTCCGCGCCGGGAAGACGCCCGGCTCCAACGGAGAACTTAGCGGCGCATAGACTTTGCCGTGGCCAGGAGCTCCAGGAACTCCTCGTCCGGAACCTCCGCAGGGACGCCCATCACCTTCGGGCGCAAACGGCCGGCGATCTCCATGGCCAGCCGCAC